>DASQMW010000179.1:0-64910 GCA_035645295.1 Archangium sp.
CACTTCCGGCGCCGGTTCTCCAATCCCACCTGCTTGCTTGCTGGCGGGTGGCTCGTGGTACGGGCCATGGCACTACCTCCTATGTCCCTACTCGGACAACACCTCGGAGGTCAGGCCTTATTTACCGGCGTAGTTTTTTTCGCGAAGCCTCGGGCCTCTGGGAGCGCAGGGGCTCGCGCTGGGGCAGGGCGGTCGGCGGGGGAACGCGGTGGTCCGCGCCGATGCGAAGAAGGAGCGTACGCCGCGAGTGGACCAGGGCGCCCGGCCGGCTGGGGCCCCTCCCTTCTCCCTCACCCGTCCCAGCCGGGCGGCAGGAACTCGAAGTCGTTCCAGGTGACGCACGGGGCGAGCACATCCTGGGTGAGGCCCGGGTAGGTGGAGCCCTGCTGCGCCTTGATGCCCGAGCCGGAGCCCGAGTTGTCACCGAGGTAGGCGCCGTAGCGCTGCAACGTCCTGGCAATGACGCGGCCCGGGCCGGTGCACGCCGCCGGAGGCGTCCAGGACTCCTTCAGGCGGATGCGCTGCCCCTCCGCGCCCCAGCCGAACTTGCTGCCCTCCGCGCCCACCATGGGGTGCGCGTAGCCCGACGCCGTCTTCGTCTCCACCCAGAACATGTGGAGCACGTGGCCGAGCGTGCCGCCGTTGGCGCCCTGCTCCGCGGCGGCCAGCAAGTCGTTGCGGATGACCATGGCGTCGGGGATGGCGCCGCGGCTGCGCTCGTTGAGCTGCGAGTTGGAGCGCGGGTTGCGCCGGTCCAGCCCGTTGGTGTTGTGCGCGAACGAGCCCGCGGTGATGGTGCCGGACGCGGAGCTGGTGAGGATGTTGCCGGACGCGATGACGTTGGCGGCCCAGACGGTGAGGCCACCGGGGCGCGCGGAGGTGCCGCACCGGTCGATGACGACGATGGGCGCGTCGTTGTTGTCGGGGATGCTGTTGATGAAGGACAGGGGCGCGTGGAAGCCCACCGTCTTCAGGTGCTCCTGGGACGCGGGCACGTTGCCGGTGGACGCGATCTTGAAGATGGGATCGGTGCAGGTGCCGATCCCAAAGCCCATGCCCCAGCCGTTGCCACCGACGCCGCGGATGCGCGGGTAGGAATACGGGTCATTCGCCTTGGCGTAATTGATGCCCGTGGCGGAGTCCGTCGCCACCGGCACCCCGGTGGTCGGCAGCGGCTTGCGAAAGTACGAGTCCGCGCTGTAGGCGATGAACGGGCTGGCGACCAGGGCCTCATCGACGGTGTCGAGCCCGTCCTCCTTGTCCACATCGACATTACAGGCCGGGGCCAGGAGCGCCAGGGAGGCCAGTGAGAGCGGCAGGGCAACTCGGGCAGCGAAGGGTCTACGTGTCTGGGTCATTCAAGCCCCCTCCTTTGAGGGGCTCCGCGGAGCGTAGTGCTCGGCCCACGATAAATACCAGGAAGAATTGACTAAGCTGTAATCCGCGCAGCTCGTCCGCGGACCGTGGAGAGGGGAGAAGAGGCCGGGGCGGGTGCTGGGTCACACCGATCCGGAGCTCTCGCACGGGCGTGCCGCCACACTGTGTACAGGGTCCTGGGCGGAACAGCTCAGTCGGCCTGTATGGCTCCGGCCGGCGCCGGCGCCGCGGCGACCACGGGCAGGACGTGCCGGCGCAGCAGGGCCAGGAAGGGTTCCGGTTGGACGAAGGCGCCCAGGTGACCCGAGTCCGGTAGCAGCCCGAAGTGCTTCACCGGTGCCTCCACCTCCGAGACGTACGCCTGCGCCGCGGCTGCGGGGGTGAAGACGTCCGCCTCCCCTTGGAACACGAAGAAGGGAACCTCGAAGCGGCGCCCCAGCGTGCGCGCGTCGAATGCGCGCAGCTCGGCGAAGAGCTGCTCCGTGGAGAAGTTCAGGCCGGAGATGGCATCCCTCTCGTCGCGCAGGCCGTGCTGCCACTCCGCGGCCGGCCGTGACCGTCCTGTCCCGCAGCCGCATCAACTGGTTGAACGAGGCCACGTCCCAGTGGGCGGGGCTGGCCCCCATCCGCTCGAGCAGGGCCAGCGCCTTGCCGTCCTTCGCCGCTCGCGCCCAGGCGAGGGGGGTGGGGAACGCCTGGGCCTCCATGGCGGCCATTCCGACGTTGAGGTCGGTCCCCACGAACGCGGCGAAGAGGTCGGGGCGGCGCTGGACGAGCCGCAGGCCGATCGGCGTTCCGGCCGAGCTGGCGAGGAGCACCAGCTTCGGCTGCTCGAGGTGCGCGCGCAGGAATTCACTCAGGGAGATCGCGTCCTCCACCATCCGGTCGAAGCTCATCTCCCCACAGTGCGCCTTGCCGTTGCGGCCGAGCGTCTTGCCCGCCCCCCGCCGGTCCCACTGGACCACGGTGAAGGAGCGCTCCCAGGAGCGCAGCAGGGGCGTGAACACCGAGTACGGTGAGCCCGGGCCTCCATGGAGCACCAGAAGCACCGGGTTGCGGCGGTCCTCGCCGCGCAAGGGTGAGCGGTACTGGTACCCCGCGAAGTCCGCCACCGGCCTGCTCGGGTGGACCCGGGAGGAGGCCCTCGTCCAACACACGGAAGGGCTGCCCTGGGCCGACTAGGAATCCTGCCAGGACGCGCGATGGGGGTGCACGTCAGATATCAAGATACACATGGAATTATCGTTTTCAATGAATCCATTGAAATCCAGGTTGAGGCGTGGGAAAAGCCGAAGTCCGACACTTTGCCCATCGTGAGCGCCGGGTTGAACCGCACGAGCTGCGTGGACTGCCGCCACCAGGAGAGAACTCATGTCGATGTTGCGTGGAAGGTCTGCTCGGCCGTCGTACTGGCGCCGTTCGTTGTTGCTGTGGGGTGCCACGGGGGTCGCGGTGGCCCTGGGCGCCGGAGTGGGCTGCTCGGGCCCGGACGCCCCGGAACCGGACGCTTCCGAGGAGGTGCCCATGCCTGCCTCGGTGGAGGGCGCTGTCTCCAACCCGGTCACCGTGTCATTCCAGGACGGGGTCAACAGCTATACGGGGACACGTGACACCACGCTTTTCGAGAACGCCCCCACCACTCTCTACGGCTCCAACGTCACCCTGTTCGCGGATGGGGACGAGCCCGTCGGCAGCGGCAAGGACGTCTCCGCGCTCGTGAAGTGGAGCCTCTCGGGGATTCCCGCCGGCAGCACCATCGACTCGGCCGTCATCACCTTCCAGGTCACCAACGCGAGCGCCAGCACCTACTCGGCCTACGCCCTCACCCGCGCCTGGGACGAGGCCTCCGCCACCTGGCAGCGCGCCAACAGCACCACCACCTGGGAGGTGGCCGGCGCCAAGGGCGCGAGCGATCGGAGCAGCACGGTGCTCGGCTCCCTCTCCGCGAGCGCTGCCGGGACGTACAGCCTCACGCTCAACAGCGCGGGCATTGCCCGGGTCCAGCAGTGGCTGGACACCCCGTCCAGCAACTTCGGCATCATCCTCGCGAGCAGCGCCAACACCGATGGTGTGGACCTCGCCTCGAGTGAGTCGGCCACGATCTCCTACCGGCCCAGGTTGTCGGTGACGTACCTGCCGCAGGAGTCCGCCACGGACCCCGTCCTCCTGGCGGCGGGGGACATCGGCAACTGCAGCACCACCCAGGACACGGATACGGGCGTGCTGCTGGACGGCCTGCCGGGCACCATCGCGCTGCTGGGGGACATTGCCTACACCAACGGCACCCCCACGGAGTTCGCCAATTGCTTCGATCCGGTGTGGGGACGCCACAAGGCGCGCATGAAGCCCAGCCCGGGCAATCACGAGTACTACACCTCGGGTGCGACGGGCTACTACGGCTACTTCGGCGCGGCCGCGGGGGACCCGAGCAAGGGCTACTACAGCTACAACCTGGGCAGCTGGCACATCGTGGTGCTCAACAGCAACTGCACCGCGGTGGGCGGCTGCGACGTGGGCTCTCCGCAGGAGCAGTGGCTGCGGCAGGATCTAGCCGCCAACCCGCGCACCTGTACGCTCGCCTACTGGCACCACCCGCGCTTCAGCTCGGGCTCTCACGGCAACAACACCGCCGTGCAGCCGCTGTGGCAGACGCTCGATGCGGCCGGCGCCGATCTCATCCTCACGGGGCATGATCACAACTACGAGCGCTGGAAGCCGCAGGACGCGGCCGGCAACCTCAAGACGAATGGCATCGTCCAATTCGTCGTCGGCACGGGCGGCACGTCGCTCCGCGCCTTCACCAACACGCAGCCCACCAACAGCGCGGTGCGCAACGCCAGCACTTGGGGTGTGCTGAAGCTCAACCTGCACGCCTCCAGCTACGACTGGGAGTTCGTCCCCATCGCCGGCCAGACCTGGACGGACAAGGGCACGGTGCTCTGTCACTGAGCCCCCGCTGGCTTTCTTCAAGTCAAAGCGGTCGTCCGTGGAGGGTTTCCAATGCCGATGTCGAGGCGTCCGATGTTTCGTTCGTCTGTGCTGACCACCCTGTTGCTCGGTGCTGTGAACGGCTGTGCTCCAGAGGCGCTCGACATGGGGGAGGCCATCGAGACCATCGGCGAGCAACACTCCGGGCTCGCCGAATTCGGCGGCTACCGGTACACCCTCACGCTCGATGACGGCAACACGGTCACGGTGGATGTGCTCGACGGGGCCATCACCCAGACTCGGGCGAACTGGCTCGTGACGACCGCGGACCGCAGCACCGTGACCACGGACCCGAGGACCGCCCGCGGCGGCATGATGGCGACGGGCGACCGCATCGTGATTTCGAGGAAGTTGCTGATCTGGTTCGACTTCACCGGCCCGACGAGCGGCCCGACCAACGGTGGCAGCGGATTCATCCGCGGCATCTGGCCGCTGCAGGTGGATTCGTCCGGCAACTTCAATTTCACCAACATCCGCAATTCGTACAACTGGGCGCCGAACGCGATGCTGCCGGGTGCCAACGGCGCCAACATCCAGGGCAGCGGCACGCAGCTGTTGCTCGGGCTCGGCAACGTCAACGCCGACGACGGCAATGTCAACGGCATGGCGGCCGAGCTGTCTGGCGTGACGAACTTCGTCGGGGCGGGCAGCTACGATTCCGGCAACGGCTTCTTCCTCTACCAGGCGAAGGCCGACTTCAGACACGGCGAGACCAACCTCACGACGCTCAACAACGCGGGTTACGCGAGCGTCTGGGATGCCAACCCCAGCCCGAGCATTGACTCGCGGCTCGAGTGGATGGTGACCTACGGGATTCCGCGCGACAGCTACACCCTCACCCTCACCTACGACTTGTACGCGCGCGTCAACGGTTCCGGTCCATTCTCGAGCATTGGCCTCTCGAACAACTTCTACGGCCACAACGGCGGGCACCACCGGTGGTTCAAGGCCAGCACGGGCATGCTGGATGCCGATGCGGTGTGTGGCTCGGACGGCACCGTCACCGTGGGGGCGAACACGATGAAGGACTTCGTCGCGGCGACCGGGACGCAGTCCATCCGGTGGTGGAGCAGCACCAACAGCTACTCGCCCGCGACGCTCCGCTTCTACGAGTTCGACTACAACCTGAACGACGGCTCTCGCTTCAAGCTCACGCCCATCATCGGCGCGGGCTGGACTCCGCCTGACCACACGACGGTCATCCGCCAGAACTACTCGGCGGGCGGCATCTATGTCCACGACTACGGCGTGGCGATCAAGAACGTCAATGCCTGCAGCGGTGGCACGAGCCTCAGCGCGGGCGCGACCATGAAGTTCGGCTACAGGATGTCGTTCCACTCCGACACGAACCTCTGAGCCGCCGTCAGGGGTACTCGTACTTCACGTCGAGGGGTGAGGGGTGAGGGGATCCCCGGCGGGGCGGAAGTGGACGACATCCACGCCGCCGTTGGACCCGCCGGGGCTGCTCATCTGGAGGCGGAACTGAGAGCGCGATATGCCGGTGGAACTCCCGCCGGCGGCCACGTGGAAGGGACCCCCACGCCTCCTCCTGGAGGAGCGCATGGGGTGGAACGGGTAGCGGGCGGCACCGGCGTGCGTTTCTCTGGGAGGTGATGCGCCCGGGCGCTCCGGACAAGCCGCTCTACCTCACCGGCTCGGTCCACCTGGGCAGGCCCGGCCAGTTCGTCTTCCCGCCTTCCGACGACATAGAGGCCGTCATGGCCTCTCACGCGGCCGTAGGCGTCGGTCGCGCTCCCGAGCACTGCGCCCCGCCGCGGGAGCACCCCGAGAGAGGCGCTACCTGCGGCGGTGATTTTGAAACAGGCTCAGCTGCTCCCATCACCCCTCAACGTGGAGCATGGGCTGCGCAGATGGCGGAGGTCGACGCGGGGTCCTTCACACGCCCGGGGGCACGATGCCGGTGTTCCCAGGCGTCACCGCACCCGGGGGCACGATGCCGGTGTTCCCAGGCACGGGGGCCGGCTGCGGCTGGGTCTGCTGGCCCAGCTGGGCCAGCAGCTGCTCGAGCAGCTTCTTGAAATTGTCGACCAGCTTCTGGAGGGCCTCCTGCGGCTTCGCCTCGGTCGGCTTCTCCGCCCTGGCCGCGCGCTTCAGGTGGCCCAGCGCCAGGCCCTTGCCCTGCACGCCATGGCCCTCGAAGCAGTCCGTCCTCAGGGAGCGCAGCACGGGGTTGTTGTCGCGGCCCGTGCTCTTCGTCTGCTCCACCGGCGTGCCGGTCGTCGGAGCCGTGGGCGTCGTGGTCTCGGCGACCGTCGTGCGGGGCAGGGAGGTGATGCCAAAACGACCAGCGGGAGCCTTGGGTGCGCCGACCATGGGAATTCTCCTGAGTAGAATTTTACTGGGTGGTTGCAGAGGGGCTGAGGTGCAACCTTTGCCCTGGTTGTCGCACAAGGGGCCGAAGAAGTTGCGTCTCGCCGGGAATCTTTTTCTAGAAATCTGAAAAAGCCTGTGATTCCGAGAGCTTGGCGGGGCTCTGCGCCTCTCCGGGATGGAGACGAACCGCACGGTGCTGACGGCAGTCGGGTCATTTCGTCGCCGAGCCCTGGGTTGACTTGAAAGTAGGCACTCCAGACTCTGAACGTTGCGACAAAGAGCCATTGTTGGAGCCAAGCGAGAGGGCGCAGTACGGCGTCCTGACGCAGGTGCGAGCCTGACCCCGGTGCGAGCGCCCCCCAGGGCGCAGGGTGTTGAGGCTTCGCGGAGCATGAGACGGGTGCGGCGCACGCGCAGAGCGACGCGCGGCGCCGCGGGGCCAGAGTGGGAATGGGGCTACGCGGCCTCGCGCACGGCGGCCTGGGCTTCGGACGGCGACAGGCGCAGGGGCAGGGCCTTGAGCCCGCGCAGCCCGATGGAGCCGCGCCAGCGCAGCTTTGCCTCGGGCACGGCGAGCTTCATTTCCGGGAAGCGCCGCACCAGATGCTGGAGCGCGATGGTGCCCTCCAGTCTCGCCAGCGGCGCCCCCAGGCAGTAGTGCGCTCCCAGGCCAAAGGCCACGTGGCGGTTGGGCTTGCGGGTGATGTCGAGCTTGTCCGCGTTCTCGAACGCCGACTCATCCCGGTTCGCCGAGGCCAGCAGGGCCATCACCGTGGAGCCCCGCGGAATCACGTGCCCGTCCAGGTGGATGTCCTCCTTCGCGAAGCGCGGCGAGGGTTGCTCGACGGGGTTGCCGTAGCGCAGTAGCTCCTCGACCGCGGAGCCGATCAGCTCGGGATGCTCGCGCAGCTTCTGGAGCTGCTCGGGGTGCTGCAGCAGCGCCAGCGTCCCGTTGCCGATGAGGTTGACCGTGGTCTCATGCCCCGCCAGCAGCAGCAGGAAGATCATGGAGATGAGCTCGTCCTCGCTGAGGCGATCCCCCTGTTCCTCCGCCTGCACGAGCGCCGTGAGCAGGTCATCCCGAGGCTCGGCACGGCGCAGGTGGATGAGCTTGCGGAAGAAGCGCATCATGTTGAAGGCGTTGGGGGTCTGAAGCAGGAACCCCATGGGGCCGGTGAGGTTGTCCAACAGGCCGCCCATCTGCCGGTGGAACGTCAGCCGATCCTCCTCGGGAACGCCCATCATCTCCGAGATGACCGTCAGGGGCAGGGGGAGCGCGAAGTCGGCGATGAGGTCGACGCTCTGCTTCTTCTCGGCCGCGTCGAGCAGCTCGCCGACGATCTTCTCCACCGTGTGCTTCATCTCCTCGACCCGCCGGGGGGTGAAGGCCTTGTGCACGAGGTCTCGCTGGCGGCGGTGATCGGGCGCGTCGCTGGAGAGCATGTTCTTCTGGAAGATGCGGAACAGCTTGGGCACCCACCAGCGGTCCAGTGGATCCTTCCCCCCTACTGCGTTGCGGCGGTCATTGGCGAGGCGTGGATCCGTGAAGGAGCTCACGACATCGTCGTAGCGCGTGAGGTAGTAGGTCTTGCCGAAGATCGGGTGTTGGATGACGACGACCGGCGACTCCTTCCGCAAGCGGACATAGGTCGGGTACGGGTCGGCCCGGAACTCAGGGGCCTTGAGGTTGATTTCAGGGGTCATGGGTGTGTTCTCCCGGGTGAGGGTTTCTTCAGCTCTTGCGCAGCCAGAGCGAGCGGGGCCCGCGCAGGAAGAACGAGCCGCCGTAGTCGATGCGCTCGGGCTGGCGCGAGGCGAAGCCCAGCCGCGGGGCGCGCTCCATCAACTCCTGGAGCGCCACCGGGGCCTCCAGGCGCGTCAGCGGGGCCCCGAGGCAGAAGTGGATGCCGTGGCCGAACGAGAGCGTGCCGTTGGTGTCGCGCCTCGGGTCGAAGCGTTCCGGGTCCGGGAACTTGCGCGGGTCATGGTTGGCGGACGCCACCAGCGCCATCACCGTCGACTCCGCGGGCACCTTCCCGCCGCTCAGCTCCACCTCCTGCGTGGCGCGGCGCATCAGCCCCACCACCGGCGAGTCGTAGCGCAGCGTCTCCTCGGCCACGGCGGCGCAGGCCTCGCGCGAGGGGTTGTTGCGCAGCCACTCGTACTGCTCCGGGTGGCGGATGAGCGCGAGCAGGCTGTTGCCGAGCAGGTTGGTCGTCGTCTCGTTGCCGGCGATCAGCAGCAGGACGGCGAAGGAGTTCACCTCCCCGGGGCTCAGGGCCTCCACGCCCTCGCTGCTCTGGACGAGCAGGGAGATGAGGTCGCCCTTGGGCTCGCCGCGGCGCTTCTCGGCGATCTCCTTCATGTAGGCGAACATCTCCGCGGCATTGCGGGTGGCCTCCTCCGACATCTTCCCGGTGCGCAGGGACTCGGCGGTGGCGGACATGAGCGAGTCGCTCCAGCGCTTGAAGTCGCGGCGCCGGGAGATCTCGATGCCGAGCATCTCCGCGATGATGGTGACGGGCAGGGGCGAGGCCAGCCCCTCCATGAAGTCGAACTCGCCCTGGGCGGTCATCTCCGCGACGAGCCCGCGGGACAGCTCGCGCACGCGGGGCTCCATCTCGGAGATGCGCTTGGGCAGGAAGGCGCGGCTCACCAGGCCGCGCAGCCGCGTGTGGATGGGGGGATCCGAGTTGACGAGGTTGGTCACCGAGCTGAGCTCCCCGAGCTCGATGCGCTCCTCCTGCCGCATGCCGTTGACGCGGATGTCCACGGAGGAGAACAGGGCGGGGTTCTTCAGGACGTACGCCACGTCCTCGTAGCGGCTGAGCACGTGGGCCTGGAGGCTCTTCGTCCAGAAGAGGGGCGCCTTCTCGCGCAGCTCGGCGAAGTAGGGGTAGGGGTTGTTGTGGACGTCGGGGTGGAAGAAGTCGAAGTGGTCCAGCAGGCTCATGGGGCTGCTCCTCGGGGGATGGACGACAGGGGAAAAGGGGGGCTCAGCGGGGGGCGGCGCCTTCCAGGAAGCACCGCAGCAGCGGCGCGAGCAGCTCGTCGGCGGGCGCGGGCTGCTTCGCGAGGAGCTGGCGCAGGACGAGGCCCTGCATCATGTCCAGCAGCATCGCCGGGTAGTGGCTGGCGTCCTCGGGCCGCAAGGCGCCTTCCTTCACGCCCTGCTGGCCGAGGTGCTCGAGGCGGAGGGAGACCTCGCGCCACATCTCCAGGTGGCGGTCCATGTCCCCCTCCCGGGAAGGGCCGCGCTGGAGCATGTCCTCCAGCAGGAGGGAGAACAGCCGGAAGTGCGTCCGGGAGTGCTCGAGGATGCAGCGCAGGAACCCGTGCAGCCGCGTGCGGTAGGGCGTCTGGAGGCTGCGCTCCAGCTCCGCGTCGAGCAGGGCCAGCAGCTCGCGCCCGCGCATGTCACGCAGGGCCTCCAGCAGCTGCTGCCGGTCCTCGAAGTAGTTGTAGAGCGTCCCGACCGAGACTCCGACGCGCGCGGCGATGTCGTCCATGCGCGCGGCCTGCCCCTGCTCGGCCAGCACCTGCTCCGCGGCATCGAGGATGGCGGCCCGCGCCTCCTCCTTCATCCGCATCCGCATCGACTGGGGTTTTCCGCGTGAGGTTGAGCGCGTGTTCATGAAGTTGAACCAATCTACAAAATCAGGACTAGTCCGTCCAAGCGGAACAGGCCGAGCGACCGTGCAGGCGCCGGGGCGGACGTCCGGGAGACAACACGCGTGCCCGGCCCCGGGGGAGGCCATGTCGGCCCGGAGCGATAATCCGGTGCATGGCCACGTCGAATGCCACCGCCCTCGGCTCCTCTGTCAGCGCCTTCAGCCCACCCGGCGGCCCGGAGCTGCCCGAGGCCCTCCTGTCCGAGGGCAGCAAGGGCCCGGACGTGCAGCGGCTCCAGGCGGTGCTCATCCAGCTCGCGTACCTGAGCGGCAAGGCGGACGGGGACTTCGGCTCGAGGACGAAGCAGGCCCTCACGCGCTTCCAGAAGGACTGGGGGCTCACCGCGGACGGCGAGTACGGGCCTCAAACGCGCGCCGCGCTCCTCAAGGCGCTGGTGCCCGTGAAGAAGCCGGCCGTGGTGTCCAAGCCCTCGCGGAACCAGGAGTCCCGCCGGGGCGTGGCCATCGACGCCATCGTCCTGCACCACACCGCCACCAACAGCGCGCGGGTGGACCTGGCCACGCTGCGCTGGGTCCGCGGCTCCAACCGGGTGAGCGCGCACTACCTCGTGGGCCCCGATGGCACCGTGTACCAGTTGGTGCCGGACAGCCAGGTGGCGTGGCACGCGGGCCGCTCCTCGCTGCACGGCGAGACGGAGCCCAGTGTCAACGCGCGCTCCATCGGCATCGAAATCACCAACGACGGCACCGGCCAGACGCCCTTCACCGAGGCGCAGTACCTCGCGCTGGAGCAACTGGTGCCTTACCTGTCCCGGCGCTACCGGGTGCCCAAGAAGAACATCCTCGGGCACCGCGACGTGGCTCCGGGCCGCAAGACGGACCCCGCCGACCACTTCGACTGGTCCCGCATCCGCCGCGCCGTCGACGCGGCCGTCTGACGCGGGGCGCCAGCGGCCTGGGGCCGTACCCGCGGTGTGGGGGCTCGCACGGAGGGAGAGGGCGGGGCGGGGGACGCAACTCGCGCCGCTGATCCGCGATAATCCCTCAACGGATTTTCCCGAGCCCTTCCGCCGGAGCCCCCATGAGCATCATCGAGCGCGGCCGTAACCTCTTCAACAACGTGCGCACTGGCGCGCAGAACGCCGTCGAGAAGACGCAGCAGGTGGCGAACAACGTGGCCAACACGGTGTCCGAGGGCACCCAGCGGGTGGGCCAGTTCGTCGACGGCTTCGAGGACAAGGCCTCGAACAGGGTCCGGTCCCTGAACAACCAGATTTTCGGCGGCTCGAAGCCGGACCGCGCGTTCGACGGGCACCTGGTGGGCGCCGGGGGCCAGACGTTCCCGCCGGGCACGGCGCTGAGCGACATCCCGGGCGTCACCCCGCGCAACAACCCCAACCCCACCGAGACGTTCATCTACGTCAACGGCATCCAGAACACGAAGGACCAGCAGTTCAACAGCATGCAGGCGATCGCCGACCGGACCGGCGCCAAGGTCGTCGGCATCCACAACGCCACCGAGGGCATGGTGGCGGACCTCGCCCAGTGCGTGAAGGACAAGCTGGACAAGGGCCACAACCCGGCCGTGGACTCCATGGCGGACACCGTCTACTCGGAGCTGAAGGCGGGCCGCTCGGTGCACCTGTTCGCCCACAGCCAGGGCGCCCTGGTGACGAGCCGCGCCCTCAATGACGTGGCCAACCGGCTGCGCATCGAAGACGGGATGTCCAGGGCGGACGTGGAGCGGCTGCTGAGCAACGTGAAGGTGGAGACCTTCGGTGGCGCCGCGGCGAACTTCCCGGACGGCCCCCAGTACGTGCACTACGTCAACAACAAGGACATCGTCCCCACGTGGTTCGGCCAGGGCAACGGCAAGGGCAAGGACGACGAGTGGGTGCGCAACGGGGGCAGGGGCGCGGTCATCCACCGCTTCGAGCACGGCTCGGGCATCACGGGCGCCCACGGGCTGGGGGATGCGTACCTGCCGCAGCGCGTGCCCTTCGAGCAGGCCCGCGCCGGCCAGTTCAACTGACGGAGCCCCGCGCCATGCTGCAGTGGATTCTGTCGGCCGTGGGAATGGCCCCGCCTCCGCCTCCGAGCGGGGGCGTGATGACGCGCGAGTCGGCGCAGGAGCTGTTGCGCTGGTACGCGCGCTCGCAGGGCGCGGTGCTGAGCCCGGGCCTCAACGAGCAGGGCTTTGGCGGCATCACCGTGGGCCCGGCACAGGTGTATTTCGAGTACCACGAGGACACGAAGACGCTGGAGTGCAGCGCGCTCGTCTATCGCTTCAAGGAGCCGCCCAGGCCGGGAGTGCTGGAGGGCTTCCAGGCCGAGGCGCGTGAGGGCACGGACACCGGCGGTGGCACCGTGGACTACGAGCGGGAGAACCGCGGCCTCTTCCTGAGCCGCGAGTACACCCAGGTGCCGGACGGCAACGGCTTCGCCAAGGACATGAAGCGGCTGGCGAAGGCGAGCCTCGTGTGGGGCGACGAGGTGTTGGACCGCGTGGCCTCGCGCGTCTTCCACCCCGAGGAGCTGGAGAAGCGCTGAGTCACGCATATCGGGCCCGCGGGCGGTTAGGCTGCCGGCCCCTATGCACTCCTTCTCTCTCGTCGTTCTCGTGGTGGTGGCGCTCGCGGATGGGCACCCGGCTCCGGAGCCCCGGACGCAGGCGCCAGTGGCCGCCCAGAAAGCCCAGGCTCCCGCCCCGTTGCCGGAGCCGCGCTGGGAGAGGCTGCCCGGGTGGTTGGGTTTCGCCACGGTGAAGCCCGACGCGAAGCCCAATGCGTACTGGACGCCCATGCACCCGAAGGCCCAGGTGGTGCTCTTCACCGACGTGTGGAAGTCCGTGCCCGCGGGCACGAAGGTGCGGCTCGTCTCCTCGGCTGGGCCGAGCGAGGGCACCTACCTGGGCACCTCGGACGAACTCTACGGGTGTGACGGGAACGTGGCCACGTTCGCCGGCTTCTCCTCCACCACGCCGCTGCCCGAGGGCCCTGTCTGGGTGCTCCCTTCCAGTGGCACCGAGGGGCTCACCTCCCTGCCGGTGAAGGAGGTGGCGGCGAACACGCTGGGCGCCCCTCTGCCCAAGGGCAAGACGGCGGCGAGCAAGGACGTGCGGGCCTATGAGGCCGGTGGACTCGGCTTCCTGCTGACGAAGACGGGCAAGCTGCGCGGGCAGCTCACCGTGCTCCTCGGGGGCAAGAAGGCCGGGACGAGCCCCATCAGCAAGGGCGACATGGCGGGCAGTGAGACGTCGCCGCTGAACCTCTACGACAAGGACGAGGTGGGCGTGCCGCGCCCGGAGGCGGCCTTCCAGCTGGGCAAGGAGGGGCCGGTGGTGGTGGTGCTGGGCATGCGCCGCTACGAGGGGCATGTCTTCAATGTGGCCGTGCGGCGCGGCGACAAGGCCGAGTTGCTCGCGCAGGACTCCGAGAGCCTCTACTTCTGCGCCTTCTGATAGGGAGGGGCCATGGCGCGCTCGCTGCCCAGGCCCTCTCGCGGTACCGCCCTCGTGGCCCTGCTCGTGCTGGGGCTGCTGGGCGGGCATGCGCTGCTGGCCTCACCGGGTGGGGACCTCTCCCATCATTATACGGACCACCTGCGGCACATGGCCGAGTCGCAGGCGCTCGTGGAGCGGGGCTTCGTCATCTACCGGCAGCCGTATGGCGAGGCCGCGCGCGGCCTGTTCCCCTGCCCTGAGCACGAGGGGCTGTTTCCCGATCGCACCGCGCCGTACCCGCCGCTCGGGATGCTCCTGCACTGGCCGCTGGGCTGGCTGGAGCGCGCGGGGTTTCTCGCGCCCGCGACGGCGCACCGGCTGATGACGCTCCTGTGGCTCGCGGTGGCGCTGGCCGCCGGGGTCCTGGGCCTCGTCCTGCTCCGGCCGCATGGACGGTGGGCGCTCGCTGGCGGGGCGCTGCTCCTGTGGCCCGGGCTCGTGGGCTCGGGCGCGAATGGCTTCTTCGATGTCGCCTACGTGCTCGCCGGCACCGGGGCGCTCCTGGCGCTCCGTGGGGAGAAGCCCGGCACCGCCGTGGTGCTGCTGGGCGTCTGCGCGGCGGTGCACTTCCGCGCGCTGGTGTTCGCTCCGGTGGGACTCTGGGCGCTGCTCGCGGCGTGGCGCGCCGGGCGGGGCAGGGCGCTCGTGTCCGGGGCGGTGGCGGTGGGGCTCGTCCTCACCGCAACGGCCAGCGCGGCGGCCCTCTCCGGCACGCTGGAGACGATTCCCGCCGACAACCCCGTGCACGTCTCGCACCTGCTGCGGGGCAAGTCCTCGCCGCCCGCCTTCATCCTCCTGGCGCTCGGGGTCTTCGGGTACCTGCTGCGCCACCGGTCCCCCTGGGCGGCGCTCTGCGTGCTCTCGGGAGCGCTCGTCGCCCTCATGGACCGCTCGCACGGCTACTGGCACGTGCTGCCGCTGGTGGTGCCCGCCCTGGTGCTCGCGGCCGAGCGGCCCGCCTCGGCGCCCCCCGCCCCGCGCCTCTGGTGGGCGGCCTGGGGCTGGGCCCTGGTGGGCGCGCTGATCTCGTTCCGCTACCCGCTGACGCCCTACTGGCAGTGGCTGGTGGATGTGATGCGGGGCGAGGTGGTGTGACTACAGGCCGCGCTGCCGGGAGGCCTCGAGCCCCGGGAAGTCGGGCGCCGCGCGCTTGAGCGCCTCCTCGAAGGGCTGCGGCTCGAGGTAGACGCGGATGAGCTCGCCGGTGCGGGAGAAGAACTTCACCACCTCGGCGGTGAAGTGCATGAACTTGCTGCGCGTGAGCATGCTCACGCTCTTGAGGGCCGGACGGTAGGTGCTGAACCACGCGGTCCACGCTTCCTGCACGGGCAGGTTGGCGCCGGTGATCTCATCCATCTCGACGAACAGCTCGATGGGGGCATAGCGGCTGATGTCCTCGCGCAGCTCGTCCATGGGGGCGGTGCCGAACTCGCCCTTGTCGTGCCCCACGATGCGCATGAACACCACGCCCGGGCGCGGCCGCTGGTAGGTGAAGCTGCATCGCTCGTTCGACAGCCGCACCGCGCCGCACTCCAACGCCTCTCGACGGATTGTTCCCATACAGCCTCCTGCTCCACTGGTGGGATTGCTCATTTCTTGCGCTCGAACCGGGCATCGGGCGCCGCGCGCTGGAGCGCCTCGAGGAAGGGCTCCGGATCCAGGTAGACGCGGATGAGCTCGCCGGTGCGGGAGAAGAGCTTCACCATTTCGGCGCTCACGTGCATGAACTTGCTGCGCGTGAGGACGCTCACGTTCTTCAACTCCGAGCGATGGCGGCTGAACCACTCGGTCCACGCCTCCTGTACGGGCAGGTTGGCCCCGGTGCTCTCCTCCATCTCGAAGAACAGCTCCATGGGAGCGTAGCGGCGCAGGTCCTCACGCAACTCATCCCGAGGGGCCTCGCCGAGCTCGCCCTTGTCGTCCCCCAGGATGCGGATGAACACCACGCCCGGGCGCAGCCGCTGGTAGATGTAGGCGCACCGCTCGCTCGACAACCGAACCGAGCCGTCCTCCAGCGTCTCCCGTTTGAACGACATGGCGTCCTCCTGGCCTCGGGAGAATATAGCAACCCGCGGGCCAGCCCAGGGGCCCAGGAAATCCGAGGGTTTGGGAGCGCGGGGGCTGGACACGCCGGTCGGAACGAATGACCCTTCTTCCAAAATGAAAGGGTCACCGATGCGAGCCAGGGACCTGCGTATCGAGACGTTGCTGGAGGTGGATCCGCGGGAGGGCGTGCGCTTCGCGGGCGAGCGGGCGCTCATCCTGGACGCGGTGGCCATGGGGATGCTGCGCAAGCAGCTGGTGGAGATGCTGGGCCTGGCGGGGACGAGGGCGGTGCTGACGCGCTTCGGCTTCGCCCATGGATGGCGGATGGCGGAGGCGCTGCGCACCGGCTTCCAATGGAGCAGCGAGGCCGAGTGGCAGATGGCCGGAGGGCTCCTCCACACCCTGCAGGGGCTGATCCGCATCCGGCCGGGGGATGACAATCCCCTGGCGCCCCGGGGAGCCACGGTCGAGTACTCGTATGAAGCGGAGCAGCACCTGCTGCACCTGGGGCGGGCGGAGGCGCCCTCGTGCTGGACGCAGTGTGGCTTCGCCAGCGGGTACATGAGCCGGGCGGCTGGCCGGCCGCTCTACGTGCTGGAGGACCGGTGCGTGGCGCGGGGGGACGCGGCGTGCCACTTCGCGGGCCGGACGCTGGAGGAGTGGGGGAGCCAGCTGGAGGCGCACCTGCCGTACTTCCAGGGGGAGGTGCTCGACGCCTCGCTGCACCAGGTGGCGAGTGCCCTCAAGCGCACGGAGCGCAAGCTGCGCGAGCGGACGCGGGCGCTGGAGCAGGTGGTGGGCGAGCCGGAAGGGCCAGGAGGGCTGGTGGCGCGCAGCCCGGGGATGAGGCGGGTGGTGGACCTGGCGCAGCGGGCGGCGAGGAGCGAGGCGACGGTGCTCGTCATTGGCGAGAGCGGCACGGGGAAGGAGCGCGTGGCGAAGCTGGTGCACGAGGAGTCGGCGCGAGCGGGAGGGCCGCTGGTGGCCATCAGTTGCGCGGCGCTCACCGAGTCGCTGCTGGAGGCGGAGCTGTTCGGCCATGCGCGAGGGGCCTTCACGGGGGCGACGCACGAGCGGGTGGGGCTGCTGGAGGCGGCGGCGGGCGGGACGCTCTTCCTGGACGAGATTGGGGAGATGCCGCTCGGCATGCAGGCGAAGCTGCTGCGGGCGCTGCAGGAGCGCGAGGTGAGGCGGGTGGGGGAGAATGCGAACCGGCCCATCGACGTGCGGGTGGTGGCGGCGACGAACCGGCCGTTGGCGGAGGAGGTGGCGGCGGGGCGCTTCCGCAAGGACCTGTACTACCGGCTGCGGGTGGTGGAGCTGACGGTGCCGCCGCTGCGGGAGCGGCGCGAGGACATCCTGCCGATGGCGCGGGTGTTCCTGGTGGACGCGGCGAGGCAGCAGGGGCGTCCGGCACCGGGGCTGGAGGCGGAGGTGGCGGATCAGCTGCAGCGCCACGACTGGCCGGGGAACGTGCGCGAGCTGCGCAACGCGATGGAGCGGGTGGTGGCGCTCTCGCGGGGCACTCGGGTGGAGCTGGAGGACCTGCCCGAGGACGTGCGGGTGGCGCTGCCGGTGCCGGCGCTGACGGGGGAGGTGCGCACGCTGGAGGCGGTGGAGCGCGAGTACATCCTCGCGGTGCTCGCGCACAACGGAGGCAACCGGACACGCACCGCACAGGAGCTGGGCATTGGCGCGACCACGCTGTACCGCAAGCTCAAGAGCTACGAGCGCGAGACGCGCCGCCGCAAACGGTGAGGCCGTGGATGGGGCTCAGGGACAGAAGCGGCGGATCCACCGGCGCATGTCCTCCATTCCTTCCTTGTCGTCGTGGAAGAACCAGCCGGTGACCTCCTGCTCGTACATGAATGGCTCGAGCAGCCGGCCGAGGGCGAGGAACTGGGGTGGAATGGGTTCCTGCTCGGTGTCGATGGCGTCGGGCCACTCGCTCAGGGTGAGCAGGGCACGCTCGTCATCCAGGGGCTGGAGGGACATCTCCGGGAAGGGGAGCCGCTGCCGCAGGCTCTCGAGTCCCCCGAGTTGTCCGAGCAGGGGCTGGCCGAGGAAGGTGAGCCAGTAGGGGCCCCGGGCGCGGGTACCGAGGCGTCGACTGGTCTCCTCGATGTCATAGACATCCAGGCCCGGGTAGCGGTCTCGCAGTGCGCGAACCGCGCCGCGAGCTGCGTACCACCAAGTGTTGGGGGCGACGAGAACGGGGCTGGCGTAGCCGAAGCTGAAGGGCAGCTCGTGAGCGAGCTCGAGGGCGAGGGCGCGAATGCGGGCGGCGCCGTGCTCCATCAGGTACCCGGTGGGGAATGTGAAGCTCACGGCACAGGTGGAGTTCTCGTCGCGGGCGAAGATGGGCGCATCGAGCCGGCGGCCGTAATACTCGAAGTTGTAGCTGCCCACCTGATCGATGTGCTCCCTCAGATAGACGCTGCGAGAGACCGGGCAGGGGCGTTCGAGCATGTCCTGACGGATGTCGTCCCAGCCCTCATCGTCGAGAGGCAGGATCCCCCCTTCGCATGCGACGTACCCGCTCAAAGCCCCAGGAGGGATGGCTCGGAGATACGTCTGCAGGGCCCTCCACACAAGTGGCGCAACCTCTTGGTGGGAGCGGCGCATGAAGAAGCAGAGAATGATGCCGTCACGAGCCACCAGGAACCCATTGTCCGCTCGCACCCGGATATGGGGAATGTGCTCCTTCATCAAAAGAACCCTTTTGGCGTGAGGAGAAAGACCTCGCCATCCAGCGCCTGTTGATAGACCTGCCCTTGGGTCAATCCGTTATAAGCACTTCTCTTGTCGTACCAGCGCCATGTCGCATCGTTGGATGCAGGGCAGGGAAATTTGAGGTCGATGATGAGTGCGGCCTGGAGGAGGTTGTAGTCCGAGTGGAGGACGATATCGGGCTTGATGGTGCCCCGCAGCTTCTCGGTACAACCTTCTTGGATGAATTGTTGCTCCTTCTCGCGGCTGATGGTCTCGACCATCTTGCTGGCCCGGTAGTAGCGGTAGCGCTGCTCGATGCTGAAGGGGGCGGGCCAGAGCCGCGTGAGGACGTCGCGAGCGCAAGCGAGGGCAACGGTGTGCTTCTGCCTGCCCAGGAGCATGGCCCGGGTGATGGGCTCGGCGCAGCCGTCCACCTCCAACTCCTCGCCGCACTCCTCCCGGGTGGGAGGGCGGTTGCCGAAGTGCGCGGAGTTGACCTGATGCTCGGCCATCCGGGCGCACTCCGCGAGGCGCTCCTGTAACTCGGCCACCTTGTCCTGGTTGTGGTGGAATACGGCGAGGACCACCGGCGTGGCCAGGACGAGCGTGGAGCCCACGGCCAGTGAGGTGGTGCCCGTGCCGCGCAGGAGGCCCGCGTAGCGCACGCGGGCAGCGGACTCCGTGTCGAGCCGCAAGTCCCCGCGGGTGACGCAAGCGCTGAGCAGGAGGCTCGTCAGCAGCAGGCGCGCGAGCCGCCAGGAATTGCTCCAGCGAGGTGCTGCCGGATTCGGATTCAGTGCCATGGACGCAGGCACTTCAGCCCGAACCCTCATCGGGCTCAAGAATCCGGAGTGCTGGCTTACATCCCGTCCAGCAGGCCCATGCGGTCCTTGATGCGCAGCACCCGCCGCACCGCCGCGTCCAACTGTTCGGCCTGCTTCGGGTCCGACTCCGCCAGCTTCGTCAGGATGCCGAAGTAGTCCAGGCCACCGGACCAGTCCGGCGGCTCGGTGGTGAGGATGAGATCATTGCCCGCGAGGAAGGCCCGCCGCACGATTTCCTCTCGCTCGGCGCCGATGCGCTCGGCGAGCGCGCGGATGGCCACGTCGTCGGTGACGGAGAGCCATCCGTTCTCGTGCGCCATGGAGACGAGCGCGGGCTCAAGGATGGCGGGCCCCGGACCGAGCTTCGCGTAGACGATGTTCGACAGCATCACGCCGCCCAGGTACCGGTCCGCGGCGCGGAAGGCCGCCGCCTCCAGGCGCACGCGCTCCTCGTCCCAATCGGCGACAGCCTGCTCGTGGTCCGAGTCGGCCTCGAGGTCCCCATAGCCCGGGAAGTGCTTCCCGATGGAGACGACGCCGGCCTTCGCCAGCCCGCGCGCGAAGGCGGTGGCCTTCTGCTTCACCACCTCGGGGTCCCCGGAGAACGCGCGGCCGTTGCGGAACATGTGGCCCTTGGGGGACACGTCGAACACGGGCGCGAGGTTCATGTTGAGCCCCACCTCGCGCATCGCCTTGCCGACGCGCACGCCCCACGCCTCCACCTCGGCGTCCGCCATGGCGGCCATCTCCCGCGCCACCGGGAGCTCCTTGAGGGAGGAGTGGGCCTTGAGCCGGTTGAAGCCGCCGCCCTCGATGTCCGCCGCGAAGAAGGGGGGGATGCGGGCGCGCTCGCTGGAGGAGCGGATGCGCTCCTTCGCCGCGTCGAGCTTCCGGAGCGTCTTGCCCGCGAACAGCACCCCACCCACCTCCACGGGGTTCTCCTTGCCGAGCTGCGGGTAGGCGAGGAGCAGCTGCCCCACCTTCTCGCGCGGGGACAGGGATTGGAGGATGCGCTCCACGCGCGCCTCATCGGGAACGCGGGCGTGGAAGCCCTGGGGCTTGCCCGCAGGAGCCGGAGGGGCCGCACCCGCGGTGGTGGACAGCACGAGCGTCAGGACGATGAGCGATGAACGGAGCACGGCTCGCATGGGAGCGCAGTCTTCCATGGAGGGGGCCTGCTGGCCCGAACGGATTCAACGGCGCTCGACGGCACGTCAGGCCGCGAGCAGAGCGGGCGGCTGGGCACGATTCAGGAGCCGATGAGCTCGTCGTAACCGCGGCCCCGGAACTCGAGCAGGCAGAAGCCATTGCCGAAGGGGTCGGCGAGGTTGGCCATGCGTCCCCACTTCTGCTCCTGGATGTCGCGCTCGAGCGTGGCGCCCGCGGCCCGGGCGCGCTGGACGACGGCCTCGAGGTCCGTGACGGTGAAGTCCAGGTGGACGGGGGTCCAGTGGCGGCGGTAGTCGCGCACGGAGAAGGCACCGGGACTGGAGGGGCTCCCCGCCGGCCTGGCGAGCAGGTCGACGGGGGACGAGGCTCCGAGCAACTCGGCCCAATCGGAGCCCAGCCGGCGTCCGAGCTTCAACCCGAGGGTCTGGGTGTAGAATGCGATGGCCTTGTCCAGGTCCTCGACATCGATGCAGGCACGCAGCTCGATCATGGGCCCCTCATCTCCGTGGCGCTCACAACGCGCCGCCGCGGCGCAGCTCGCGCACCACGGCAATCACATACAGCGTGAGGGATACCGTGAGCAGCAGGCTCCCCAGCATGTAGAAGCCCACGAAGCTCGCGCGGACGCCGAAGAGGATGGGCAGCATCATCAGCAGGCCCACCAGCGTGAGGAGGACGGCGGCTCGAATCAACTTGTCGGACGAGGGCGCGTACATGGGGAGGCCTCACTGGACGGCGGCACGGGTGGGCGCACGGCTCGGGCGGGACGGGTGCGGCAGTCCGTGGCAGGTGAAGCAGTTCATCTCGTCGTTCGCGAGCTGCTTGCTCAGGGCCCGGTGGCTGTCCACCCGCGTGAAGGCTGGCGCGGTGGCGTGGCAGGCCAGGCAGTTGGAGTTGGGATAGGAGCCCTTGTACGTGATGGGCTCCTTCCACGTGTCCGTCACGTACAGCAGCCAGTGGCGGAAGCCGTCGCGCTTGGACTCCACGGTGCCGAAGATGCCGTAGCCCGTGTGGCACGCGTAGCACTGCTTGGCCGGAATGGCGCCCGCCCGGTAGTGCCGCGCCGCCAGCGTGGCGCTCTCTGGGTTGTGCATGTCCGTCACGAAGGGATCCATCACGTGGCAGGACTGGCAGGCCTCCACCTCCTTCATGGACTCGAACATGTGCCCCGTGGTGCCCAGCAGCGCCACGCCCGGCAGCACGAAGAGGCCCAGCAGCAGCGTCCACCGGTACGTCGAGCGCGCCATCCTCGACTTGAAGACGAACTCCACCAGCACCAGACCCACCACCGCCACGACGATGCACACCAGCGCCACGGCCTCCAGTGTGCCGCCCAACGTGGCGCCGTGAGGGGGCTCGGGTGCAACCATCGCCAACAGGCTCGAGGGACGCATCACGTGCCCTCCTTCACGCGCTCCACCCGCACCGCCGCCATCTTGTACTCGGGCTGTGCGGAGATGGGGTCCACGTAGTCACTCGTCGCCGCGTTCACCAGGCTCTTCATCGAGTGCATGAGCGCGAACACCACACCGGGCCGCACCCGCATGCTCGGCTTCGCCTGCAGCCGCACCGAGCCGCGTGCGCTCGTCACCTGCACCCAATCCCCCTCCTTCACGCCCATCACCGCCGCGTCCCCGGGGTGGAGCTCCAGGTAGTCCATGTCGACGCCCTGCAACTGGGGAATCCGTCCCGTGAGGGTCGCGGTGTGCCAGTGCTCCAGCCGGCGCCCGGTGGTGAGAATCATCGGATAGTCGCCGGTGAGCTCCTCCCGGAAGGGGCCCTGCTCGGAGAGGTAGACGATGGCGCGCCCGTCCGGCCGCGCGTAGAAGTCGATGAGCCCCTCCTTCTTCGCCAGCGGGTCCTTCCCCGGCACGTAGCGGTGGCAGGTGCCCGGGTGGTCCTCGCTGGGGCACGGCCACACCAGCCCCGGCAGCGCCTTCAGCCGCGCGTAGGTGATGCCGGTGAAGTCGTAGGTGCTGCCGGCGGAAATCTTGCGCCACTCGTCCCAGACGGCCTCGGGCGTGCGGGCCTTCAGCAGCTCGCCGTGGCCGAGCCGGTCGCCGAAGGCCACGAGAATGTCCAGGTCCGAGCGCGCCTCGCCCGGCGGTTCCACCCACTTCTCCACAAGGTGGTAGCGGCGCTCGGACTGCGAGAAGACGCCCTCCTTCTCCGCCCACATGGCCGCGGGGAGGAAGACGTCGGCGAGCTGCGCGGTGTCGGTGGGGAAGATGGAATCGCAGACGACGAGGAAGGCCTTCTCCATGCCCACGCGGTAGCGGTCCGCGTTGGGCAGCGAGCGCGCCGGGTTGGTGCCCATCACCAGCGTCGCGCGCACCTTGCCCTCGCGCATGGCCTCGAAGAGCGGCACGGCGGACAGGCCCGGGTTGGGCGAGATGCGGCCCTCGGGCAGGCCCCACAACTTCTCCATCTCGTGTCTGTCCTTCTCCTTGGACACGAGCCGTCCGGCGGGCAGGGCGTGTGCCAGCGTGCCGGTGTCGCGCACGCCGCCGCCCGCGTTGGGCTGGCCCGTCATGGAGAAGGGCGAGGCCCCGGGGCGGCCGATCTGCCCGGTGAGCAGGTGCAGCGCCATCATCATCCGGTTGGCCGCCACCCCGTGCGTCTGCTGGTTGAGCCCCATCGTCCAGAAGCTCGTCACCGCCTGGGAGATGCCCCAGAGCCGCGCGGCCTCGCGGATCTCCGCCGAGGACAGGCCGCACAGGTCCGCCACCTTCTCTGGCGCGTAGTCCTCGAGGAACTTCTGGAAGTCCTCCAGCGTGAGTGGCGGCGCATCGGCCGCGCCCTTGCGGAAGGTGACGAAGTTGTCGATGAAGGAGCGGTCCACCAGTTGGGTGCGCAGCAGCTCGTAGGCCATGGCATTGAGCAGCGCCACGTCCGTGCCGGGCCGTATCTGCAGGTGCAGCGTGGCGTCGCGGGCGGTGGGCGTGCGCCTCGGGTCCACCACGATGACGCGCGTCTGGGGCGCGGTGCGGATGCGGTCGCGCACGCGCTCCCAGACGACGGGGTGGCACTCGGCCATGTTGGCGCCGATGACGAAGAAGGTCGTGGCGTGCTCGATGTCGTCGTAGCAGCCCGAGGGTTCGTCCGCGCCGAACACGGACTTGTAGCCGAACGCCGCCGAGGCCATGCACAGGCGCGGGTTGCCATCGACGTTGTTCGTCCCGATGCCGCCCTTGAAGAGCTTGTTGGCCGTGTAGCTCTCCTGGGTGAAGAGCTGCCCCGAGCCGTAGTAGGCCACCGCGTCCGGCCCGCCCTGAGCGATGGCCTCGCGGAAGCCGGCGGCCGCCGCGTCGAGCGCCTCGTCCCAGGACACGCGCACCAGTTGCCCGTTCTTGCGCACCATGGGGGACTGCGCCCGGTCCGAGACGTAGAGGATTTCGCGGTTGAGCAGGCCCTTGATGCACAGGCGGCCGCGGTTCCACCCTTCCTGGAGGCCCTCGACCTTCACCACCTTGCCGCCGCGCAGGCCCACCCGCGTCTCGCAGCCCGAGCCGCAGAAGCGGCACACGCTCTTGTGCCAGGAGTCCACCGGGATGGCCTCCTCGCGTGTCCAGCCGATGCACCCGGGCCCGGCCAGGCCCGCCGCCGCCACGCCGAAATAGTGGAGCAGCTCCCGCCGCGTCATGCTCATTCCGTCCCTCCCAAGGGCCCGGCATCACAGCCCAGGCCCGGACAGCATCGAGCACTCGTGTGTTTCAGAAGTCGTGGCGCTGTCTGCTCATCGACGGCTCGGGCCCGGGCTCACCGCTGGGATGGCGGACGGTGAACGGTTCCTCGGAGTGGGTGCTTCACGTGGAGGCACGAGGTGGAGCACGGGGACGGAGACCCTCACCCAGTCCCTGAAAAAGTTGTCCAACTGTTGGACAAGTTCGAGCGAAGCGCGGCCGGCAGGCGGATGACGGCCTCAGTCCCCCTGCTCGGCGGCGCGCTCCTGGGGCGGCTGCGGAGCGGGGCGTGAGGCCGGCAGGAGCCCAGCGTCATCGGGCACGGGGCTGCTGCCATCCGTCGCGCGGCGGGGCGCGGTGGCGGCGGGCACCTCCAGCGGCTCCTGCGCCCCGGGGACCTGCACCTTGGCGAGCGCCTCGCGCGCCTGCGCCGACTGCGGATGCAGGGCCACGGTCCGCTCCAGCCAGCGCAGCTGCTCCTCCTTCTTGCCGCGCCTGGCGAGCAGGCCCGCGACGCGGAGCATCTCGTCCACGTAGTCCGGGTGCAGGGAGGTGTTGGCGGTGGCGGTCTCCAACGCGGGCCAGAGCGCCTCGGGATCCTTCACCTCGTCCAGCCGGACGCGCCGCAGCTCGGACACCTGCGAGCGCTGCCAGACCTCGTCGAGGTGCCGCCCGTCCTTCTGGAGCGTCTCGCTGAAGCGCAGCGGAGCGGGGCAGGGCACCTGCTCACAGGCGGCGAGGTAGTCGGTGAAGAAGGCGAGCGGGCCACGCGCGGGGTACTCGCGGAGCTTCTCGGGCCCCCGCGTCTTCTCCAGCGTCCAGGCCATGTGCGCGCCCACGCGGATGAGCAGCGAGCCCTCGCGGGGGTGGTGGGCGGCGCGCACGCGCAGCAGCGCGGCCTGCGGATCCTGCGCGATGCTGGCGCGGTCGAGCAGCGCGGACATCCGGGTGAAGGCGTCGTTCACGTCGCCCGGCTCGGGGAGCGCGCCGGGGCCGCGGGTGGCCCACAGGTGATAGGAGAGCCCGTAGGTGAAGAGGCGGGCGAGCCCCTCGTGCACCACGGCGTCCACCGGGTCCACCAGGTGCGCGTCGCGGCGGACGAGCCCGTCCTCCAGCAGCGTTTCGATGATGCGGGTGGAGATGCGCCGCTGCCGCTTCGCCTCGCCCTCCAGGTTGCTGGCGAGCGCGATGACGACGTCCTCGGCGGGCAGCATCACCAGCAGCGAAGTGGTTTCCGGCTGGCCTCCGGCGTGGGCCACCATGTAGTGGCCGCGCAGCGGGTAGGTGGCGAAGCCCATGCCGTAGTCGGTGAGCTGGCCCTCACGGGTGCTCATGGACGCCTGCATCATCCGCGCGGTCTCCGCGGGCACCAGCTTGTGCTGGAGGATGGCCTGGCCGAAGGCGAGCAGATCCTCCACGGAAGCCCGGGTGCCGCCGCCGGCGAAGCGGCTGGAGACATCGAGGAAGTGCGAGGGGACGAGCTGTCCGCGGTAGGAGCGGTAGCCCACGGCGTGGTGCTTGTCGCGGGTGCGCGGGTCATCCAGCGCGGCGTGGCGCATGCCGGCGGGGCCGAAGACGTGGGACTTCAGGTAGCGGCCATAGCCGCGGCCCGAGGCCTTCTCCACGGCGGCGCCGAGCAGGTTGTAGCCCCAGGTGGTGTAGACGAACTTCGTGCCGGGCTCGGCGGCCAGGGGTTTGTCGGCGAAGAGGGCGAGGGCGCCCGCGGTGTCCAGGGGCTGGGTGTTCTCCGCGGCCTCGGGCCCGTCGTAGTGGGGCACGCCCCCGAGGTGGCCGAGGAGCTGGCGCACGGTGAACTGCCACGGCTTCTCGGGGTACCCGGGCACCCAGGAGCGGACGTCCGTGTCGAGCGCGAGCTTGCCCTCCTGGACGAGCTGCAGGACGGCCACGGCGGTGAAGGACTTGGTGATGGACGCCATCCGGTACGTCGTCCGGGGCGTGGCGGGCAACTTGTGGGTGATGTCCCGCAGGCCGTAGCCCTGCACCCAACGCATGCCACCGTGGAGCACGCCCACCGAGAGCCCGGCGTGGGGCCCCTTGGCGAGCTCGGCGCGCACGAGCGCATCCAGCGCGCGCCGCACCTCGGGGGGGAAGGGCTTGTCCTTCTTCCGGGCCGCGGCGGGAGTGGCCGCGCGGGCCGGGGCCGGGAGCGGCGCGGTGAGGCAGAGGAGGAGAAGGGCGCAGAGGAGCGCTCTCACCGCGACTCCTCGGAGGCCTGGAGGAGCGGGGCGAGCGTGGCCTGGCGGCGGGGGTCTCCCGAGTCCACCCAGGAGCGCAGCAGCGCATCGGTGATGAGCTGGCCGAGGATGTCGAGCCCATGGCCGCGCGGGTGGACGAGATCCTCGTGGACGAGCCCGGCCTGGACGAAGCGGGCCAGCGAGCCGGAGCCGCCCATGGCGGAGAAGATGTCGAAGAAGGCGCAGCCCTCGGCGAGGGCGATCTGCCGCTCGATGGAGATGACCTCGTCGAGGTAGGGCCGCTGTTTGAGCTTGTGGGGCCCGTTGCCGCCGCGCACGGCGTCGATGGGGCCCACCACGAGGCACGCGCTGCCGGGAGCGGCGGCGCGCGAGCGGCGGACGAAGGAGCGCAGACCGTCCTCGACCTCGGAGAGATTGGAGCGGCCCCACTCGAGGCGCTTGGCCTCGTTGCCGCCGAGGATGAAGAGGAGCAGGCGGGGCGAGCGCTCGGCGAGCTGGGTGCGGAAGATGTCCTCGCGGGCGCGCAGGAAGAGGTTGGCGTCGGCGGAGGGCACCCCGAGGGTGTCGAGCACGATGCCGGGACGCTGGTGCTGCAGCACGACGCCGAGCACCACGGCGCCGCGGCCCTCGGCCACCACTTCCAGGTGGCGGGCGCCCTCGGGGATGTCGAAGGAGAGGGCCTGGGCCTGGCCGGAGCCCTTGGGCTCGGCGCGGGCGAGCTCCTTGCCATCGGCGTGGACGGAGAGCTGGCCGGCGCGGGGCACGTCGAGCCACCACAGGGTGCCATGCGGCTCGCTCTCGAGGGCGAAGCGGCTGCTGGCCTTCGCGGTGATGGAGCGGTGGTAGATGCCGGTGATGCCGAAGGGGAGCTCGGCGAGCTTGACCTCGCCCAGGGTGCGAGGCTCCCAGCCGCCGCGAGCGAAGCCGGCGCGGACGCGGGGCCCGTAATCGGCGAGGCGATCCACGGCGAGCACGCCACGCCCGCCGTCACCGAAGGCGGCTCCGAGCTCCTCGCGGATGACGTCCACGATGCGGTCACCGGCGATCAGCGAATTGCCGAACGCGGAGATGACGGCGGGGGAGGCGGCCTCGCGGGAGGAGAGGGCGTCGAGGGACTCGAAGAAGGGGGTGAGCGCGGTGCGGGAGCAGGTGGCGCCGGAGGGGGCGACGCACGGGTCCTCCAGCCGGGCCTCATGGACGCCGAGCCTCTTGCCGAGTTGATGCAGCTTGAGGGCGCGGGGAGAGGGAGGAGGCAGCGCGCGGTGGACGGCCGGAGCGGCGGCGGAAGGGGCCGGAGCGGGAGGAGAGGCCTGGGCGACCCGGAGCGGCTTGTCAGGTGAGGCGGCCGGACGCGCGGCACGCGGAGAGCGTGCGTGCCGGGGCGCCTGGGGCTCCGAGCCGGAGGGCCAGGATGCCCACAGGAGGGCACCGAGGAGGAAGGGAACGAGGAGGACGACCGCCCACCGCCTGCCACGAGAAGCTTGGAACATGCGGCGGGGAACTCTAGACGAAAGACTCCAGCCGAGACAGGAACCGGCCGCGAAGCCGGGGCACGTAGCAGCCTGTCGCTCGCTTGCTCACCTGCTCCACGGGGAGGATCAGGGAAGCGCCTTGTCCGCGCGCCGCAGCACTTCACCCTCGACGACGGTGGTGCCATCGGGAGACACGGGGTGGCCGAGGATGGCGACGAGCTTGCGATGGGCCTCCTCGAGCCGGCGGTGCAGGGTGTTGAAGGTCTGCTGGGCGGTGCTGGGCATGTCCTCGGTGTAGGTGAAGTACCAGCGCAGCGCGTCGAGACACTCGTAGAAGTGGTCCACGACGGACTGCTCGCGCACGGGCAGGTGGACGAGCTCGTGGAAGGTGGCCGAGGAGTAGCGGGTGGAGATGGTGCTGAGCATGGGCTCGCGGCTGCGCAGGCGGGAGAAGAGGACGAACATCTCGGCGCGGCGGGCCTCGAGCCTCCGCATGATGTTGGTGGCGTCGAGGGCGATCAGGTTGCGGACGCGGGCGGTGGCCTCATCGGCCTGTTTGCGGCGAGCCATGGAGGGAGAGCCTACCGCCAGGACGGCCATGAGCGCAGCCGGGCACCTGTTCCACATCCGCCACCCCCCGAGGTTCCAGGGGGCTCCACTGCCGTCCAGGCAACGCCTTGGGCGCCCGTGACACGGTGGTGGTTGAACCCTGACGGCCCGGGCGCGGAAAACGGGCTCCTATGGCCCCGTCGACCCGAGCGCCGCCGAACGAACCCTCGTACGACCTGCTGCACCTGAGAGGCCGTCATCCGCTCGATGCGCTCTTCAATCCGCACAGCGTGGCGGTGGTGGGCGCGAGCGAGCGGCAGGGGAGCGTGGGGCGCACCATCCTCTGGAACCTCATCAGCAGCCCCTTCGGGGGCACTGTCTACCCCATCAATCCCAACCGGAAGAACGTGCTGGGCATCCGCGCATGGCCCTCGCTCGAGGCGCTGCCCGAGCCGGTGGACCTGGCCGTCATCGTGACCCCGGCCAGCACGGTGCCCGGGGTGATGCGCGAGTGCGCGAAGACGGGTGTGCGGGGCGTCATCATCATCTCCGCGGGCTTCAAGGAGGTGGGCCCCGAGGGCGTGGCGCTGGAGCAGGAGGTCCTCCAGATTGCCCGGGAGGCGCGCATCCGCATCATCGGCCCCAACTGCCTGGGGGTGATGCGGCCGACGACGGGGCTCAACGCCACCTTCGCGGGAGACATGGCGAGGCCGGGCAACGTGGCCTTCGTCAGCCAGAGTGGCGCGCTGCTCACGGCCATCCTCGACTGGAGCCTGCGCGAGGCGGTGGGCTTCAGCGCTTTCGTGTCCATGGGCTCGATGCTGGACGTGGGGTGGGGCGACATCATCGACTACCTCGGCAATGATCCGCGCACGCGCAGCATCCTGCTCTACATGGAGTCCATCGGGGATGCGCGGGCCTTCTTGTCGGCGGCGCGCGAGGTGGCGCTGCACAAGCCCATCATCGTCATCAAGGCGGGACGGACGGCGCAGGCCGCGGCGGCGGCGGCCTCGCACACGGGCACTTTGGTGGGCAGCGACGAGGTGTTGAGTGCGGCCTTCCGGCGCACGGGCGTGCTGCGCGTGGACTCCATCGCGGACCTCTTCTACATGGCCGAGGTGCTGGCCAGGCAGCCGCGTCCCAACGGCCGGCGGCTCACCATCCTCACCAACGCGGGAGGCCCGGGCGTGCTGGCCACGGACTCGTTGGTGATGGGGGGCGGCGAGCTGGCGAAGCTCTCGGACAAGACGATGGCGGAGCTGAACGGCTTCCTGCCCCCGGCGTGGAGCCACGGCAACCCGGTGGACATCCTGGGCGACGCGACCCCCGAGCGCTACGCCAAGGCGCTGGAGGTGACGGGCGCGGACAAGAACAGCGATGGCCTGCTCGTCATCCTCACGCCGCAGGACATGACCGAGCCCACGCAGACGGCGGACCGGCTGCGGCCCTACGCGAAGCTGGGCAAGCCGGTGATCGCGAGCTGGATGGGAGGCTCGGACGTGGCGGCGGGCGAGCGCATCCTCAACGACGCGGGGATTCCGACGTTCGGCTATCCGGACACGGCGGCGCGCATCTTCAATTACATGTGGCGTTACACGTACAACCTGGCGGGCCTGTACGAGACGCCGGTGCTGGCGGAGGAGCCGCCAGGACGGGAGGAGGCGGAGCGGCTCATTCGTGAGGCGCGAGCGGCGGGCCGCACGCTGCTGACGGAGTACGAGTCCAAGCGGCTGCTGGAGGCGTACGGCATTCCCACGGTGGAGACACGGCTGGCCACGACGGTGGACGAGGCGGTGCGCGAGGCGGAGTCGCTGGGCTACCCGGTGGTGCTCAAGCTGCACTCGCACCGCATTACGCACAAGTCGGACGTGGGCGGGGTGAAGCTGCACCTGGGGACGGCGGAGGCGGTGCGCGAGGCCTACGCGGCCATCCGCGGGAAGCTGGAGGCGCTGGGGCAGGCGGACGGGTTCGACGGGGTGACGGTGCAGCCCATGGTGAAGCTGGAGGGTTACGAGCTCATCATGGGGAGCAGCCTGGATGAGCAGTTCGGGCCGGTGCTGCTGTTCGGCGCGGGCGGCACGCTGGTGGAGGTGTTCAAGGACCGGGCGCTGGGGCTGCCGCCGCTGAACACGACGCTGGCGGGGCGGTTGATGGAGCAGACGCGCATCCACGAGGCGTTGAAGGGAGTGCGCGGGCGCGAGCCGGTGGACCTGGGGGCGCTGCGCAAGCTGCTGGTGCGCTTCAGCCACCTGGTGGTGGAGCAGCGCTTCATCCGGGAGGTGGACATCAACCCGCTGCTGGCGTCGGCGGAGCGGCTGGTGGCGCTGGATGCGCGGGTGGTGTTGCACGGCCCGGAGGTGAAGGAAGAGGAGCTACCGCGGCTGGCCATCCTCCCGTACCCGGTGAAGTACGTGGAGCGCTGGAAGATGAAGGAGGGGGAGACGGTGGTCATCCGGCCCATCCGGCCCGAGGACGAGCCGAGGATGGTGGAGTTCCACAAGACGCTGTCGGAGCAGACGGTGTTCTTGAGGTACGCGGGGATGATGAAGCTGGACCAGCGGGTGGCGCACGAGCGGCTGGCGCGCATCTGCTTCAACGACTACGCGCGGGAGCTGGCGCTGGTGGTGGAGCGGGGCACGGGGGGCGAGCTGCTTGCGGTGGGGCGCCTGACGAGGCTGCCGGGGACGGAGGACGCCGAGTTCGCGATGCTCATCAGTGACGCGGTGCAGCGGCAGGGGCTGGGGACGGAGCTGCTGCGCCGGTTGGTGGACGTGGGCCGCGACTGGGGGCTGCAGCGGATTGTCGCGGACATCCTCTCGGGCAACGGGGCGATGCAGCGCATCTGCCGCAAACTTGGCTTCCAAATCATCCAGTCGGGGGACGTGGGCGACAACGTGGTGAAGGCGGTGAAGGTGCTCTGAGGCGGGGAGCCCCGGGGCTGGGGTTGCCTGGGGGTGTCTGGAGTCGCGGGGCGGAGTCGGGCTAGAAACCCGGGATGCGCACCCCCCACCCGACCCTGCGTCTGCTCACGCTGTTGCTCGTCAGCATGATGACGATCATGGCGAGCGCCGCCATCTCGCCGTCGCTGCCGAGGCTGCGCATGGCGTTCGAGTGGGTGCCAGGGATTGACCTGTGGGTGAGGCTGGTGGTGTCGCTGCCGGCGCTGTTCACCGCGATGGGAGCGCCGCTGGCGGGGGTGTTGATCGACCGCTTCGGACGCAAGCGCCTGCTGGTGGCGGCGGTGGCGCTCTACGGCGTGGCGGGCGCGTTGCCGGGAGTGCTCACGTCGTTGCCGCTCATCCTGGTGTGCCGCGCGCTGCTGGGGCTGGCGGTGGGCGGGCTGATGACGACGGCGGCGGCGCTCATCGCGGATTATTACGCGGGCCCGGAGCGGGGCGTGGTGTTGGGGCGCCAGGCGGCCTTCATGGGCGTGGGCGGCTTCGTCTTCATGCTGGGCGGAGGGCTGCTGGCGGACATCCACTGGAGGGCCCCGTTCGCCGTGTACCTGTATGCCTTGCTGGTCCTCCCGCTCATCCTGTTCTTCCTCCCCGAGCCGGAGGTGAAGCGGGGAGCGGTGGCGGGCGGTGCGGCGCGGGTGGCCCTGCCGTGGAACACCCTGTGGCAGGTGTACGCCCTGGCGATGGTGGGGATGATGATCTTCTACCTGATCCCCGTGCAGCTGCCCTTCCTGCTGAGGCGGCTGGGAGTGCAGTCCTCGGCGCTGGCGGGGCTGGCGGTGGGCGTGTCCACGGTGGTGGGGTCGGTGGTGTCACTGCGCTACGCGAAGGTGCGGCAGATGCTCGGCTACCGGAGCATCATGGCGGTGCTCTTCGCGTGCATGGCACTGGGCTATGTGCTGGTGGGAATGTCCCACTCGTACGCGGCGGTGGTGGGCGGGCTGGCGGTGTCGGGGCTGGGCCAGGGGCTGCTGACGCCGAACATGGCGAACTGGGCGGGCGAGGTGGCACCGGAAGCCGCGCGAGGCCGCGTGATGGGCTTTCTGACGACGAGCCTCTTCCTGGGACAGTTCATCTCGCCGCTGCTCGCGCAGCCGCTGATTGGAGCGGTGGGGCTGAAGGGCGCGTTCCTGGCGGCGGGAGGCCTGCTGAGCGCGCTGGCGGGGACCTTTGGCGCGCTGGCGTGGCACGCGAGGCCACGGGAGCGGAGCGAGGCGGTCCAGGGCTGAGCTCCCTCTGGGGGCGGGGCGGGTGCTTCAGACTTCGATGAATTTGGTGCCGGTGATGCCCTCGGCCTCCAGGGCTGACTTGACGTGCTCGGAGACGATGAGGACGACCTTCCAGCCCCAGGGACGGAAGACGTGGGCGTCCCCGATCTTCTCCGGGTCCACCTTCAGCCCCGCGACGTTGCGGTACTGCCCCTCCTTGTCCGGTCGGTTGTCCTCCGGCAGCCAGTAGAGCACCTCCTCACACCGGGCGTCGTCGATGCAGCGGATGAGCCTCAGGGCATTGAGGATGAACCAGGGCTCCGTCTGCCCCTGCACCTCCACGGGGATGAACTGCACTTCCTTCTGGAGCCCCAGACGCTCGAAGAGTGAGACGACCCGCCGGTGGACGACGGGAACACCCATCGTATGACTGAAATCGAGCGTGACGCCTGCTGGTTTCACGGACAAGCGGATCGGCTTCTCGAACTCCAGGACCCGGCCCTGCAGGAATCGATAGGTGTCGAAATACTCGCGCTCCTCGACCTCACGCGTGTCCTCGCCATCAGCGAAGAGTGGCATCCTCAAATGCCAACGCCCTGGGATGTATTTGTTATCGTATATTTCATAATACTTCATTGGTGTAGTCACGGCTTCCTCGTGGCCAGCTTGTTGAGTCTGGAGCCCTGCTTACAAACATCCCCAGCAATCCTGTCGAGTTCGTCCACGAGTTTCGCTCGACAGTCGGCCAGGGGCTTACAGTTTTCAAGAGCATCGTTCAGCCGCTTGAAAATCTCGCTGTGGTACGCCTCGGGATGGGGACCCTTGTGGTCCCGCAGGTAGACGATGTTCGCCGGGTCATCCAGGCCCATCCCCGCCTTCTTGAAGAGTCCATCGAAATCCGGCGTCCAAGGGCCACCGTTGTTCTCTGAGACGTCATTCTTGTTGGTACACAGGTGGTGGCGCTGGTGGCCGTCCTGCCCCGACTCCGCACAGGCTCCCGTCGTCCGCGCCGCGCTCACCGCCGACGTCACCGCCGCCGCTGCCGTGCTCGCCGTCACCCCCATCAGCACCACCGTCCCGTCCGCCACGCTCACCTGCGCCCGCGTCCCAGCCACCACCCTCCCGCTCCCTCCCGCCATGGCGAAGCGTGGCGGCGACAAGCTCGCCCACAGTCCTCCCTTCGGCACCTCCGGCAGACCACGGGCCAACTTCGCTCCCGCCACCGTTACCAGCACCCTCAACCCCACCCCTCCCATCGCCTTGCCGAAGCGCTCGGCCGCTGCCTCCAACTCCTCGCTCGTCCTCGCCGCTTCCGCCTCTTGGTACAGCCTCAGGCACGCCTGCCCCACGTTGTAGAGCTCCGCCGCGCTGTATGTCAGCAGCAGGCCCAGTGTCACCGCCGCCGCGAAGGCCTTGGAGAAGAGCGGCTCCGGCGCTGCCCACGCCATCATGTACAGCACCATGGACGTGCCCACCGACAGCAGCACCGCGGGCGAGCTGAACAGCTCCACGGCGGCCTCGCGTACGCCCGCTCCCATGTAGCGCGGCGAGAGCTTCAACGCCTGAAACCACTTCGCGCTCCCCAGCGTCCCCGGCAGCTCCACCAGCGCCAGCCCCAACAGCGCCTCGTACTCCTCCCTCACCGCCCGCTCCAGCGCGGAGGGCCTCGCGTCCTCCAGTGGCACCAGGCCCGCCATCGCCCGAGTGTGAGCCTCCGTCAGCAGCCTCGGCCCAGGCCTCGACTTCGTCTGCGGGAATTCCTCCTCCAGCGCTTCCACCACCTCCCTGGCCTCCCCCACCGTCCACAGTGCCAGCGCCGGGTTCGGCCTCCCCCTCCTGAAGGTCAGCCTCAGCCCCTGTCCCTCCTCCCCCTGGTAACCTCTCACTTCCACCGGCTCCAGCACTGGCAGCTTGTCCTGCGCTCCCGCCGGTGCGGACTGGAGCGCCAGCGCCATCAGCAGCAACAGGTACAGGGAGTGAGTGACGCTCGGCTTCATGTCCGGCTCCTTCCGCCTTTGGAAGCCCAGGCGGCGGCGGAGGCCCGTCTCTGGCGGCAAGAGATGGCGTTCGCGCGGCTTCCTACCATTAAAGGAGTGCACCCGGCGCCCTACCCGGAGTGCTCCTGGCTCTTCACCCCACGTGCCCGTCGCCCCGGTGTAGAAGAGGAGGGACGAGGAGGTGCTCATGGCGAACAGGGGTTTCTTCAAGGGGTGGCTGGGGCCGTTCAAGCTCATCAGGCGGTACACGACGCGGAAGCCGGAGAGTGGCGAGCTGGGCCGCATCTACGAGGCGCACAACGTCCTCACGGACAAGCCGGCCCTGGTGCTCATCCCGAGCGAGAGCGCGCCCATGGAACCGCAGGAGGAGTGGCGGGTGCGCCTGCGCTCCCAGGCCGCGCCGCCCTACGTCTCGCTGGAGGTGGAGAAGGCGCCGGGCTCCGGCACGCTGTCGCAGTTGCGCGGAGTGCTCGAGCTGCTCGCGAGCGCCGTCGAGCGGCTGGGGAACGGGGAAGAGGCGCGGGCCCACCTCACCCGCCCGCCGATGGGGACGCTGGAGGCGCTGCGGCACCGGGCCGGGCGCGCCTGGAGGTGGACGCGCGCCAGCCGCGGGCGCACCTTCGCGGTCTTCTTTGGGATGTACCTGTGCTTGCGCCTGGCCGTCCACGTGGTGGAGATGGAGGTGTATGGGTTCAATTGGGACATGAGCCCTCGGGTCGTCGTGCGGGAGGAGCCCGTGCGGCCCGCCGCCGTGCGCCCTGCGCCCGCGCTGATCAACAAGGCCGCGGTGGGGCAGGGGCCCATCGCCTACCCCCTGCCCTCGATGCCGTTCGATGACCAGGCCAAGGCCCCCTGCATTCCCAAGGAGGGCGAGGTGGAGATCAACGGCGGCTGCTGGGTGGAACTGGCCAAGCGCCCGCCCTGTCACGACAAACAGGCCGAGCACAAGGGCAAGTGCTACATGCCGGTCTCGGCGCGCTCCCGGGACACGCGCGAGCCCCGGTCCTTGCGCCGGTAGGGGGCCGCCCCGGCGCTGCGCGCCTCACATGTCCGGCTCGCACGTCCAGGCGAACTTCTCGGAGTAGCGGTCACATTTGTAATGAGGGCCGCAGACATCGGGGATGGCCGGGTCACAGGCCTTCCTGCAGTAGTGCATCTGGCAGACGAAGCCCTCGGGGCAGGCGGGCGTGTGCTCCTCACCACAACGGATGAGACACGTCCCCCAGGCTTCGCGCGGATGGCTGAAGGTATTCCACATGTCGCACGTCTGTCCCTCAGGACAGGGGGTCTCCTGGCAGTTCTGGCCATGCACTTGAGCGCACACCGACACGCCCTCGTCGAGGTCAGGCCGGATGCAGTCCTGGCCCTCGGGACACGCACGGCCCTCGCACGTAGGCAGGCAGGAAGGCCCATCGAGGCCCTCGCGGCAGAAGAATCCCTGCGGACAGCTCCCGGGCTCTTCCACCCGGCACGGCCGGCCGCACCGGCGGTCCTGGCACAGGAGGCCCCGTTCACAGGCCGCTTTACGCAAGGACGACATGTTCGAGCAGGGCTCGCCCTCCTTGCGCACCCCCACGAGCGTGCACTGGCGGAGTTGGGTCCCTCCCTTCACCGTCTCCACCGTGCGGCACACCATGTCCTCCGCGCATTGCTGGTCCGTCATGCACCGGCTGTCGGTGCAGTACGTCCATTTCGAGCGCGCATTGAAGAAACAGGCCAGCGGTGGCTCACAGTCCTTGCTGCCCTTGCAGGGGCGCTCGTAGGTCATCAGGCTCTGGCGCTCTCCGGGCGAGAGCATCGGGACGAGCCTCGCCGCGGGAGCCGGCCGCAAACTTCCCAGCATGGCCGTATGGAAGGCCCAGGCCAGCGGCAGGAGCAGGAGGAGGCCCAGCAGCAGGGCCAGGATCGAACGCCAACGCATCACGGGCTGGCCCTGAACTGACACGCATGAGGGCACCGTTTGTTCACCCACAACTCAGGAGGAACGTCACATCTCTCCAACCACTCGTCCTCGCTCAAGTAGCAATCGTGCCGGTGCAACTCCTCCGCGAGGTCCTTGGCCATCGCCCGGTCGATGGTGCCGCCTTCCCGCCACGTCTCCGGGCACCCCGTTCCCATCACCATCCATACCGTGAGACTGAGCACGCATCGCCAGCGCATATGTCCTTCTCCTGAGAGCCGCACCCATCCCTGGCCCGGGTCCCATGGTTCGTCACCTCACCTTTAACGCGGAAGTTTCGTCACGGAGAAGGGGGGCATGCCAGGCTGGGCGGGGCCTCTGGTGCTTTCGGACGTGTCATTCCGTAAAGGGGGAGCCATGCCGAGCAGAACCATCGAGGAGGGCCGCATCAAGCGGCTCAACACCCACGAGCCGAAGGGCGGCGGCTACATCCTCTACTGGATGCAGCAGAGCCAGCGGGCGGAGTTCAACCCGGCGCTGGAGTACGCCATCCAGCGGGCCAACGAGGCGAAGCTGCCGCTGCTGGTGGGCTTCGGCCTCATGGACGGCTACCCCGAGGCCAACGTCCGCCACTACCGCTTCATGCTGGAGGGACTCCAGGACACACAGCGCACGCTTGCGCGCCGGAAGATTCCCTTCGTGGCCCAGCGCGGCGCTCCGGACGAGGTGGCGCTGAAGCTCGCGCGCAAGGCGGCGCTCGTGGTGTGTGACCGGGGCTACCTGCGGCACCAGAAGCAGTGGCGCCAGACGGTGGCGGAGAAGGCCACCTGCCCGGTGATTCAAGTCGAGGGCGACGTGGTGGTGCCGGTGGAGGCCGCCTCGGGCAAGGCCGAGTTCGCCGCGCGCACCCTCCGCCCGAAAATCCACCGCCTCTGGAGTGCGTACCTGGTGGAACTCTCGCCCACGCCGCTGAAGACGGACTCGCTGGGCCTGGGCGTGAAGGGCCTGGACCTGGAGAACCTCGACGGAGTGCTGGCGAAGCTGGACCTGGACCGCACGGTGCCACTGGTGAGCCACCGCTTCCGGGGGGGCACGAGCGAGGCGAAGCGCCTGTTGCGCAAATTCCTCACCGAGCACCTCCCCACGTACGAGGAGAGCCGGCCGCACCCGGAGACGACGCACGTCTCGCACATGAGCAAGTACCTCCACTTCGGGCAGGTGAGCCCGGTGGAGGTGGCACTGGCGGCGCGTGGGGCGAAGGCGGCGGACCACCAGCGCGAGAACTTCCTCGAGGAGCTCATCGTCCGGCGCGAGCTGGCGCAGAACTTCGCCGAGTACTCGCCGCACTACGACAGCTTCGAGTGCGTGCCCGAGTGGGCGCGGAAGACGTTGGACAAGCACCGGAGCGACGAGCGGCAATACCAGTACACGCGGGAGCAGCTCGAGCGGGCGCTCACGCACGACCCGTACTGGAACGCCGCCATGCGGGAGATGCGCTACACGGGCTACACGCACAACGCGATGCGCATGTATTGGGGGAAGAAGATATTGGAGTGGAGCAGCACTCCCGAGCACGCGCACCGCACGGCACTGGCGCTCAACAACCGGTACTTCCTGGACGGGCGGGACGCGAACTCCTACGCGAACATCGGCTGGGTGTTCGGCCTGCACGACCGGCCCTGGGGCGAGCGCGAAATCTTCGGCACCGTGCGTTACATGTCCTCGGGGGGCCTGGAGCGGAAGGCGGACATGGAGGCCTACCTCGAGAAGGTGGACAAGCTCGTGGCCGAGGCCAAGGCGGCGGGCGTCCGCTTCGAGGGAGACTGAGTCCGGGCGTCACCAGCCGAGAGGGCCCCCTAGGTTTCTGGAGGAGGCCGTCATGGCATATCGTCGAGAGCTACCCAGAGACAAAATTCCCGAGGCCGACACCCCGTCCGGCCTGGAGGATGTGCTCGAGTTCCCGCTCGTTCAGGCGCTGCTCGGGCGCCGCTCCCGGAGGTTCTTCCTGGGGGCGAGCATTCCCGATGGCCCCCTGGCCTTCACCTCGCGCTCCGAGCCCGTACCGCTCTCGGAGTTGGAGCAGATGCTGCTCGTCACGGCGGTGGGAGGTAACACGGGCTGGCATTACCTCCTCGCCCGCAACGAGCACTACGCGCCGTCCCTGTCCAACTACGCGGGCAGCGCGGGAGGGCGCACCTTCCCCTCGGCCGCGGGGTTCCACACCAGCGAGCTCTTCTTCACGGATGACACCGGCATCTACTTCCTCGCCACGCGGGACGCGCCGGCTCTGAGCGAGCGGGATGCGGAGGGGCGATTGAACCTGAAGGCCCTGCTGGCGGCCCATCGCTCGCGCATCCGGAAGGTCTCCGACAAGCGGCTCTACCTCCCGCCCCGGCCGCCGCATGTGGAGGGCCACAACACCTGGGTGGCCAACCAGCCGGGCACCACGCTGTTCATCCCCGTGGCGGACCTGGCCCAGCATTTCATCGGCGCCCTCTGCTACCTGGTGCAGAACGGCTTCTGCCTCACCGACGATTACAACCACCGGCCCATTCCCGGCCTGGAGCGCTTCCGCGAGTTGGTCGACGTGGACCACCCCTTCCCTCTGTCCTACGTGGAGCAGATCTGCCTGGGCGAGGTCACCGTGGAGCTGTCCACCGGGTGCTACGCCGGCACGTTGATGTTGCAGGCCATGGGCCTGGGCGGCTGGATGTATGACGGGTTGGATCGCCACTCGGTGCTGGGGGCGAGCGGCGAGCCGGACGTGCCGGGGCTCGGGTTCCGGTACGACACCGACTCGCGCTGGCCGCTGCCCAATCCCACGGGCCTGCCCGGTGTCTTCGAGGGCTTCTGCCCGCCGCACTACCCGGACATGCGCGCGGCCGTGGAGGCCTTCTGCCAGCGCAAGTACGGACGCGGCGGGCCCTTCCATCCCGAGACTCCCGGTCCCTACAAGGACACCCGGAGCATCCGGGGCAGTGCCCGCGTGCATGACGAGGTGTTCAAGGAGTGCGTGACGCGGATGGCCCAATACATCCACGACACGTTCGGCAAGTTTCCCGCGACGCTGCCGAGCATCTACTGCCTCATGTTCCTCCAGGCCCACCACCTGGACCTCGAGTACTACGACCACTTCTTCGAGCCGGGGGCCTACCTCCGCACTCATGCCGAGCACATGACGAAGTGGCACCCGGGACACTGAGGCGAGGCACACTCGCCATGGCCCATCACCCGCGTGAGATGCTCGCGGCGGTGCGCACGCCGCCGAGTGCCGTGGCCAGCGTGCTCTGTCCCGGGAACACCGAGTCCCCCACGAGCCACAGCCCGTCCATCACCGGCTTGGGCCCCAGGGAGCGGTAGTGGTACAGCCCGGCGCGGCGCGGCACTCCGCCCACCGCGCCCGCCTCGCGCTGGGTGAAGCGCTCGAAGGTGCGCGGGGACGCCGTCATCTCGTGCTGCAGGTTCTCCATCCACTCGGGCGCCAGGCGTCGCAGCCCCTGCCGCATCCGCTCCTGGATGGTGGAGACGAGCCGGGCCTGCTCCTCCTCGGGCCGCCCCGCCAGTGAGCGCAACGGCACATGCGTGGACACCGTCAGCGTGCGGTGTCCCGGAGGCGCCCGGCCCGTGTCCGCCTCGCCGCTGAGCGAGGCGAAGAGGTGGTTGCCCTCGACGAAGGCGGCCTGCTCGTTCTGCACCAGCTCCAGGTGGTGCGCGCCGGGCGAGGCTTCCCCGGGTGCTCGCACCACGAGGTACAGCATCACCGCGCCCCAGCCCTCCGCCACCCGCCCGGCCAGCTCGCGCAGGCGCGGGGGCAGCTGCTCGGGGGGAAGGCCCAGCAGCCGCGTCAGCCCCTGCGGCAGCACGTTGGCCACCACGTGGCGCGCGAGCAGCTCGCCCCGCCGCGCCGACACCTTCCAGCCTCCCGGTACGGGCTCGAGCGACTTCACCCGGTTGGCGTACAGCACCTCCCCACCGCCCGCGGTGACGGCTCCCGCGAGCGCGCTGGCCAGCCGGCCAATCCCTCCGCGCACGTGCCCGGTACCTCGCCAGTAGTAGTCCATGGCCGCGAGCGCGAAGGGAGCCTCGGCCTCGGCGGCGGCGCACTGCACGGTAATCTGGCAGAGCGCGTCCAGGTACGTGCGCAGCGGGGTGAAGCGCAGCAGCCCGAGCCGCTCCAGGACGGAGCCCAGGGGCCGCCCCATCCAGCGCACCAGGGGCGTGTACCGCAGGGCACGCGAGGCATGCCGCAGCAGCGCACGCACGTCGAGCGGCGGCAGCAGCGTGGGATCATCGAAGAGGGGCCACAGCGCCTGGGCCACCTGGTGCTGCAGCGTGAAGAACTCGCGCAGGGCGTCGGCGGGGGCCTCGGGAAAGGCGCACAGCTGTTCAATCAGGCGCTGGCGGTCCCGGTACACCTCCAGCCGCATGCCCGGGGTGCGCAGCTCCACCATCGGGTCCAACCAGTCCACCGTCACGTCCAGCCCGTGCTGGCGCACCCAGCGGCCGAAGAGCTGCCCCTCGTCGAGCCCGGAGAAGAGGGTGGCCCCGGCCTCGAAGGCGTAGCCGTGCCGGCGGAAGGTGCTGGCACAGCCTCCCGGGTAGTTGAGCGTCTCGCAGAGCGCCACGCGAGCGCCCCGCCGGGTGAGCTCCAGGGCCGAGGCCAGTCCGCCGAAGCCCGAGCCCACCACCACTGCGTCATACCAGGTGTTCGTCATGGTCCCGTGCCGGGGGTCCGGCGCTGGAAGACATAACGGCCCCTGCAATGCAGCGCTACCACGAGAACGTCCCTGAGAGTACGTGTCCTGATAAGGTCGAAGCTACGAATGCTCACACGCCTTCTCATAGAGAACTACCGCTGTTTCGAGCAGGCCGTCATCGAGCCGGGCTCGCTTGCCCTGTTGATTGGCCCGAACGGAGCAGGGAAGAGCACCGTATTCGATGCACTCTGGAACATTCGCCAGCTCGTCACCGCGGGAGTGAGCGCCTCGGAGCTTTTTCCCGACGCGACACGGATGCGCTGGGGGCGTCAGCGCACGCAACGGTTCGAGCTCGGGTTCCGTGGACCCGATGGGGATTACACGTATCGCCTGGTCATCCGCCACGGCAAGGGCGCGCAGGGCAGTCAGCTCGAACGCGAGGAGATTCTCTACGAGCAGCAACCGCTCTACTCCTTCTTTCGGGAAGAGGTCTTGCTCCATGCTCACGACAAATCCCCGGCATATCGCTTTCCGGCGGGCAACAAGCTCTCGCCGCTTTCGAACCTGCCCCTTCAAGTCCGTTCGAAGCGGCTGGACTGGGTAACGGACCGGATTTCCCGTATCTGGGTCTTTCGTCCCGTTCCTCCGAGGCTGGAGCCATTCACCAACCTCCGGAGCGACTTGCTCGAACCCGACCTCTCCAACTTCGCCTCGTGGCTCCTCGCGATGCAGAAGGTTCGTCGGAGCCTCGGTCGTACTTTGAAGCAGAGCCTGCGAATCGTACTCGACGGCTTTCTCAACTATCAGTTCGTGCCTCTAGGACGGGAAACCAACGTCCTGATGTTCATGTTCGCCGCACCGCGCCGACGCTCCGACTTCGTCGCTTTCTCTTTCAACGAACTTTCTGAAGGCCAGCGAGCCCTCGTGGTGCTCTATACGCTGCTCCATTCGGTCCCAAGCGATTCCACGCTCTGTATTGATGAACCCGAGGAATTCCTTTCGCCGCGCGAGATCCACCCCTGGCTCAACCGCCTCATGGATGTCACGGAGGACGGTGGGCAGGCGATTCTCATCTCGCACAATCCGGGACTGATCGATCTCCTCGCTCCTTCGAACGGCATCCTCCTCGGACGCCCGCGTGGTGGGCCCGTCGAGGTCCAGCATGTGCCGAGCGATGAGTCCGGGCTCGCCATCTCGGAGTTGTTGGCTCGAGGGTGGCTCGAATGAGCATCCGGCGCGTACAGGTGGTGGTGCTCTGCGAGGGGTTGAAGGACTACAACTTCGCCCGCAGATGCCTGGTGAAATGTGGATGGAGAGCAGATCAGATTGCCCCCAAGGTTTCGCCAGCGGGCGGGGGCTCGGGGTTCACCTTCGTGCTCAATGAGTACGCGGCGGAGGTCCGGGCCAACCGGAATGGGAAGAAGGCGCGCGCACTGCTCGTGCTCGTTGATGCGGATGCGGAGCCGGAGGGTGGAAGAGAGAAGGCGCTCGACCAGCGCCTTCGAAACGCGGACCAGAAGCCGCGGAACGCAGGGGAGCGCATCTCGCTCTGGGTGCCGAAGCGCCAACTCGAGACCTGGATTCAGTTCCTGACTCATGGCAAGGCGGACGAGGAGACGGACTACAAGCGAGAGCAGGGACGCAGGGTCCTGGAGTACAAGCCCGCGGCCGAACGGTTCGCTCAACTCCTCGAGAAAAGGCGGGCGTTCCCCTCCAATGCGGTCCCTTCCCTGAAGAAGGCAGCGGTTGAATTCGAGCGGCTCCGGACTTCCCGAACGCGGAAGTAATCAGGAGTCACGCTCCCCTCACCCCTCAGGGCTGCCCTTCGGCGGGCAGCAGCACGCCCGGGCCCGGTTGCACGCCCGCTGCTCGCAGCACCCGCGACGCCTCGGTGGCCATGACGCGCTGGCCCTCGGCGCTCGGGTGGATGCCGTCCACCTCCAGCCCGTCCAGGAAGAGGTGCACGTTGCCGGGCTGGCGCGTCACCGCCTCGAAGTCGATGACGTCCGGGAAGGTGGCGCGGATCCACGCGTTCATCTCCAGCCGCTGCTTCTTCACCACCTCGTAGTTGCCGTGGTTGCTCTTCTCCTTGGGCAGCAGCGTCCCCACCCAGACGCGGCAGAAGGGTTGCAGCCGCGACACGAGCGTGTTCATCCGCGCCTTCAGGCCGCCCACGTCCAGGGCGCTCAGGTCGTTGGTGCCCAGCAGGACGACGCAGTCGGTGATGCCCTGGAGCGAGAGCACCTCCGCGTCCAGGTTCATCAGCGCATCGTAGAAGCCCTGGCCCGAGACCCCCGCGTTGGCGAAGGGCACGCCCAGCTGCGCCTCGGCCACGGAGGGCCATGCCAGACGCGTGTCGTCCCGCTCGTCGATGTAGCCCTCGGTGATGCTGTCGCCCAGGGCCACGAAGGCGCGGGCGGGCGGGCCCTCGACATCCACCGTGGCCAGGCCCACGGCGCGATCCCACGCCGTACCGCCCAGCGGGCCCGTGACGCTCGCGTAGGCACCCGAGCGCACATAGCTGCCCGGCAGGGCATGGATGGCGCTCACCGCCAGGGCGCCCTGCACCTCGAAGGACACGGCCAGCTCGTCGCGGAAGCCCACGGGCAGGGACACGGGGTCGGACACCACGCGCGTCCTCGCGCCCACGGAGAAGCCCGGCGTGCCGGAGAACGTCACCGCCACCGGCGCCGAGGCCAGCGAGCCGTTGGGACCGGCCTGGGCCACGGTGGCCTTGCGCAGCACGAGGTTGCCGTCTCCCGCGCGGAACGCGAGCCGCACCCGCTCACCGGCCCGGCCCACCGGGATGCGCAGGCGGAACGTCACGCTGCCCGTGCTGTAGGACCAGCGCAGTGCCTGATGGAAGCCCGGTTGGAACATGGGCGGGGGCGGCCGGGGCGGCTCCGGAACCGGCTCCGGTTCGGTGGGCTCCACCACCACCGGGCCTCCGGGCGGCGGCTGCTCCTCGAGGGGGTCCGGCACGGGCACCTCGGGCACGGGCGCCTCGGACGCGGGAGCCTCGATGGGCGCCTCCCCCTCATTGCCGGTGGACCCGCACCCCGCCACGACGAGGACCGCCCACGCACACACCAGGATCCGAGTCCGTTTCCGCCAGCCCATTCAACCCCCCTCGTGCCAGAGGGTGTGCACCTTCCGGCCGCCTGGGGAGCGGGGCTTGCATCCCACCGCGGCGGGGGCCCCGGTGCCGCCATGCCGGAGAGGAGGCGAGGGAGCGCCTCGTACCCGGGGGAGGGTTGCAGGGGCTCGTGCGGAAAACACAACGGCCCCCGCTCGCAGGGCGCGCGGAGGCCGTGGAAGAGACTGTCTGGGATTGTGCTTGCTGCGCTTACGGCAGGACGCGAGCGATGAACTTCCACTTGGTGCTGGCCTGGGCGGTGTTGTCCAGCCAGGTGGACACGCCGATGAGGCCGGCCATGGTGGCGAGGCTGAAGACGCCCAGCCAGTTGACGAGCTTGGTGGTGTTCTTCACGTCATCGGGCGCGTCATCGGCGGCCTTGCTGCCGGACTCCATGGCGATGCCGTCCTGGAGGGCGCGCTTGGCGAGGAAACCACCGCCGACGAGGTTGACGGCGCCGCTGACGAGCGTGGCGCCCATCAGGAAGTCCTTCACCAGGACGAGCTTGCGCGCGGTGGCGGAGATGGAGCGGCCGGAGATTTTGGAGCGGCCGATGAGCCAGGTGATGGCGGTGGCGCCCAGGCCCACGGCGTTGACGATGTTGTAGCCATTCCAGGCGGCGTTGACGATCTTCGCCCGGTCCTGCTTGTCGGAGATCAACTTGGCCGACGGGTTGAGGGCGATACGGCCGAAGAGCGAACCGCCGAAGCCCGCCGCGAGGCCGAGGTTGTGAAGGACATAGGCGCTGGTCGTGAGAGTCGGTGTCATGGAGACCCCTCCGTGCTGCGTTGTGGTGCGGGGTGAAACTACGCACGGCGCGTGTAACGGCTTGGTGGCCTCGGTCCCCTGCTCGGTGGGAGGGAGGGAGGGCCTGTAGCTCCTTCCGGGAGTTTCGGGGTTGAACGGAGGATCAGCCGGGAAGCGGACACCCGCCTGTCCTGGAGGCCAATCCCTCCCCCGGGCCCCGGGTTGAACCCGTCCATCTCCACGGCGGATAATGACGCTGGGGCCGCGGGTGGCCCGACGGGAGGCCGCATGGGCCACGCGCCCTGGTGGCGTCGCCTGTGGAACGCAGTCCGCTTCACCCAGGCAGGGGCAGTCCCGGGCAGGCCGGAGCTGGCGCCGCTCGAGGCGGACAAGGCACGTCTCTTGAAAGAGCGCGTCGTGGTGGTGGACGCGTTCATCGACGACACTGTCGCCACCCGGACCATCGCGCAGCTGCTCTTCCTGGAGGACCAGGACGCACGGAAGGGCGTCACCCTGCACCTGGACTCCGGTGGGGGCTCGGTGAGCGCGGCGCTGGCCCTGTGCGACACGCTGGTGCGGCTGAAGTGCCCGGTGGCCACGGTGTGCACGGGCTTCTGCGCGGGGATGGCCACGGTGGTGCTGGCGTGCGGGAGGCCGGGGCGCCGGGCGGTGAAGGCGGACAGCCGCATCCTGCTCAACTCCCTCCGGGCCGAGCCGGTGGAGACGGGGCAGGTGCCGTCCGAGGTGCTGCGCGAGGTGCACCGGATGAGCCTGCACGTCACCGGGCTGCTGGCGCTGCACACGGGCCAACCCATGGAGCGGGTGCGGGAGGACTGCCAGCGCGAGCGCCACTTCGATGCGTGGGCGGCGAAGGACTACGGCCTCATCGACGTCATCCTCCCCCCGCGCGTCTGAGCCGCTGGCCGCCTCAGTGCGCCTGGCGCCGCGGCAGCTTCACCGTGAAGGTGGAGCCCACGCCCAGCTCGCTCTCCACGGTGATGGTGCCGCCGTGGGCCTCGACGATCTGCCGCACGATGTAGAGCCCCAGCCCCAGCCCGCCGAAGTTGCGCGAGGCCGCGCGCTCGAAGCGCTCGAAGATGCGCTTGAGGGCCTCGGGCGCGATGCCAATGCCCCGGTCCCTTACCACCAGCCACGCCTCGCCATTCGCGGTGCGCACCGTCACGTCCACCGGATTGCCCTGCCCGTAGCGGGCCGCGTTGGCCAGCAGGTTGCCCACCACCTGCTCCAGCCGTGAGCGGTCCCACAGCCCCACCACCGGCCCCTCCTGGTGCAGCGCCGGCGGGCTTCCGGGCCAGAGCGCCTCGTCGCCCAGCCGCTCCACCACGTCCCGCACCACGTTGCCCAGCTCCAGCTCCTCGGTGTGCAGCTCCAGCCTCCCCAGGCGGATGCGCGAGATGTCCAGCAACTCATTCACCAGCCGCGCCAGCCGCTTCGTCTGGCGTTGCGCCACGTCCACCACCCGTACCAGTTGCTCGCCCCTGAGCTCCTGGGTCCCATCGCCGGTGGCCACCGTGCGGTGCAGCCGCTGCAGGTTCATCATCAGCGGCGTCAGCGGTGTTCTCAGCTCGTGCGAGGCGATGGAGAGGAACTCGTCGCGCACGCGGACGGCCTCCTGGGCCTCGTGGAAGAGCCGGGCGTTCTCCACCGCGCTGCCCGCGCGCCGCCCCAGCTCCCGCACCAGCGCGCTGTCCGTGCTCTCCAGGGGCCGCTCGCGGTTGAAGACGGCGATGACGCCGAGCACCCGCTCGCGGTGCAGCAGCGGCACGATGAGCACCGCGCGCGCCCCGGCGTCCCGCTGACACTGGAGGGACTCCGGCGCGCGGGCCATCCGCTCCAACTCCTGAGGCGAGGGGTGGGTGAGCAGCTCGGGCTGGCTGGTGCGCAACACCCGTTGCAGCGGGGTGTCCGAGCCTTGCTCCCGCGCATAGCGCACGTCCCGGTAGCGCACCTCCTTCTCCCGATGACTCGGGTAGCAGATGGCCATGCGGCGCAGCGAGACGCCGTCCTCCTCGTACAGGTCCACGAGGCATCCGTCCCCCACCGCCGGGGCCACCATCTCCGCCAGTGTCTGGGCGATGGTGGGGATGTCCAGGCTGCGGCCCAGCATGGCGCTCGCGTCCGCGAGCAGCGTGAGGGTGCGCTGGGTGCGCCGCTGCTCCAGGTCCACCAGCGAGCCGAGCAGGGTGAGGCCCAGCCCTCCCAGCGTGGCCACGCCGATGGCCAGCGCGCCCAGTCCGCCAATCTGCAAGCCCTCGGCGATGAACCCGGGCGGCACGGGCGCGGGGGTGAAGCGGGCCGCGGCCATGCCCGTGTAGTGCATGCCGGAGATGGCCACGCCCATGAGCAGGGCACTGGCCAGCTTCGGCCACGTCCAGGCGCGCTGCTCCCGGCGGAACCGGAAGGCCAGCCACAGCGCCGCCACGGAGGCGCCGATGGCGATGAGCACCGAGAGCACGAACAGCACCGGCTGGTAGTCGACCTCCGCCTCCATGCGCATGGCGGCCATGCCCAGGTAGTGCATGGCGGAGATGGCCAGCCCCATGAAGGTGCCCCCCGCCAGCAACCCCTCTCGCGTGACGAGGTGGCGGCTGACCACGAGCAGGGCCGCCCAGGACCCGAGGACGGCCGCGCCCATGGAGAGCGCCGTGAGGCCGGGCCCGTAGCTCATCCGCATGGGCATGCGGAAGGCCAGCATGCCCACGAAATGCATGGACCAGATGCCCACCCCCATCATCGCGGCGCCACTACCCAGCAGGACGCGCCGCGCGGAGCCGGACATGCCCGCCACCCGTCCCGCCAGGTCCAGGGCGGTATAGGACGCCACCACGGCGATGACGATGGAGAGCAGGACGAGGCCCGGGTGGTGGCTTCCCTGGAGGTGCTGCCCAGCGCATTGCAGGCAGCCGAGCAGTCGTCCTGAAGAAATCACGGAACTCACGAGCACGGTGTGATTCTAATCTGCCCATCCGGGGTGGCCCGTGCTTTCGGTGTGCCCGCCCGCCTGCTCAGAGTTCACGCACGGGTACTGGCACCAGTTGCGGCGCCACCTTCCGGGCCGCGGGCTTCCACAGCAGGAAGAGCATGCCGGCCAGCAGGCCCAGCTCCAGCGGCAGCCGCCAGAACTGATTCATGATGGCGTGCCCGTCGATCGTCACCGGGTTGCCCTGCACCTGGCGGATGCCCACCAGCAGCGCCACCATCATGTCCCCCGCGAGCGGCAGGGCGCACAGACGGGTGATGAGCCGCGTCGCCGGCGTCCACGCCCCGAGGATGAGCCCCAGCCCGAGCACCACCTCCATCGCGATGACCATCCATGCGTTGAAGAGGGGGAAGGGCATGCCGATGCTGGAGATCAACTGCGCGAAGCCCTCCGCGCCCGTGTTCACCCGCAGGCCCGGCGCGCCCACGAGGATGGGCAGCGTGAAGTCGAAGGCCTTCATCAGCCCGAAGAGCATGAAGATGACGCCCGTCACGCCGCGCACCTGGTAGCGGCCCGGAGTCTCGGGGACTCGCTCCAGCCAGTGGTCGCGCCGCGGGTGCGTGGCCAGCGCGTGCACGAGGCGGGGGCGCCACGTCTGGCGGCCCTCGTTGGTGCGGGGGGAGGACGGAGGCGGGACAACGCGGTTCGTCTGACGCAGGGTCGGATTCATGGGTGTCTGTCTTGGGTTTGTGTTTCGCGTGGGGTGGAGTTTCTCGCGCGGGATTGTGATGCCTGTCTTCAGGCTGCGAGCTGCTCCGAGCGCGCGGTGGCCAGCGGCCGCAGCAGGGCCCTCAGCTCGAGCCGGGCCTGGTGCAGCCTGCAGCCCACCGTCCCCGTCGTGGTGCCGAGCCGCTGTGCGATGGCCTTGTAGCGCATCCCCGCCGTGTGCAGCTCGAAGGCCTCGCGCAACGGAGAGCGCAGACAGGCGATGGCCTCGTGCAACTCCTCCTCGGAGACGCGCTCCCAGGCGTGCCACTCCCGCGGCTCGCGCACGAGCACGGGCGCGTGCACCAGCTCCAGGTGGGGGCCCTCGGTGCTCTCGGTGCGCTGGCGCCGGCAATGGTCGAGGAAGCGCCGCTGGAGCGTCGTGCACAACCACGCGCGGCACGTGCCCCCACTCCAGCCGCGCAACGATTCGAAGTGCAGCAGCGCGCGCTCCAGCGTGTCCTGCACCAGGTCCTCGGGCTCCACTCCGCCGTTGCGGCAGAGCTTGTGCGCGAGCCCCATCAACAGGGCCCTGTGCGGTGCGATGAAGGCTGCGAACTCCCGGCTATCTCCAGAGAAGGTGTGTGCCATAAGGCCTCCTGCGCGGATAGAGTGGGGCCACGCCGGAAAAGCACGCGGGCCGGAAGATTTCTCTCCCGGCCCGCCTGGTCACCCGCTCTGTCCTGGCCTCACTGGCCCATCGAGCACGCGTTCTCGGACTCCCAGGCCGTCTCCCGCGACGAGTGCGAGAGCTCGTCCAGGTACGGCCCCCGCGGCGGCCCCCTCGGGTACACGCCCGAAGCGATGAGCGTCTGGTTGACCACCTCTTCAAACTCGCTCAGCTCCGAGCACTTGGAGAGAAATGCCTTCACGCCTGGAGCGTGCGGGTCCGTCGCCGCGCTGTGCATGATGATGGGGACGTCACGCAGCTCCTCGTCTTGGACGAGCCGCTGGCACAGCTCCACCCCGCTCATCCGGGGCATCTGCCAATCCGTCACCACGAGGTCCGGCCGCCGCTCGTGGGCGATCTCCAGGGCCTCTCGTCCATCATGGGCACGCAGCACGCGGTGGTCCATCAGCTCCAAAACTTCCGTGTAGAGGTCGAGGAGCTCGGGTTCATCATCAACGAGAAGAATAGTACTCATGATCTGGCCTGTTCCTTTCCTCGGCAGGGAGTAGAGAGCGGTTCGGGCTTCTTCCAGGGAGGGAGCTCCGATCCCCGTCTCTCGTACCGGTGGAGTCCACGTCTCTCTAGGTGTGATGTGTTTGATTTGGTGTGCGTTGCGCGGGATGGCCACATCCTCGTCGGAAGGGCCCGCTCGCCCCGTTGGTGGACGCGGGAGGGTCCGCCGTGAAGAGCAGCCTGCCGGGCGGGAATGACGGCGGAAATGTGACGTCTCCCCCTCCCGGCCGGGTGGCCTCATTGCCCGCCCTGGTGGGCGCCCCTAGGTTTCCGGGTGAGGGGCAGGGGGGAAGGCCATGGGACGCAGCGGCGAGCAGAACGGCCAGGGGCCGGTGGCTCCCCATGGGGAGGACGCCGAGGCCGGTCTAGAGGCCGGTCTAGACGACGGGTTCGACTTCGACGACGAACTCGACTTCGAGGACGACTCCGACTTCGAGCGCTTGCTGCAGGAAGTGGCGAGCGCCGACCTGCCCACGCGCTTCCGGAAGTTCATGCCCGGGGAGCGGCTGGGAGGCGTGGACGGGCGCCGGTTCGAAATCATTGAGTCGCTGGGTGAGGGCGCCATGGGCCAGGTCTTCCGGGCCCACGACGAGGAGCTGCAGCGGGTGGTGGCCCTCAAGTTCCTCTTTCCGCGTGAGGAACTGGCCGGCATGGGGCTGCGGGAGGCCCGGGCCATCGCGCGGCTGGACCACGAGAACATCGTCCGCATCTTCGACGTGTCCGAGTGGAGCGGAGGACCGGGCGAGCCCACCGTGCCCTTCCTCGTCATGGAATGTCTGGGGGGCGAGTCGCTCCTGGACCTGGTGCGGCGGGAGCAGAGGCTGACGCTGGCGCGCACGCTGGAAATCATGCGCGGCGTGGCCGCGGGGCTGGCGCACGCGCACGAGCACCAGATCATCCACCGCGACCTCAAGCCCAGCAACGTCTTCATCACGAAACAGGGCACGGTGAAGCTGCTGGACTTCGGGCTGGCGTGGTTGGCGCCCGCGCCGGGCCTCGCCGCCGAGCAGCCGGAGCTGCCCACGGCGGGCACGCCCCCCTACATGGCCCCGGAGCAATGGCGCGGGGAGACGGTGGATGCGCGCACCGACATCTGGGCCGCGGGCGTCATGCTCTTCGAGCTGCTCACCGGAGAGCTGCCCTATCCGCACCTCATGCCGGGAGAGCTGCGCGCCCAGGTGCTCTCCCCGGAGCCGGTGCCGTCGCCGCGCGAGCGCAACCCGGAGCTGCCCTGGGAGCTGGAGTCGCTGCTGTCCGTGCTGCTGGAGAAGGACCCCGACAAGCGCCTGATGTCGGCCGAGGAGCTGCGCGAGGAGCTGCGCGAGCTGGAGGAGCACCTGAAGCCGGGCCGGGGGCCGCGGCGCTCGATGGCGCCGCAGCGCCGGCAGGTGACGTTGCTGTACTGCCGGGTGACGGGGTTCAGCGCGCTGGCGGAGGAGCTGGACCCGGAGGACTTCGGCGAGCTGGAGGCGGCCTTCCACCGCGCGGCCTCGGAGGGCATCCAGAGCCATGGAGGCTTCATCACCCTGTGCATGGGTGACGAGGTGCTGGCGTGCTTCGGCTACCCGGTGGCGAAGGAGGGGGACGCGGAGTGCGCGGTGCACGCGGGACTGGAGCTGCCGCCGGCCGTGCTCGCGGTGTTGCAGGCCCGGTTGCCGCCGGGGACGTCCGCGGAACTGGCGGTGCAGGTGGGCATCGACACGGACCAGGTGGTGCTGGACGACATCCTCCCGGAGCTGCGGGGGCACACCCCCACCATCCAGGGCGAGGCCCCGCGCATCGCCTCGTGGCTGGCGCGGCAGGCCGGGCCGGACGCGGTGGTGGTGGGCGCCAGCACCCACAGCCTGGTGCGGCGTGCCTTCGACACCCGGCCGCTCGGTGCCCGGGCCTTCGACGGGCGGCGGACGTTGGAGGTACACCGAGTGCTGGGCCGCTCGCGCACGGCCGGCACCCGCTTGCCTATGGGCGAGCTGAGCCCGCTGGTGGGCCGCGAGCGGGAACTGGGGCAGTTGCTCGACGCCTGGAAGCGGGCCCGCGAGGGGCAGGGGAGCTACGTGCTCCTGTGTGGCGAGGCCGGCATCGGCAAGTCCCGCCTCATCCAGGAGCTGCGCGAGCGGGTGCTGCCGGAGAAGCCCCTGCTGCTGCGGCTCCAGTGCTGGCACCAGTTCAGCGCCAGCGCCCTGCACCCCGTCATCGAGACACTGCAGCGCATGTGGGTGAGCCCGGAGCGCTCGCCCCAGGAGAACCTGCACGCGGTGGAGCGGTACCTGGAGAAGCGGGGCCTGACGCCCATGCAGGTGCGCCTGCTGGCCTCGCTGGTGTCGCTGCCGGTGAGGGAGGACTCGCCACACCTGCGCTTCACCCCCCAGCGGCAGAAGGACGAGACGCTGGCGGCGCTGGCCACCCTGCTGATGGAGGACGCGGGCGAGCGCCCGGTGCTGGTGGTGGTGGAGGATCTGCACTGGGCGGACCCCTCCACGTTGCAGCTCTTGAGCTTCCTGATCGGCTTCGTGGAGCGGGCGCGCCTGCTCTTCGTCCTCAGTGCCCGCCCCGAGTTCCGCCCGCCCTGGGCCCAGCACCCGGGCTTCCAGCGCATCGGCCTGGAGCGGTTGCCGGCGGCCTGCACCGAGCAGCTGGTGAAGGAAGTGATGCGGGGGCAGGAGTTGCCCCCGGAGGTGGTGACACAGCTGGTGGCGCGCACGGATGGCATTCCCCTCTTCGTGGAGGAGATGACGCGGGTGATGCTGGAGGGCGGAGCGGCGGCCTCCATCCCCGTCACCCTGCAGGAGCTGCTGCTGGCCCGGCTGGACTCGCTGCCGCGCCGGCAGAAGCAGCTCGCGCAGCTGTGTGCGGTGGTGGGGCGCAGCTTCTCCTCCGCGCTGCTCGTCCAGCTGACGGGGCTGCGGGGCACCGTGCTGCGCAGGGACCTGGCGGGGCTGATGGCGGCGGGGCTGCTCCAGGCGAGGGATGACGAGGCCGAGCCCGGCTACCAGTTCCGCCACGCCCTCATCCAGGAGTCCGCCTACCAGTCGCTGCCCCGCAGCGCACGGCGGCCGTACCACCAGCGCATCGCCCAGGCCCTGGTGGTGCACTTCCCCGAGGTGGCGGAGACGCGGCCGGAGCTGCTGGCCCACCACTACACCGAGGCCGGGGAGATGAAGCCGGCCATCCAATACTGGAGGCTGGCGGGACTGCGGGCCAGCCAGCGCTCGGCCAACGAGGAGGCGGTGAGCCACCTGTCGCAGGCGCTGAAGCTGCTGCGCAGCCTCCCGGATGCCCCGGTGCTCACGCGGGACGAGCTGCAACTGCTCATGGCCCTGGGCTGGCCCCTGGTGGAGGTGCAGGGCTTCCGCTCGCCCGAGGTGGAGCGCACGTACACCCGGGTGCAGGCCCTCTTGCGCGAGGTGGGCGAGGAGCTCCCGCGCCTGGAGCTGAGCTTCTGGGGCGCCTTCGCCTACTACTTCGCGCGCGGCAAGTCGCACGACTCCCACGAGGTGGCCGAGCTGCTGGTGGACCTGGGCGAGCGCCAGCACAAGCCGGAGCTGCTCTCCATGGGGCACCGGATGATGGCCACGGACCTGTTCACCTGGGGGCAGGTGGGCAACGCGCTGCGGCACCTGGAGCAGGCGCTGGCGGTCCCGGAGGTGGACCTCGAGCAGCACCGGGCGCTCGCCATCCGGCAGTGGGTCAACCCGCGCGTGGCGGCGCTGGCCTACGCGACGCTGCCGCTCTCGGTGGCCGGACAGGAGGAGCGGGCCGAGCGTTCCACGCGTGAGGCCCTGGAGCTGGCCGGCCGCATCGGCCACCCGCACACGACGGCGCTCGCGCTGACGTACGGTGCCATCGCCAGCCAGCTGCGGTGGGACGCGCGCACGACGTTGGGACTGGCCGAGCAGTGCATTCCGCTCGCGCGCGAGCACCGCTTCCTGCTGTGGTACCTGTGGCCCTCGGCGATGCGGGGTTGGGCCCTGGCCGAGCTGGGGCGTCCGCAGGAGGGCCTGGTGCAGATGCGGCAGGTGCTGGAGCAGTGGCAGCGCACGGGCATCATCGCGGGCATGCACCACAACCTGGGATTGCTGGCCCACATCCACTTGAGGCTGGGGCAGGCGCAGGAGGGGCTGGCCGCGGTGGACGAGGCGCTGACGTGGCCGGCGGTGACGGAGGAGTACTCGTACCTGCCCGAGCTGCACCGGGTGCGCGGTGAGCTGCTGCGGCTGGCCGGGCGTGAGGACGAGGCCCGCGCGGCGTTTCTCGAGGCCATCCGTTTCGCGCAGGAGCACGAGATGGTTGTCTATGCGCAGCGGGCCCAGGCGAGCCTGCGCCGCCTGGGGGCCGCGGAGGAGTCTCACGCGCGGCATCCGTGAGGAGCCAGGGCTGGCCGGCGGAGCCATCCTGTGCTCGGCTCGGGGGCATGAGCGCTTCCTACCGACGTGCCCTGGAGGCTCCCGAGGGGGAGCTGGTGGTCCTCTCTCGCGCCCTGGTGGAGGAGGTGACGGAGGCCTCCCGGACGAGCCCCCGCCGGCGCATCATCCAGCCCTTCCACAAGGAGGACGCGGAGCTGCTGCACCGGATGTTCAACGTCATCCAGCCGGACAGCTACGTGCGGCCGCACCGGCACCTGGAGCCGCCGAAGGCCGAGGCCTGGGTGGTGCTGCGCGGCGCACTGGCCTTCTTCACCTTCGAGGACGAGGGGCGCGTGCGCGACTGTCTGTCATTGGAAGCGGGGGGAGAGCACTTCGGGGTGGACCTGGCCCCGGGCATCTTCCACGGGCTGGTGGCCCTGGCGCCGGACACCGTCATCTACGAGGTGAAGACGGGGCCGTACGCCCCGGCCAATGACAAGACCTTCGCCCCCTGGGCCCCCGCCGAGGGCGCGCCGGAGGCCACGGGCTACCTCACGTCCCTGCGCGAGGAGTTCCGGCGAAGGCATCCGGGGCACCGCTGAACAGGGTGAAGCGCAGCCGCTCAGACTTCCTCGTCAGGCAGGAGCGCGCGCAGTAGCTCGTCGTCGGGGCCGAGCGGGCACCAGCCAGGCGGCGGTGGCGAGGCAAGGAGTGCATCTCCAGCTTTCCTGACGCACTCCTCATGGGTTGTTGGGGTAAGGGAACTCCACAACCCGAGTGCCTTGGCGACCTTGAAACGGTTCGCGTCATCAAGCACGGCCGGCCAGCCGTTTGGGAGACACGCGCACAGTTCTCGCACGAGTTGTCCGCGCACAAGGCGTGTGACCTGATGGTTCCGCTCTGCTTCGGCCACCAGTCCGCTGAACACCTGCACGCCAGCGATGTCGTCCGGACCGAGCTCCTCGGCCAGTGCCACCAGCGAAGCGGTAGGGCGTGTCTCGGCGAAGGCGGTGATCGAGTCGTAGCCGCGCTCGCGAACCCGCTCGTACAAGCGGGCTTTCCAATTGCCCTCCCAGGAACGGTCCTCGCTCATCGTCCATCCCAGCGCGTGAAATTCATCGGAATCTTGTACAGGTTCATACGCTCCGCGACGATCTCCAGCACTTCGTTCCGCGTCAACAATCGGCCTAGCCTGGACTCAGCGTCCTGGAGCGCCTTCATGATCATCCGGTTCCATTCACCCGGCCATGTGCGTCCGAGCTTCCAATTGCCACCGCCATGGATGGCCTGATGGTGTGCCTGCTCCAGCCTGACGCAGAACTGGTCGATGTCCATCTCGCCGGTGAAGCCGCGCTTCTCGAACCACTCGCGGAACTCCTTGGGCAGCACGTGGTGCCGCGGTGGCTCGGTCATGCCGGCTCCCGCTTTGCCCGTCACGCGCATGCCCCGGACCTCGGGTCCGTCACCCAGCGCTTCGCGCACGCCCCTGGGCAGCGCGTCGTACGCTTCGGCCAGCATCACCTGTCCGGCCTGAATCCGCACCGCCGCGCTCACGGTGGTCAGTGAGAGGACGCCAGCGCGCACCAGCCGCCGCATCATCTCCACCCACTCGGCGGACACCACCAGCCGCGTGCCCACCATCACCCCGTCACCTCCCACCACCATGCCCACCCCGAGTGTCGCCGGGGCCGAGGGCCGCATCGCCGGCAGCGAGAACCTCATCGCCGACACCATCGTCACCATCTCCACGAGCTGCGCCAGCAACATCACCTTCTCGACGTTCCTCAGCCCCCTGTGGAGGCGCTCTGCTGTCCTGTTGAACTCGCTGGACAGGTGGCCCATCAGCGCGGGCATGTCTTGCGCCGCTGCCTCCACCTGCCCCGGCTCCCGCGAGGCCAGTGCCCTCATGGCCGGCTCCATCCTCGTCTGCCAGCGGTCCGTATCCACCAGCAGCGTCTCCACCGCGCTGTAGCCGTGCTTGAACGCCACATCGAGGAGATTGAGGAAGTCCACCCAGGCCGCCAGCAGCAGCGAGCCCAACATGGCGGCCTCGAGCCGTGGACCTGCCAGGCGCAGCAGGGCCAGCTGCATGTCCACGTCCTCCACCTCCGAAGCGGCGTGGGCCAGCCGGGTGGCGGCAGCGAGCTCGGCGTCCATCCACCGCAGCTGGCTTGCGCCATACTCGACATGGGGCACGAAGAGGCCAGCGGCCTTGCCCGCGATGCCCCCATGGCTGTCCTCGAGCCTGGAGAGCGCTCCGGAGAGGTGACGGGTGGAGACCGACACGTCATCGAGCGCACCGCGGAACGCCAGGTGGGCCGAGAGGGCGCTCCCCCTCTCAATCCCCTCTTCGCTACCGGGGTCCACCGCCGTCACCGCGTCCCGAGAGCCCCGGCGGCTGTGCAGTCGCCGCGGCCCCTCGGGAGCAGGGGTGGAGGCCACCGTGGGCGCGGCCGCCTCGTGCGGCGTGTAGCGCAGGTTCATCCCCCGGCCAGGGGGTGGCGCCCATGAGGCGCAGCCAGTGCTCAGCAGGGCCAGCGCGAGCAGCAGGACAGATCGTGCGGAAGTCATCGGCGCCTCTCCCATGGGTGAATCCCATTCTAGGAGGCACTCCTGACTGCATTCCCTCTCAACCCGCGTCGAACTCCACCACCAGCTGGTCCGGGAAGGGGCCCTCGAATCTCATCCGTCCCTCGCCGCGAGGGGCGCGCCGCAGGTTGCGCAGGCGCAGCAGGCACCCGAGCACCTCGGGCAGAACGATGTGGTTGATGTGCTCCCCGTAGCAGGTGTGCAGCCCCCGGCCGGCGTGCATGTAGCCCTGGGGCGGACGGTCCACCCGGAACTCGTCCGGGTGTTGCATCACCTCCGGATCGAACATCGCCGCAATCGTCGAGGCGATGACGAGCGTGCCCTGGGGAATCCTCACCTCCCGGTCCGTGCCCCGGGCGAGCACGTAGTCCTCATGGCACATGCGCAGGAGCAGCGGGTTGTGCGGGTCGAAGCGCAGCGCTTCGACGGCATGGGCCGCCACGCGCGCCGTGTCTCCTGCCCTGGCCGCGCTCTGGGCCTCCCCCAGCGCCTCGGGGCGCTCCAGCAACTCGTTGACGACCTGTGCCAGTGCCTTGGAGCTGGTGTCCACCGCGCCGACGATGATGCCGCCCACGTTGCGTCTCACCGCATCGTCATCCAGCCGCGTGGCCTCGTCCTCCTGCATCCGCAGCAGCCGGGTGAGGAAGTCGTCACGGCCCTCGTTGGCCAGCCCGGCCTTGCGCTGGGCGATGAGGCCTTCCATGTATGTCTTCAGCTCCGCACTGGCCGCCAGCGCCCTCGCGGTGACGTCCGCGTCGTTGCCCAGGTTGAGGAAGATGTCCCAGAAGATGAGGCGCATCCACCGCTTCATCGTCTCCGGATCCGGTCCTGGCACTCCGAAGAAGCGGTCCACCATCCCCACGGCCACGGGGCGCGCCAGCCCGTTCACCACGTCGAGCCGTCCCGTGGGGCGGGCGTGGGCGATGAGCTGCTCGGCGTGCTCGCGCACCATCGTCCGGATGCGCTCCAGGTCCTCCCGGCGCACCGCCTGCCGCGCGAGGGAGGACTCGCGCTGGTACTGGGGTGTGTTCTCCATGCCCAGGAAGAAGGGCCCGGTGGTCCGCTCCATGCGCTCGGCGTAGAGCTCCGTGACACCGAAGACGGCGTCCGTCTTCAGCACCTCGTTCACGTCTTCCGCCCGTGTCACCAGCACCCGCTTGCCCAGCACCAGATTGGGATGATGTCTGCGCAAGAACCCGAACACCGCCCGCTGCATGTCCGCACCGGTGAGCCATCGGACGAACCGGGCGCTCATAGCCCGCGCTCCGAGCTCAGGTACCGCAGGGCCTTGATGCCAGGCAGGAAGAAGTAGTCTCCGCCCCGCGTGTGCACGAAGCGGGGGAGGCCGGCGAGGCGCTGGCGCACCGGGAAGCCGGGGACGATGGCGCTGTAGTCCTTCGGATCATCTTCTGGGTACTCCGGGTCGTAGTTGTCGCCAGCGATGGGATCCTTGCTGTCGTACAGGTCGTTGAACTTGGGGTTGTTCATCCACGTCTGCTGGATGAACTCGAACTGGCGCCCGATGTTGGTGTTGAGCGCCACGAACATGAGCCCCTGCTCCTCGGTCCCATCGGCGTACTTGTCGTGATAGGGCCGGCCGCGGCGGATGATGAGGTGGCGGGAGCCCAGCTTGATGGACTCCTTGGGATCCTCGACGAGCGTGTCCCGGGGGTTGGCGCGGCGCACGTGCGAGCTGAGGGGACACTTCATCCCGTGCGGATCCTCCCCGAACTGGAAGTGGTTGTTGCTCGTGGGGTCCTCCCCCAGCTTCGGGTCGTCCTTCATGGGGCACAGCGCCAGCGGCGCGCCACTCTTCCAGCGGCCCATCAGCTTCGCGGCCAGCAGCTCCTTGTTCGCCGCGTTCTCCTCCGCGCTCCTGCCGGGGACGCGGCTGTTCTCCTCGACGAACTTCCAGAAGCCCGCCACGTCCTGGCGCAGCTTGCGGATGACGAGGTAGGTGCCGTTGCGTCCCAGGTCCTTGGGCCTGGGCTCTCCGGGCACCATCTGCGCCCGAGGCACGTCGGGCAGCAGGTTGCGAGGGTCCTGGCTCCGGGGCACCCGGGGCGAGAAGGGATACTGCCCGTAGGCGTTGTGGTAGCCGAGGATGAACTCGCCCGCGTTGATCGGCAGCCCGAGCGCATCCGGTGTGCGCGTGGTGGGCACGCCCTTGATGTAGGGGAACGAGATGCCGTCGCGGAAGCCGAACGGCTCCGTGTCACCCTGGCGCATGTCGGCGTCCTGGATGAACACCTCCTCCAGGGCCTCCTGGTAGCGCTCGCGGTGCGAGGCATGGAAGACATCCAGGTCCGCGTCGTCCCGGCCGAAGAGCACCAACACCACGTGGGGCACCGTCGCGTCCGAGCCGCCGACCTGCCACTTCTCCGGTGCGCTCCCGCCCGTGTCTCCCAGGACGCGCGCGCGGCGTTTGTCCCGCATCCCCTCGCGGAACTCCTGCAGGAAGGTGGTCCTCACCTCCGAGGGCAGTCCGAGCTGCTCCATTCCCGAGGCCGTGAAGGCCACCTGGAGCGCGTGCTCGCCCTTGGTTTCCTCGAGCCCGGGGTGCTGCTTGCCCGCCGCGGTGGTGACTTCCTTGCGCTCCACCAGTGTGCGCAGCCACGCCCGGGCCCGCGCGCCGTCCTTCACCCGGAGGAAGACATACCGCGAGTACTTCAGGTGTCCGTGTCCGAAGAAGACGAGCCCCTGGATGTCGTCGAACTCGAGCGCCTCTCCTGGAACCGCCGCCGCCATACCGGATACGGACGTCACAGTTTGAGCAGCCATTGCTCGGCCTCCTGGGACTTCAGTTGGGTCTTCAGCTGCGCGCACACCGCGACGTTCTGGAGGATGTTGCTGACGCTCTCGTCGGCGTGGGCGCTGTACCAGACCTGGGTGAACACCTGGTGGTCGCGCGTCCACTGCTTGAACTCTTCCTCGTGGGTCGCGCCCTTGCCGAAGAGCAGCCGGGTCTTCGGATAGCCGCGCGTGTTGCTCCACACTCCGGTGAGCCCCACGGCCGCCCGGTCGATGAAGTCACCCAGGTAGCGCTCCCAGCTCCCGTCGTAGTTGCTGAAGAAGAGCAGGCGCCGGCCCCCGTCGATGATGACCCAGCGCGCGAAGTGGATGCTGGGGATGCCCCCGAGGTGGCCGCGGTTGTAGTAGTGGCGCGCCAGGAAATTGATGCCCCCCAGCACCGTGCGCAGCGTGAGCTGGCGGAACCACCCCGGGCGGACCTCCACCAGGTGGGTGAGCTGGTTCTGGACCTTGTAGTCCTCCTGCCCCTCCACGCGCGGGTCCACCACGTCCTCCGTCTTGGGCTCCGCCTCGTCCCGGGACTCCTTCCACAGCACCAGCAGGGCCGTCGGCACGAGCACGGGCAGCAGGAGCAGTCCCACGGGGACGCCCACGGCCACCTGGACGGGAGTCGACTCCATGAGGCGCTTGATGAAGCGGTCCAGGCGGCCAGGTGGCGGAGGGCAGGCGCGCTCCAGCTTCAGCCCGGGCACGGTGGCGAGGTACTGCTGGATCTCCTGGCAGAGCTGCTCCGGTTTCAGGCCGCGCAAGGTGGCCGTGCGCTTCGGGTCGTCGAGGAAGTCCTGGATGGCCCGCCGCGCGAGGGTGTTGTCGAGGACATCCTTCACGGTGTGATTCGGGTAGCCCCGGTAGAAGGCGGCGGCGGGGAGCTGGTAGCGCAGCAGGAAGCGCTTGAAGGACTCGACGCTGCCCGCCACGTCGCCGGGGCAGCCCGCGCAGAAGCTGTAGATGCGCGCCAGCATGGGTCCACCCACCCGGATGAGCTCCTCCAGGTGCGCGTCCAGCGGGCCGTCATAGTTGCTCTCGAAGGCGAGCTGCGGGAGGTAGTGCCGCTCTCCCTCGGTGTCCTCGGGGAGGATGACCCAGCGCAGGAAGTGCACCGTGGTGAGCTGGGCGAAGGAGATGTGGCGCCCGGTCTTGTTGGTGATGTCCTCGCCGATCTCACTCAGCAAGGCATCCAGCTCCTCCATCTTGCCGGGCTGGATGGGGGTGACGACTGTCAGGGCATTGCTGGACATGGACCACTCTTTGAAGCTGGAGGTTCACGCCGCGGAATGTGACGCGGCGTAGCGCTCCCACGACGGATTCAAGAAGGTGGAGGGGCCTCGCTGGAGGTGTGACGCACCAGGACATGAGCCGGTCCTCGTGGGCTTCGCCTGGATGCCCAGCAGGCGGAGAGGGGAGCCCGCCCGTCCCTCACGTCACGAACGCGGTCCGGTGCCCTCCGCCTCCAAGAAAGCGTCGAATGAACGATTCGCCAGGCCGGTGTCTGTCTTTCAGGGAGGGGTAGCTGCCAGCCCTGGACAGTGCACCTGCCCTCCTGGCTCGTTGCATTGCCCGGTGACCATGGGACCCGTAACTTCAACCAGCAAGGCCTTGCAGCGCGAGGGCCCGTCGACCGGGGAGCAGCAAATGCGTGAGGAGACCGGTCACAACCCCAGGGACGTCCAGCCGCTCGCGGCGGGTGATTCCCGTAGCGAGGATTCGGACTACGGCGATTCCTTCATCCAGGAAGTCGCGCAGGAGCCCGCACCGTTCCGCAAGCCGGCTCCCGGGGAGCGGCTGGGGGGGGCGGATGGCCGCCGCTTCGACATCATCTCCGAGCTGGGCGGCGGGGCCATGGGGCAGGTGTTCCGCGCTCGCGACGAGGAGCTGCAGCGCGAGGTGGCCCTCAAGTTCATCCTTCCGCGCGAGGGGAAGGGCGGGCAGTTGCTCATCTCCATGCTGCGCCAGGAGGCGCGCGCCATCGCGCACCTCGACCACGAGAACATCGTCCGCATCTTCGACGTGGCCGAATGGGTGGGGGCCCCCTGGGAGCCGCGCATTCCCTTCCTCGTCATGGAGTGTCTGGAGGGGGAGTCGCTCGCCGCGCTGCTCCATCGCGAGCAGCGGCTGGGCGTGCGGCGCGCGGTGGAGGTCATGTGCGCGGTGGTCACGGGGCTGGCGCACGCGCACGGCCGCCACATCGTCCACCGGGACCTCAAGCCCAGCAACGTCTTCATCACCCGCAAGGGCACGGTGAAGCTGCTCGACTTCGGCCTCGCCTGGCTGACGTCCACCAGCAACTCGCCCCTGCCCTACCTGCCCACCGCGGGCACTCCCCCCTATATGTCCCCGGAGCAGTGGCTCGGCAGGGCGCAGGACGAGCGCACGGACATCTGGTCCGCCGGCGTCATGCTGTACGAGATGCTCACCGGCGAGCTGCCCTACCCGAGCGCCACGCTGGAGGAGCTGCGTGCCCAGGTGGTGGCTTCCGGGCCCGTGCCTCGTCTCCGCCTCCGCCATCCGGAAGTACCCGAGGAGGTGGATGCGCTGGTGGCCGCCGCCCTGGCCAAGGAGCCCCACGAGCGCATGCCCTCGGCCGCCGAGCTGCGCGACAGCCTGCGACGGGTGGAGGAGCGGTTGGGGCCCTGGCGCGAGGAGCCGCGCTCGGTGGCGCCCCAGCGCCGGCAGGTAACGCTGCTGTCCTGCCGGCTCGTGGGCCTGACGGGGCTCGCCGGGGCGTTGGACGCGGAGGACTTCAGCGAACTGGAAGCGGGCTTCCAGAAGAGCTGCTCGGAGGTCATCCAGCGGCACGGCGGCTCCATCACCACCTGCGTGGGTGACGAGGTGCTGGCCTGCTTCGGTTACCCGGTGGCCCGGGAGGAGGACTCGGAGCGTGCGGTCATCGCCGGGATGAGCCTGGTTGGCTCGTTGCCGGACGAGCTGCGCGAGCGCTTCCCCTCGCTCTCGCTGGGCTCGCTGGCAGTGCGGGTGGGCATCCATACCGAGACGGTGGTGTTCGACGACATCCTCCCGGAGCTGCGCGGGCGCACGCCCACCATCCAGGGAGAGGCCCCGCGCATCGCCTCGTGGCTGGCGCGCCAGGCCGGTCCGGGCACGCTGGTGCTCAGCCACGCCACGCATACCGTGGTGCAGCCGGCCTTCGAGTTCGAGGCGCTCGGCACCCGCACCTTCGAGGGCCTGGGTGGCGCACGGCACGTGGAGGCCTGGCGCGTGACGCGCGCGCGCAAGACGGTGTTCCGCTTCGACCGGGCGCTCGCCACCAGCACGCTCTCCCCGCTGGTGGGCCGCGAGGCCGAGCTGCGCCAGATCCTCGGGGCCTGGGGGCGGGCCCGGGAAGGCCGGGGCTCCTTCGTGCTCGTCTCGGGAGAGGCCGGCATCGGCAAGTCGCGCCTCATCCAGGAGGTGCGCCTCCGGGTGCCGCCCTCCACCAGCATCCGCCTGCGCTGCCAGTGCTGGAGCCAGTTCGCCAACAGCGCCTTCCACCCCATCATCAAGATGCTGCAGCACCTCTTCCGCCTGGATGCGGAGGGCTCGCCGGGCGACAACCTGGCCCGGTTGGAGGCCTACCTGGGGACGTTGGGCCTGGAGCGGGAGCACATGGCCCTCATCGCCACCTTCCTCTCGCTGCCGGTGAAGGAGAACCTGCCCATCCTCCAGCTCTCGCCGGATCGCCAGAAGGAGCGCACCTTCGAGGCCCTGGCGGAGTTGCTGCTGCGCATGGCCCGGGTGCGCCCGGTGTTCGCCGTGGTGGAGGATCTGCACTGGGCGGACCCCTCCACGCTGGAACTGCTCGGCTTCCTGCTGAACCGGGTGGAGCCGGCGCGCGTCCTGCTCCTGCTGAGCGCTCGCCCGGGCTTCCAGCACGCCCCCTGGTCCTCCACCACGGGCCCGCTGCTCCGGATGAACCTGGAGCGGCTGCCGGCGCGGCTCACCGCCGCGTTGGTGCAGGGGTCGGCCGGGGGACGCGAGCTGTCGCGCGTGACGGTGCGCCAGTTGGTGGAGAAGACGGACGGCATCCCCCTCTTCGTGGAGGAGATGACGCGCATGGTGGCCGGAGGCGGCGCCATGCCCTCCATTCCCGTCACCCTGCACGAGCTGCTGCTGGCCCGCCTGGACATGCTACCGCCGGGGCAGAAGGCCCTGGCCCAGCTCTGCTCGGTGGTGGGGCGCAGCTTCTCGCACGCGTTGATGGCCACGCTGACGCGGCGCGGCGCCTCCTCGCTGCGCAGGGACCTGGAGGAGCTGGTGGCCTCGGGTCTGCTCCAGCGCGAGGAGGAGGACGGGGCCGGCTACCAGTTCCGCCACGCCCTCCTCCAGGACGCGGCCTACCAGTCGCTGCTGCGCAGCACCCGGCGCCAGCACCACCGCAGAATCGCCCAGGCGCTGCTGGAGCAGTTCCCCGAGGTGGTGGAGACGCAGCCCGAGGTGCTGGCCCACCACTACACCGAGGCAGGCGAGTATGAGCCGGCCATCCGCCACTGGATGCGGGCCGGCATCGGCGCCAACCTGCACTCGGCCAACCAGGAGGCGGTGAGCCACCTCCAGTACGCGCTGAAGCTGCTGCGCTCCCTGCCCGACGCCGCCCAGCGGATTCAACAGGAGCTGCAGCTCCTCCTGGCCCTGGGCATTCCCCTGTCGCAGGTGCAGGGCTACCGCTCTCCCGAGGTGAAGCGGACGTACACCCGCGCGCGCGAGCTCTTCCGCTCGGTGGGCGACGCGTTGCCGGACCTGGAGGTGCCCGCCTGGGGGCTCTTCGCCTATTACTACTGCCGCGCCGAGTACCGCCTGTCCCACGAGCTGGCCGAGCAGCTCGTGGACCTGGGCTCGCGCAAGCACAACCAGGAGCTGCTCGTCCTGGGCTACCGGATGATGGCCGCCGACTTCTTCGGCTGGGGACAGCAGGAGCAGGCGCGCGAGCACGTGGAGCGGGCGCTGGCATGCTCGGAATTCTCCCTGGAGGAGCACCGGGTGCTGGCCAAGCGGCAGTGGACGGAGCCCACGGTGGCGGCCCTCATCCACGCCGCCGTCATCCACGCGGTGATCGGCCAGCCGGAGCGGACGCTCGAGTACCGCCGCGAGGCGCTGGCACTCTCCGCGCGCATCGGTCATCCGCATACCCGGGCCT
>DASQMW010000180.1:0-10858 GCA_035645295.1 Archangium sp.
TCATCAACGGCATGCTCGACCGGCTCAAGCAGTGCGACATCAAAATCAAGGGGGACACCCCCGAGAGCCTCTTCCGCCGGGCCATCCTCGACAACAAGCACGTGACGAACGAGCAGCTCCTGGCCATCTCCCAGGTGTCGCTGGAGCAGCTCGACTCCGGCCCCGAGACGCGCCAGGAGGTGCTGAAGAAGATCCCCAACGCCCGGGAGCTGCCCGTCCACAAGTTCACCGTGGCCCTGATGTCGGCGGCGACGGGAATCGACCCCCAGAAGCTGTCCGAGGCCTGCCCGGACCTGGGAATCACCGGCGCCCCGGGCACCCCGCTGCTCTACGCGGCCAAGACCGAGCGCATGCAGCGCTCCACGGCCCTGCACGACTTCACCGACTACCTCCGGGGCGCCGGCATCAAGGGCCTCAATAAGGCCGTCTGGGGGGTGGAAAACCGTGTGCTGTCGGCGGCCGTCAGCGCACTGGGCGGAGGCCGGTACTAACGGGTAACGTGCCCGGCCCATGGACGAACCCAACGGCCGGCTCATCCAGACCCTCATCGAGGCGCGCAGGCACCACTGCTTCCCGCCTGACGTGCGCGCCGCGGCGCCCGAGCTCATCGAGAAGGTCCTGGCACTGCTCTTCCCCCACTTCGCCGAGCGGATGGACTGTAGCTCCGTCGGCATCCGCTCCGAGGTGGCGGTGGTCGAGGCGGTGCTCACGCGCGCCCTGGACACGCTCGCCCCGCGCTACCCGGGCCTGAAGCCGGACGTGCCCCAGCGCTTCATGGAGCAGCTCCCGGAGCTCTACGCCTGGCTGCGCCAGGACGCCGAGGCCATCAACGAGGCCGACCCCGCCGCCCGCAACGTGGACGAGGTCATCCTCACCTACCCGGGCTTCTACGCCATCGCCATCTACCGGATCGCCCACGCCCTGCACCGGCTGGGCCTCCCGCTGCTGCCCCGCCTGCTCACGGAGCTGGCCCACCAGCGCACCGGCGTGGACATCCACCCGGGCGCCACCATCGGCCGACGCTTCGTCATCGACCACGGCACCGGCGTGGTGATCGGCGAGACGACCCTCATCGGCACCGGGGTGAAGATCTACCAGGGCGTGACGCTGGGCGCCCTTCAGGTGCAGAAGGATCTGGCGGACAAGAAGCGCCACCCCACCATCGAGGACGACGTGGTGGTGTACGCCAACGCCACCATCCTCGGCGGCAATACGGTGGTGGGCCGCGGCAGCATCATCGCCGGCAACGCCTTCATCACCCACAGCATCCCCCCCGAGTCCATGGTCACCCGCCGCAGCGAGGTCCGGCACCGGGAAGCGAATGTCGAGTTCGACGAACTTGAATATCACATCTGATGTAGCGGATATTCATCTTCTGTAACGGACACTTCTCTGACGAGGCCCATCCCCATGAAGGTGAACAACATCCTGGAGACGATCGGCAACACGCCGCACGTGCGCATCAACCGGCTCTTCCCCTCGCGCGTCGAGGTGTACATGAAGCTGGAGCGGGCCAACCCGGGCGGGAGCATCAAGGACCGCATCGGCCTGGCGATGATCGAGGACGCGGAGAAGCGGGGCCTGCTGAAGAAGGACAGCGTCATCATCGAGCCGACGTCGGGCAACACGGGCATTGGCCTGGCGATGGTGGCGGCGGTGAAGGGCTACAAACTCATCCTGGTGATGCCGGATTCGATGAGCATCGAGCGCCGCCGGCTGATGGCGGCGTACGGGGCGACGTTCGAGCTGACGCCGCGGGCGCAGGGCATGAAGGGCGCGATTGCCCGGGCGCAGGAGATGGTGACGCAGACGCCGAACGCGTGGATGCCGCAGCAGTTCGAGAACGAGTCGAACATCGAGATCCACAAGCGCACCACGGCGCAGGAGATCCTCAAGGATTTCCCCGAGGGCCTGGACTACATCATCACGGGCGTGGGGACGGGCGGACACATCACGGCGTGCGCCGAGGTGCTGAAGGAGAAGTGGCCGAAGCTGAAGGTGCTCGCGGTGGAGCCGGCGAAGTCGCCGGTGATCAGCGGTGGGCAGCCGGGGCCGCACCCCATCCAGGGAATCGGCGCGGGCTTCATCCCCAAGAACCTGCACAAGGACGCGCTGGACGGCACCATCCAGGTGACCGAGGAGGAGGCGTTCGAGTTCGCGAAGCGCTCGGCGCGCGAGGAGGGCATCTTCGTGGGCATCTCCTCGGGAGCGGCGCTGGCGGCGGTGAACAAGAAGCTGTCGGAGATCCCCGACAAGAGCCGGGTGCTGTGCTTCTGCTACGACACGGGCGAGCGCTACCTGTCGATCGAGAACCTCTTCCCGGCGCAGTAGCCCCACAAGAAGTCCCCAGGTAATCCATCCCCCACTCCTCCCTCTCCCCCCGGGAGAGGGTCGGGGTGAGGGTGCCAGGATCCCGGGCCCGACACCATGCTGCACCTCGGGCTCGCGGGAGCGTTCCTCGTCCTCGCGCTGGTGCATTGCGGCGCGGACCTCGGAACCGGCATCCACCGTTACCGTCGGCTCACCCGGCTCGGACGCGGCGGCATGGGTGAGGTGTGGCTCGCGGTGCGGACGGGCCGCGCGGGGTTTCACCGGCTCGTCGTCCTCAAGCGGATGCTGGATGAGGACACCGATGACCCCGCGGTCCAGCTCCAGCGTTTCATCGGCGAGTGGCTCGCGCACGTCTAGCGGAGGCTCCTCACGCGAAGGCGGCGCTGCGCAGGACCATCACATCGGCGAAGTCCTGGCGCTGCGGCGCGAGACAGAGCGCCCCCTGCGACACCTGCTCGAGGAAGTGCTCGCCATAGTCGTGGCGAGGACCCGAGGCGTACACGGTGATGTCCCGGGCCCGCGCGATGTCCCCGAGCGTCCGGGCCACCGCGTGCGCCACCTCTCCCCAGAAGGGGAAGAACAGATAGAACGCGGTGCCGTCCGACAGGTCCACATCGCGGACATCCGCGTGGATGAACTCCAGGTTCGACAACGCGAACCGCTCGCTGTTGCGCCGTGCGGACTCGACGTACGACTGGCCGTACTCCACGCCCTTCACCCGGGCGGAGGAGCTCGCGGCCACGGTGATGGCGAACTTTCCGTTGCCACAGCCGAGATCGTAGATCGTGTCGCCCTGCCCGGGGCTCGTGATGGAGAGGAAGTCGGAGATGCGCTGGGCCCGCGAGGCCAGGTTCACCTGACCACACGGGGGCCGGTTCTGGCCCGTGGTGATACGGGAGATGCGCAGCAGGCCCTCGAGCCAGTCATCCGCCGCCGTGCTCGCGCGGCCAGCCGCCTCGGTGAATCCGAGCCCCTCCCACCGCTCCCGGAAGCAGGCCGCCGCGAGGTCTCCCGAGCGAAGCTGCCGCGCGACGTCCTCTCCGGCCGCATCCAGCGCATGGGTCACCAGGAGGGCGCGTGCCTCCAGCGCCCCCCAAAGGGCCTGGAGCTCCGGACGGGCCCGTACGTCGAGAAGCAGCAGCTCCGGCTCCACGTTCTCCTGCACGAAGGAGAACCGCTCGAGGAGTTCCCACAGCGCGCCCAGCTCCAGCGTACGAGCCTCCTTCGACGCCAGGAGGGCTTCGGCGCGCTCGACCCACCAGGGGGCTCCGAGGGGGGTCGGGGAGGGAGAGGGCATCTCGGGATGGTCTCACCCAGCCAGGCACCTGTCCAAAGCGAACGAGCCCGGCCCGCACATTCCGTGTGGGCCCGTGGGTAGCCAAGCTGGCGAGGGCATTCTCGGGTGCCGGGGGAGCCGCTATGCTCGTGGTCCATGACGACGCCCACCCAGCACCTGCTCGAAGCACTGACCCGGGAGTTCGAGCGGGTGTACCTGCGGGTCTGCGAGCGGGGGTACACGGCGCTGGAGCGCACGCGCGCGAACCACCCTGCGGTGCGCGACAACCCATGGCAGCACCAGCCAGCCTGGCCTCCTTCATACGAGGCCTTCGGCCGCTACCGCTTCCTGGACACGCTGCGCAAGGCGCGCGAGCTGGCACCGGCACGCGTCCTGGAGATCGCCGGTGGGGGTGGCTTCACCGCGGCCTGCATCCACGAGGACGGCCGGGAGATCGTCCTCAACGACCTGCGCCCGCTGGGAAAGGAGCTCGACGCGTGGACCACGGGCGAGCGGCTGCGCTGGGAGGGGGGCAACTTCTTCGAGATCGACCCGGAGCGGCTGGGGATGTTCGACCTCGTGCTGGCGTGTGAGGTCATCGAGCACGTGGCACACGGAGACCAGATGCTCGCGCATCTGCGCCGCTTCCTGCGGCCCGGGGGCACCCTGCTGCTGACGACGCCCAACGGCGCCTACTTCCGCTCGAAGCTGCCCACGCACTCCCAGGTGAAGGACTTCACGGCGCTCGAGGCGCAGCAGTTCAAGCCCGATTCGGACGGGCACCTCTTCCTCTATACGGTGGAGGAGTTGGAGCGGCTGTGCCGGGAGGCCGGATTCAGCCAGGTACGAAGTGAGCTGTCGGTGACGCCCTTCATCTCGGGGCACGCGGGCTTCCGCGTCCTCCCATCGCGTCCAGGGCTCGCCCCCGTGTACCTCACGCTCGACAAATGGGTGCGCCAGTGGGGTGCCACCGCCCGCGAGCGGCTGTGCACCCATCTGCTCGTCACCGCCCAGGCGCCCTGAGCGGCTCTTCCAGAGGACCCCCCCCTCTTGCCCTTCGGGTAGAGTCCGCCCGGACCGAAGCCCCGGAGGTGCCCATGCCCGCTGACTCCACTGCCCTGGCCCCGCTGCTCCACCAGAACGCGCTGCGCGTGCGCCAGACGAAGGAGTGGGGAGAGATCCTCACCGGCTTCGAGGGGCGCAACACGTACCAGGTGGTGGGCGACGACGGAGAGACACTCTTCTACGCGGGCGAGGTGGGCAGCGGGCTGGGCCTCTTCCTGCTGCGCAACTTCTTCAAGGCCAAGCGGCCCTTCACCATGGAGCTGAAGACGCCCTCGGGCGCCACGGTGTTGCGGCTGCGGCGGCCCTGGCGGTTCTGGTTCTCCACCCTGGAGGTGGAGGATGGGAACGGCCAGCTCCTGGGCTCCATCCAGCAGCGCTTCCGCTTCTTCACCCGCGCCTATGACGTGCTCGGCCCCGGCGGCGAGGAACTGGCCCACCTGAACGGGCCCTTCTTCCGCCCGTGGACGTTCGTCATCGAGGAGGGAGGCCGTGAGGTGGGCACCATCGCCAAGCGGTGGAGCGGCTTCGGCAAGGAGCTGTTCACGGACGCGGACAACTTCGGCGTCCAGTTCGACGGCCCCACGCGTGACGCGCGCCTGCGCCCGCTGGTGGTGGCCGCCACCTTCCTCATCGACTTCGTCCACTTCGAGAACCGGCACGAGAGCAAGGACTGAGGCCCGCTCCCGCCCCAGGGCTCACTTCCCGGAGAAGGCCCGGACCATCTCCACCAGCCGGTCGATCTCCCCGGGCTGGTTGTAGAAGTGGGGCGAGATGCGGATGCGCCCGCGGCGCAGCGAGAAGCTGACATTGCGCTCGGAGAGGTGCGAGGCGAGCGCCTTCACATCCCCGCGAGGCGGCAGGAAGGTGAGGATGCCCGCGCGGTGGGCGGGAGAAGGCCCCGTCTCGCACCCGAAGGCGCGCAGTTCCTCGTCCAGGTGGGTGAGCAGCGCCCGGATGCGGGCCTCGACGTTCTCCAGGCCCACCTCCAAGAGCAGCCCCAGTGCGGCGCCCAGAGCGTAGGTGCCGGCGTAGTTCTGACTGCCCTCCTCGAACTTCAAGGCGTCCGGGCGCAGCTCGAAGTGGGCGCGGTTGAAGTTCCAGGCATCCGTGGTGGAGCGCCAGCCGACGAGCACCGGCCGCACGCGCGGCAGCACGTCCTTGTCCACGTAGAGGAAGCCGATGCCCGACACGCCGATCATCCACTTGTGGCTGTCCGCGCTGAGGAAGTGGATGCGGCTCTTCTTCACGTCCACGGGGAGGCAGCCCACGCTCTGGATGCCATCCACGCAGAAGAGGACGCCCGAGCGCTCGCAGAGCGCGCCAATGGCCTCCAGGTCCGTACGGTAGCCCGAGGCGAACTGCACGGAGCTGAGGGCCACGAGCCGGGTGCGCGGGGTGATCGCCGCGGCCACGGCCTCGGGCGTCACGCCGCCATCTCGCATCTCGATCTCCCGGACGGAGACGCCGCGGTCGCGCAGGTGGAGCCAGGGATAGACGTTGGAGGGGTACTCGATGGACGAGGCCACGGCGACCTCGTCCCCGGGCCGCCAGTCGAGCCCCTCGGCGACGAGGCCCAGGCCATGGCCCGTGTTGCGCACGAAGGCGATCTCCTCGGGCGCCGCCCCCACCATCCGCGCGGCGAGCCGGCGCGTGTTCTCCGTGCGCGCCTCCCAGCCGCGCTCGTAGCGCACCCCGTGCTGGAGCAGATCCTCCACCCACTCGCGCATGGCGTTGGCCACCCGCTGGCTCGTGGGAGCAACGCCCGCGTGGTTGAAGTACAGCTGCTCCTGCACGACGGGGAACTCGGAGCGGTACGCGTCGAGGTTGGGAGACGAGGTCATGGCGGGCGCATCATGCCAGGACGGCGCCCCCGTGGAGCCCCTGGCGCGCCGTCTTCGTCACGGACTCAGCGGCCCTGGCAGGCCAGCGCGAGCCCCTGCTGCATGGACGCCTGGGGCCTCACGTGGCGCGCCAGCCCGGCCACGCCCTCCTGCTCGAAGGCCGCGTTGGCCTGCGCCACCGCCTCGCGCGAGTGCACCGTCACCGCCGCGCCCGAGGCATCCACCACCTCGAGCGAGCCGTCCACCCGCTCGCGCGCCTGCACCAGCAGCACGCCCGCCTCGTCCCGCACCGCCATGCCATCCTCGAGCGGCTCGAAGTAGCGCACCTGGGGCGCCTCGCCCGCGCGCTCCAGCTCCACGCGCATCACGCCGTGCTGCTCGTCGCGCGACAGCCGCAGCGTATCCGTCGGGCTCAGCTTCACCACCCGCGTCCCCTCCTCCTTCGTCTCGGCGTTCGCCAACGGGTTGCTCCCCGTCCAGAACTCCAGGCTGTTGAAGACCAGCACGTCCACCAGCGTCCCCACCCCGTACACGGGGATGATGGTGAAGCCGAGGAACACCAGCCACCGCACGAACTTGTTGTCCGAGATGCGCTCGTTGAGGCCGTAGATGTTCCGCGTCAGGGCGAATGAGCCGAAGCAGCCCGACACGTGGAGAGACAGCACGGCGGCGAACAGCGCAGCGACCAGACGAGACGAACGCGACTTCATGAATCCTCCTTGGAGCGGACACGGGGGCTCCGGTCCGCGGGTGGGAGAACCTAGAGCCGTGTCCGCTGGGACGTGTGGGGGATTTGAGGCGCGTGATGGAAATTGAAAAGGGCCGCGGGTGGGGTCACGGGTTCAACTCGGGACCCGTGACACCCTCACCCCGTCCCTCTCCCGGAGGGAGAGGGGTTGTCTGGCTACGGCAGCACCGTCACCGCGTGGGCGCCACCGCGGGCTTCTTCGCGCCCTTCGTCCACTGATCCAGCCAGTCCAGCACCGTCTCGTGCCAGTGGATGCTGTTGGCCGGCTTCACCACCCAGTGGTTCTCGTCCGGGAAGTAGAGCAGCTTGGACGGAATCCCCCGGCGCTGCAGCACCGTGAAGGTGGACAGGCCCTGCGTGTCCACCACCCGGAAGTCCTGCCCACCGTGAATCACCAGCATCGGCGTCTTCCACTTCGCCACGTGGTCGATCGGATTGTGCTTCGCGTACCCCTCCGGGTTCTCCCACGGCGTCCCGCCATGCTCCCACTCGGGGAACCACAGCTCCTCCGTGTTGAAGTACGCCAGCTTCTCGTCCAGGTTGCCGTCGTGGTTCACCAGGCACCGGAAGCGCTCCGGCATCTGCCCGGCGATCCAGTTGATCATGAACCCGCCGTAGCTCGCTCCCAGCGCGCACACCTTGTCGCCGTCCAGGAAGGAGTACCGCTTCACCGCGGCCTCCAGGCCCTTCCGCAGGTCCTCCAGCGGCTTGCCGCCCCAGTCCCCCCGGATGGCGTCCGTGAAGCCCTGGCCGTAGCCCGTCGAGCCGTGGAAGTCGACCATCACCGCCGCGTAGCCCCGGCCCGCGTACGTCTGCGGGTTCCACCGGTAGTGGAAGTGGTTGCCGAAGCTGCCCTGTGGCCCACCGTGGATGAGGAACGCCACCGGGTACTTCTTCTTCGCGTCGAAATCGACCGGCTTCACCACATAGCCGCGCACCGTCTCGCCATTCCAGCCCGGGAACTCGAACTGCTCGTAGTCCCCGAAGCGCAGGCGCGACATCGCCTCCTCGTTCACGCGCGTCAGCTGGCGCAGCTCGCTCCCGTCCGCGCGCACCGTGTAGAGGTCCGCCGGCGACTTCAAATCATCGCGCAGGAAGGCGATGCGCCCGTCCGGCAGCGGCTGCGGCTCGGCGGCGTAGCCCGGGCCACTGAAGGCCTTCACCTGGCCGCTCTCCACGTCGATGGAGAAGGCGCGGTGGTGGCCCACGTCATCCGCGGTGACGAGCACGGACTTCCCCTCCGGGCTCCAGGTGAGCCCGCCGGCCGAGCGATCCCACTGCTCGGCGAGCACGCGCTCCTTGCCCTCCGGCCACGAGCGCAGCACCACGCGCAGCCGGTCCGACTCGTAACCCGGGCGCGACATGGCCAGGTACGCGAGCGTCTTGCCGTCCGGGCTGAACACGGGCTGCGTGTCCGTGGCGCGGTTCTTCTCGGTGAGCTTCCGGGGCGTGCCGGCCTTGTCCACCGGGGCGAGGAAGAGATCCAGGTCCGTGGACCAGGACTCGCTGTTGCCCACGTCGCGCGCGGTGAAGACGAGTCCCTTGCCATCCGGGGTGAAGGTGAACTCCTCCGGGCCGCCGAAGGGCTTGCTGGGGCCATCCGCGTCCATGCCCGCCATCACGTCACGCGGGGCGCCACTGCCGTCCACCGGCAGCACGAAGAGGTGCGAACGCTTGCCGTTGCCCCAGGTGTCCCAGTGGCGGACGAAGAGCTTGTCGTAGACCTGGCCGGTGCTCTTGCCCGGCGCCTTCTCCTTCTGGCGCTGGGTGGTGCACTCCAGCGTGGCGCAGTCGGGGTAGACCTCCAGGGCGACGGCGAGCGTCTTGCCATCCCGCGACAGGGCGAAGGCGCCCACGTCCAGGGGCAGCTTCGTGACGGCCTGGGACTCGCCGCCGTCGAGGGGCAGACGGAACACCTGCCGGGAGCCGCCGCGCGAGGAGAGGAAATAGAGGCCCTGGCCATCCGGGCTCCAGACGGGCTGGCCTTCGCTCTCGGGAGAGGAGGTGAGCTGGCGCAGGCCGCTGCCGTCGGCGTGGACGAGCCACAGGTCGGTGCGGCCCTTGTTGGCCTCCAGGTCGGTGGAGCGCAGCACGAAGGCGATGCGCTTGCCATCCGGAGACACGCTCGGACTGCTGATCCGGCGCATCGAGACCTGGTCCTGGATGGTGAAGGGCTGGGGTTGGGCGGGAGCGGCGGCGAGAGCGAGCGCCGCGAAGAGGGAGAGAGTCAAGGAGGCCTCCGTGCGAGTCGGCGTGGGACGGTGCCCGTTTCAACCCCGGGTGTCCACCGCTCATCCCCCCGACCCATACCCTCCGTCAACCCCACCTCCCCTCTCCCAGGGGGAGAGGGAGAGGGAGCATGCCGCCCCTCAGCCGCGGGCCGAGCGGGTCCGGGCGCGGTTCTTCGTCCCGGAAGCCGAGCGCCCCGTCTTCGCCGTGGACTTCTGCTTGCGGCTCGCCGGCGGCTTGCGGGCCGACCCGGCCGACTTCTTCTTCGACGCCTTCACCGGGGCCTTCTTCCGGGGCGCCTTCTCCTTCTCCTCCTCCTGCGGGGCGAGGATGGTGCCGCGGCAGGTGGGAGCGCCGCAGCGGCAGACGTAGAGCGCCTCCTCCTCCGGGCCCATGTCCTCGGTGCGGTCGTAGGAGTAGTCGTAGCAGAGCTCCTCGCCCTCGGGGATGTCGCGCAGGGCGTAGATGAAGATGCGGTCCCCCTCCAGGAAGGCCTGGCAGTTGGGGGCACACGAGTGGTTGATGAAGCGGGCGTCGTTGCCCTCGTGCGCCGCGTCGATGACCGTGTCCTCGTCCACGTTGAAGAGGAAGGTGTGGTGGCGGGACATGGCCGTGTCGTCGTAGCGCTCATCGGCCACGGCCTGGGAGATGCGCTCACCGATGTACTCGATGATTCGCGCGCCCTTGCGGATGGCTCGCGTGGCGAAGGCGCCGCGTCCCTGGATGGACGAGGGCCTCAGCTCGAAGGGCTGGGGCGTGAGGGTGGGCATCTTGCGGGAGGAGGGCTTCTTGGTGGTGGGAGCGGGCATCGGAAGAGGAAGTAGAGACGCGCCAGGAAAGGCGCGGTAGGGTGCCTCAGTCGGACCTCTGAAGAAAGAAAGGCGCTCGACGATGCGGCAGTGGCTCATTCTCGGCGCGGCAAGCGCGTTCCTGTCCGTGGCGGCGGGAGCGTTCGGCGCGCACGCGCTCCGGGCAAGGCTCACCCCGGACCTCCTGACCATCTTCGAAACCGGCGCGCGCTACCACATGTACCACTCGCTGGGGCTGATCGCGATCGGTCTGCTCATGCAAGTGCGCCCCAGCTCACTGTTGAACTCCGCCGGGTGGGCCATGCTGGTGGGCATCCTCCTCTTCTCCGGCAGCCTGTACGCGCTGGCGCTCTCCGGGGTGCGGGCCCTCGGCGCCATCACCCCGCTCGGCGGGCTGGGCTTCCTCGCGGGCTGGCTGCTCTTCGCCCTCGCCGCCTGGCGACAGACGGGCTGAGCCACACGGCGGGGCCCCGCTCCCCTGCTCCCTCCCTGTCCGGGCGCTCGACGGGTGCAACTCCCTCCCGGGATCTCCACCCTACCCCCGGGAGGAGGGCCCTCC
>DASQMW010000181.1:0-34822 GCA_035645295.1 Archangium sp.
GCCATCGCTCTTCCACAGTTCCTCGTGGACCACCGTCCCGGGGAGCCTCCGCAAGAAGAAGACGGTCTCCCCGACGGCGGCGGACTCCCCCACGAGCGAGGAGTCAGGGCCCGGGGAGACATCCGCGATCAGGCGGGTGCCCGCGACGGTGCCATCGCTGATCCAGGGCTCGGCGCCGTGCTCCCCGTCATCCGCCACGAAGAAGAGCCGGTCCCCCAGGACGGTCAGCCCCCTGACCGTGGCACCAGCCACCGCGGGGAACTGCCTGATCCGCACGGTCCCCGCGACGGTGCCGTCGCTCCTCCAGAGGGACGGGCCTCCGGCTTCAGGGTTGACGCCGAAGAAGAGCGTTCCGCCGACGTCCACCAACTCCGTGATGCCCCGGAAGCCTGGCGTGACCGGGGGCGGAAAGTTCCTCAAGAGATGCGGATGCCCGAGCTTGGAGTTGGACCACATCCCGCTCACGTCACCCGCGGCAGCCTGCTCCCCTGCTTCGGAGTCCGCTGCCCCTGATTCCTCCTGGTGGGGCTCCTCCTGGATGGGGTTCTCCGGTTCTGGAAGCGCTCCTCCACACGCCAGGCCCACCGAGCACACGACCGCCAGCCCGCTCCATCTCCACATAACCCACCTCCCGCCATGAAATGGCTCCGCCATGAAATGGCTGTGCCAGACAGATGGGAGTGGGGGGCCTTCCCTCCCATTGTCTCCGGGGAGGGGGTTTGTGTGTGAAACCCGGGCACGCGAACGTGCGTCCAGAAGGGCACTACACGGCGGTCCGCTGCATCTGCGACTGCGGCACACCGGGCAACATCGGCGCCGGGTTGAGCGCCAGGAGGAGCAGGCCGCGCAGCGCCTCGGTGAGGTCCTCCCCCACGCTGGCCGCGCCCGCGGGAGCCCCATGCAGCTCCGGCGGTACCGGATGGCCCACCAGCACCACCGGCATGCGGATGTCCCACGCCAGGAAGTGCGCCAGCTTCACCGCCGCTTCCGAGGTGTCGAAGAGCAGCGCGCCCACGCCGCCCGAGCTGAACGGCCGCCACAACGGCCTCGCCGCCTCCGCCGGAGGCAGCACGCAGAAGTCCAGGTGCAGCAGTTCGTTGAGATCCAACCGCCCCAGCGTCCCGAAGCCGCTCTTCACCGCGGCGGGCTCGGCCGCCACGGCCGCGATGTCCGGCAACTGGGACAGCAGCCGCCGCGCCACCGCCGGGCCGCTGCCACACACGAAGACCTTGGCGGTGGCCTCGCGCGTGGGCCCCCGGCCCCGGAGGATGCGTCCGCGCAGCGCGTGCACCTCCGCGGGACCGAGCAGCGGACCACTCCCCTCGTCCCGGTCGGGCTCGGACATGCGGGCCACGCCCTTCTGGAGGAGCGTGTGCAGCACGCCCACCACCTCCAGGTCCGTGGCCGGCGCCAGGTCCAACACCTCGCCGAGCGCGCGCGGCTGGCGCAACAGCTCCACCACCTGCGCCGTCACCGGGTGCTGGTCCTGCGTCAGGTCCGCCTCCGGCGAGAGCACCAGCCGGACATTGCGCGCGGGCAGCCCCGGCAGCAGCCGGTTCACCTCGTCCGCCTGGCGCATGGCCTCCAGCAGGGCGTCGTCCACGGCGCGCTGGATGCGGGGCTTGCCGCCCGTGTTCCCCGGAGAGAAGGTGAAGGAGCCCTCGCTCCACACCAGCAGACGGAAGAGGGCCTTCTCGCCCTCGGCTCGGCCCACCCGCGCGTTCACCGGGCGGCCGTCCACCACGACGATCTCCCCGCGCTCGTTGCCCCGCTCCAGCGTCAGCTTCCCGCTGCGCTTGTTCATCCCGAGGATCTGCATCAGGTCCGGGATGCTGAGCTGGCTGAGCGAGCCTTCGATCTCCTGCACCTCGCTCTTGAGGTCCTTCGCCGCCTCGTTGCGGCGGAAGACGTGCTCGATGCGGGAGAGCACTTCGTCGATGTTGAAGGGCTTGCGCAGGAAGCCGTCGCGCAGGCCGCGCAGCTTGTCCGCCTCGAACTGGCCGGTGGAGACCACCACCGGGATGTCGTCCGTGCGCGGGTTGGTGCGCAGGATGTTGATGAAGGTGCGTGCGTCCAGCATCCGGCACGCCTCATCGAAAAGGATGAGGTCCGGATGGCGCAGCACCGCCACCTCCAGCGCGCGCGAGCCATCCGGCGCGTAGTGCACCTGGTAGCCCCGCGTGCGCAGGGAGCGTGAGAGCGGGCGAACCGACTCGAGGTCGGGATCGGCGATGAGGATCTTTCGAACCTGGGCCATGGTCGTTCCCTATCGGGTCAGTACGGCTGCAGGTCGTATTCGGCTTGCAGGCGGGTGATGAGGCCATCCACCACGGCGGTGTCCGACGAGTGGAACCCCCAGGTGGCGCCGAGACCCCGGCGCTGGATGAGAGCGTACGAGGCGGTTTCCGACATCCAGAGGATGAACTCGTGCCGGGCCATGCGCTCGTCCCCCTCCAGGAAGACGGGCGTGAGCGCCGGGTGCGAGTCCAGGTCCCCACGCCGCCCCAGCAGGTAGATGCGCGAGGCCATCTCTGGCGAGGCCGACTCCAGCCCCTGCGCGATGGGCAGGTCCGCGCGGATCTCCGGCCCGCCTACGTACAGCAGGCCGCGCGAGCTGGGGTCTCGCATCAGCTCGCGGGCGATCTCCGCCTGCAGCTCGTCGAAGAGGACGTCGGACACCTTGCCGCGGCGAGAGGGCTCGGCGTTCTCCTCCACCGGCAGCTTGGGGCTGGAGGCATTGCCGAGCAGCAGGTCCACCTCGTCCCAGAAGGGCAACGTGTCCAGCATCAGCTTGCGCTGCAGCGAGGAGCGCCGCTCGTCCATGCGCCGGCGGCAGCGGTGCACCAGCTCGTCGAAGTCCTCGCCGTCCTTGGGGAAGGTGCTCGCCCCACCCACCAGCGCCAGCGGCAGGCGCGCCTCCACCTCCTGCGCCTCCGGCTCCGCCCGCACCGCGTCCAGGGCGCGGCGCACGAACATCATCGCGCCGAAGAAGTCCGTCTCCGGCAGCAGCAGGTAGAACTCCTGGTCGCTCGCCTTGGCGATGACGTCCGAGTCCCGGACGATGCGTCCGAAAGCCTTGATGATGCCGCGCACCGCCAGCTTCGCGTCCGGCACACCCAGGCGCATGCGGACCAGGGGCAGGTTGTCCACGCTGAACGTCAGCAGCGAGAACATCCGCCCGTAGCGCCGCGCCTTGTAGATCTCCTTGGAGGCGTAGTCGGTGAAGTAGCTGAGGTTGTAGGCGGCGGTGTCCCTGTCTCTCAGGCCCAACCGCTGCAGCGCCAGCATCCGGCGGCCGTTCTTCACTCCCACCGCGGCCGAGTCGCCCAGGATCTTGGCGTAGCGCACGTGCTCGGAGCGGAAGTCGCCGGCAACCGGGTCCGACAGCTGCGCCAGGCCCATGATCTCCCCGCCAATGACGAAGGGGACGTAGAGGACCGGCGAACGCTCGTCGCGGGCGATCCACGGCATGGCCTCGCGCAGCCGGTTGCCGAGCGGCCCATCCGGGCTCATGCGCTCGGCGAGGAACTGCTTGTCCAACAGGCCCCGGTAGGCGCGCAAGACGAGGTGCCCCCGGTCATCGATGATCCACAGGGCGGCGCTCTGGGCGTCGCAGACGGCGGCGAGCTCGGCGGCCACGCGCTCCTGCAGCCACTCCAGGTCCGGCTGGGAGAGGAACTCCAGGCAACGCTGGTGGATGTTCTGGTAGCGGGCGAACTCCAGGTTCTCGGTCTGGAGCTGGGAGCGCTCGCGGCGCAGCTGGACGCGCTCCATGGCGCGCTCCACCGCGAGCAGCAGGTCCGTCTCTTCGACGGGCTTGGTGAGCACCACGGACACCGCGGCGCTCAGGGCCATGGCCGAGCCCTTCACGTCCGTGCGCTGGGTGACGAGGATGACCTCCTGCTCCGGGTCGCGCTCGCGCAGCTTCGCCGTGAGGCCGAAGCCGTCCAGCCCGGGCATCACCACATCCGTGATGACCAGATCGAAGGTCTCGTGCGCGACCGCATCCAGGGCCTGAGCGGCACTCGCGGTGGGGACGACGAGGTAGCCCTTCCGGGAGAGCATGTCGGAAGCGAGCTGCCGGAAGAAGTTGTCGTCATCGACGACGAGAATGGGGCCAGCCACGGCGGAGCACTCGACGGGGAGAGGGGACGCCGAGGTTACTGGCCCGGGAGATCCGGGACAACGCCCGTGAAGACGAAGGAGACGGGCCCCCGGAGGCGCACGTCCGACAGGTCCGAGGGCACACGGATGTGCAGGTCCCCGCCCGGCAGGGTGACACGCAGCCAGGCATCCGCCGGGAGCCGCCGGGCGAGCACCGCCGCCACGGCCGCCGCGCAGGCCCCGGTGCCGCAGGCCTCGGTCAGGCCACAGCCCCGCTCCCACACCACCACGGCCAGGCCCTCCTCGGTGACCCGGACGAACTCCACGTTGGTGCGCTCCGGGAAGCCCGGGTGCCGCTCGAGCTCGGGACCCAGACGGCCGGCGTCTTCCAGGGGCTGGTCGAGCAGGATGAGGTGGGGGTTGCCCATGCTGATGGCGTAGCCGCGCAGCCCGGAGTGGCCGGGGACGGCCTCGCCCAGGAATGGCCGGCCGGTAGCACCCGAGGGCAGGTTGGGGGCGACGAGCCGCGCGGGCCCCATGGAGATCTCCACCTCGGCGACACCGTCCGCGCCGTACCCGGGCATACACGAGAGGACCCCGGCCCCTGTCTCCACCTCGATGCGGTCGGGCTTCTCGCCGGAGTGGTCCACCAGATACTTCACCGCACAGCGCAGGCCGTTGCCGCACATCTCCGCGATGCTGCCATCGGCGTTGTGCACCACCATGCGCGCCAGGCCGGACTCCGAGGGCAACAGGCAGAGCACGCCGTCCGCGCCGACGCCCCTGCGCCGATCGCACAGCCACTGGGAGAACTTCGCGTCGATGTCCATGCCGTCCTGCCGGCAGTCCAGCAGGATGAAGTCGTTGCCGAGGCCGTGGTACTTGAAGAAGAACTCTGCCGTAGTGCTCATGGTCGTCGGGTCTCTTCAGCCCGGGTCTTCGGGTTTCGGGGTAGACGCGGGTGCCACTGTAGCGGGTGTGCTCCCCTTCGGGCGGCGAAGCAACTCATTCTTGACCGCGTTCAGCTCGGCGTTGGCACGAGCGTAGATGTCCTGAACGGTGTCCGCCCCCTTCCGGGCGGAGAGCTTCTTCAGGGAGGCCAGGTCCGCCTCCTGCTCCTCCAGGCGCCGCTTCTGCTCGGCCAGCGCCAGGTCGCGCTCGGCCAGGGTGCGCTGGAGGGTGTCGAACTCGCCCTGCAGCCGCTCCAGCTCCTCGGACATTTCCAGGATGGCCTCGGAGTCCGATACCGGCTTGCGCGCCTGGAGCTGTTCGATGCGCTCGCGCAGCCCGGCCCGCTCCGTCTCCATCATCTGGATGCGGTCGGTCAGCGCCTGGGCCGCCCTCGCCTTCTCGGTGCGCTCGGCATCGAGGAACTTCACCGCCTCGGCGGAGGCGGTCTCCAGCGCCGTCACCCGGCCCTCCAGCCGGATGCGCGCCGCACGGGCCACCGTGAGGTCCGAGTTGAGCCGCTCGCGCTCGGAGATGAGCGTGCCCTTCTCCATTTCGAGCTTCGCGAACTGCTCCTGCACCGTCTGCGCGGAGACCTCCCGCTCCCGGGCCCGGCGCTCCGCCTCCTGCGCCCTGGCTTCCAGCTCGGCCCGCTGCGCCTCCAGCCCGGCCCGCTGCGCCTCCATCTCGGCCCGCTGCGCCTCCATCTCGGCGCGTTGTGCCTGAACGGTGGCCTCCTGCTCCCGGGCGCGCAGACGGGCCTCCTCCGCCTGGGCCTCCAGCCCGGCCAGCCTCGCCTCGACGTCCGCCTGCCGCTCCTGGGCTCGCAGACGGGCCTCCTCCGCCTGGGTCTCCAGCTCGGCCTGCTTCGCCTTCGCGGACTCCAGCTCGGTCCGGGCTTCCGCCAGCCGCGTCTCCAGCTCCTCCGCCGAGCGCCGCGCCGCGGCCACCCGCTCCCGCTCCGCCTCGCTCTCCTCCTGGGAACGGGCCAATCCGGCGCGAAGCGTCTCCAGCTCCTCCCGGGCACTCTCCAGCCCGGTGCGCGCCGTCTCCAGCGCCTCCCGGACGCTCCCGAGCGCCGCGCGCTCCTCCTCAAGGGCCGATTCGAGAGAGGGCGCCTTGCCCGCGATGCGCCGCGCCGACTCGAGCTGCAGGGTCACCAGCTCCATCTGCTCGTGCTCCGCGGCGAGCCGGGCCCGTGCCTCGGACACCTCCTTCTGGAGGTGGGCGATGTGCATGTCCCGGTCGCGCAGCCCCTGGTGGGCCTGCTGGAGCGCCATCGAGGCCTGGTGCGCCTGGAAGCGGGTGACATCGAGCTGCGCCGCCTGGGCCCGCAGCGCCTCCAGCTCCTGGTCCTTCTTCGCGAGATCGTCCCGGAGGCCCTCCAGCTCCATCCGGACCTCCAGCGCGTCGCGCTTGCGGGTGTCGCGCTCGGTGGAGATGGCCTCCTCGCGTGCCCGGGCCTCCGCGAGCGACTGCTTCAAGGCCGCCTCGCGGGCGCGCTCCTCCTCCAGGGTTGCCCGGAGCTCCTCGACGAGCCGCTTCTGCTCCGCCACGGAAGCCTCCAGCGCCTCGCCCTCGCTCCGGGCCGACTCCAGCTCCGCGCGCAGCGCCGAGGACTCCCGCCGGGCCTCCTCCAGCGCCTCGAGCCGGGCCCGCTCGCGCTCGTCCGCGCCCGCCCGGGCGGACTCCAGATCCGCGCGCGCCTCGGCCAGCGACTGCGCCAGGGCCTCGCGTCCGGAGCGCTCGTCCTCCAGGGCCCGCCGCGTTTTCTCGAGGGCCGCCTCGGACTGCTCGCGTTCGCGCTGCCAGGAACCGGCTTCGGCACGCGCCTGCGCCTGCGCGGCCTCCATCTCCAGGCGCAGCGCATCCCGCTCCACCTCGAGCCCGGCGCGAACCTGGGCCAGGAGCGTCTCCGCCTTCTCGCGCTCCGAAACGAGCGTGACCTCGGCCTCGGTGCGCTGCCGCCGCTCGGCCTCCAGCTGCGTCCAGGCGAGCTCCAGCGACTCCTCGGTGCGCGTCCTGCTCTCGCGCTCCGTCTCCAGCTCGGCCCGGACGGTGGCGAGCGACGCCTCCGCCCCGGTCCGCTGCCGCCGCTCCGTCTCGAGCTCGGCGAGCACCCGCGTGGTGGACTCCTTCGACGCGCCATGCGCCTGCCACGCGGACTCGAGCCCGGCCCGGGCCAGGGCCAGCTCGGACTCCAGTTCGGAGCTCCGCTGCCGCTCGGCCTTGGACTCGGCCCGCGCCTGCAGCAGGGACTCCTCCACCAGGGTCCGCTGATGCCGCTCCACCTCGAGCCCGGCCTGGACTTCCGCCAGCTCGGATGCCAGCCCGGTGCTCCGCTGCCGCTCGGCCTCGAGCCCGGCCTGGCTCTCCGCCAGGGACTCTTCCACCTGGGCCCACTGCTGGCGCTCCTCCTCGAGCCCGGCCTGGACTTCCGCCAACTCGGATGCCAGCCCGGTGCTTCCCTGCCGCTCGGCCTCGAGCCCGGCCTGGACCTCGGCCAGGGCCGCCTCCACGCGGGCCCGCTGCTGGCGCTCCTCCTCGAGCCTGGCCTGGAGCTTCGAGCCCTCCTCATCGCCCAGGAGGCGCTGCTGCCGCTCCGACTTCAGCTCGGCGCGGACGTTGGAGAGCGCCTCGCGGGTCTCCTCGAGCCGCTGGTGCTCCGCCGCCAGCCGCGCCTCGGCCTGGGCCACGGCCTCCTCCAGCCGCGCCCTTCCCTCGCGCTCCAGCTCGAGCTCTGCCAGCGCCTGCTCGCGCGCCTCGTCGGCCCGGGCCCGCGCCTGCTGCTCCGCCGTGATGGAGCCCTGCGTCGCCTTCAGCGCCGCGTCGAGCCGGGTGATCGACTCCACGTCCGAGGCCCGCACCCGCTCCAGCTCGGTGAGCGTCGCCTCGACCTCCACCACACGCCGCCGGAGAACACCGCGCTCGTCGGCCCACTGCTGCTGTTGGGCCTCCAGCTCGGCGAGGGCCCGCGAGGCCTCCTCCCGGGCACCGGCCTCCACGCGCACCTGGTTCTCGAGCCCCTCGGCGCGCAGCTCCTGCGCCTCGCGAGCGGTCTTCTCCCGGGCGGCGAGGGCCTCGGCCTGCTCCGTCCTGGCCCGCTCCTGCGCCACCCGCGTCTCCGCGCGCTGGCGCTCTTCCTCGATGGTCTCCTCCAGCTCCGCCGCGGCGCGGACCCGCTCCTCCTCCAGCGACTCCAGGCTGCCCCGGGCCTCGTGCAGCTCCTGCTCGAGCCGGGCCGCCGCCGTGCGGAGGTTCTCCTCGGCACGCGAGCGGGCCTCCAGCTCGGCCGTGAGCCGCTCCAGCTCGGCGCGAGCCGCCGTGAGCTCCGTCTCCAGCCCGCGCCACTCGGCCTCGCGGGCCGTCAGGCGCACTTCCGCGTCACGCCGGGCCGCCTCCGCGGCCGACACGCGCCGGGTGCCGTCCTCCACCTCGCGCGTCAGACGCGCCAGGTCCGCGTCGCGCGAGCGCAGCAGCGACTCCGACGTCTGACGGGCCTGCTCGGCCCGGGCCACGTCCGACTTGAGCAGCTCCACCGCGGCGAGCGAGGTCGAATATTGCTCGGCCAGGCGCAGCTCGCGCTCGCGGGCGGCCTCCACCTGCCGCCGCAGCTCCTCGGACTGCTCCCGCGCGCGCTCCGCCGAGAGCCGATCCTTCTCGCGCTCGACACGCAGGGAGGCCTGCTCGTCCTGCAGCTCGCGCAGCTGGGTGTACGCCTGGGTGAGGCGCTCGCGCGACTCCTCCAGGGTGGTGTTCAGCTCCTCGCGGCGCGCACGCTCCAGCCGCAGCGTCTCCTGGGCGCCGAGGACCTGGACATCCGCCTCCTTGCGAGAGCGCTCCGCGGCCTCCAGCTCCAGCCGCTGCTGGCCGAGGCGCCGGTCCGCGTCGGCCACGCGCTCCAGGGCCACCTGCAGCTCCAGCTCGGTGCGGCGCAGGCGGGAGGACAGCTCATCGCGCTCGCGGGTGGTCTCCGGGGTGCCGCGCGCCTGCTCCAGCTGCGCGGTGAGCCGGGCCACGTCGTCGCGGGCAATCTCGAGGGCCGGCTTGAGCTGGACGACCTCGTTCTCGCGGTCGGTCAGCTCCGCGCGCAGCCGGGTGAGGGACTCCTTGAGGCGCCCGGTGCGCTCCTCCCAGCCCTTGGCGCGCTGGGCCACCTCGTCCAGCTTGCCGCGGGTGAAGGCGAGCGGCTCGGGAGGCAGCTGCACCCAGGTGGGGTCCACGACGCGGGCGGACTCGGCGCCGGCCACCACCACGTAGTAGGCCGCCTCGCTGCCCCGGATGAGGGTGCCATCCACCTGGAGGCCATCGCCCTTCTCGAAGGCGAGCTGGTAGCCCAACACGGGCGACTGCGTGGCCACTTCCACATGGGGGAAGTGCGGGGAGAGCGCGTCGAGCAGCTGCCCGTACGTGGGCGGCACGCCCTCCTCCACGTCCATGAGCTGCCAGAGGGCGAGCCCCGCCGTGTTGCTCAGGCCGCCGATGAGGTAGCCCTGCCGGCTCACGAGCCGGGCCAGCTCGGCCAGCAGCGTGGGCGCGCGCACGTAGGGGGCGAGGTCGGCGACGAGCACCAGGTCGAAGCTGCCGGGCTCGAGGTCGTCGTAGATGTTGGCGCGGTAGCGCAGCGAGGCGCCGCCGTGGGCCTTCTGGGCCGCCGCCACCGCCGCGAGGTCCGCGTCACAGGCCACGACGGTGCGGGCGCCGCGCTCCAGGAGGAAGCGCGCGCTCTCGCCGCCGGTGGTGGCGACCGCGTCCACCTCCAACACGCGACGGCGTGCGAAGAGGCTCTCCGCGAAGATGTACCGGGGCAACAGCTCGCTGGTCCCCAGGCGGCGGAATGTGGGATGCATGAGTAGGGCCGGCCGAGTATAGCCCTGGTGACGGTTGTCCCAAGGAAAGCACTGGGGCCGGGAAATCGGCACGCCGCCTGGACGTCTGGGGAGCAAGCGACATGAATCCCATGATGAACCCACAGCAGAACCGGCCGGGCTTCGGCCGCCGGGCCACGAGCGCCTTCACGCGCCTGCTCGTCACCCTCTTGATTCTGGGCCTGGGGGGGGCGGTGGGCTTCCTGCTCTCGCAGCTCAACGCCCGCACCTTCACCCTGGCCCAGGAGAGCGGGCACCTGGTGGTGATGAAGGGGCGGATGCTGCCCACCGGAGCGGTGCCCTACCGGCCCGGGGATGCGCGGCTGGCGGACGCCTACGCCCCCATCCCCCTCGAGGGCCGGGACGTGTCGTCCTTGATGGAGCAACGGTTCACCGAGCGGGACGAGCTGGACCGGGCCCTCTTTCCGGTGCTGGAGGGGCTCGCCCGGCCGCGGGTGCAGTCGGACGAGCCGGCCGTGCTGGAAAAGGGCCTCTACTACCTGAGGCGGGCGGAGCTTCTCTCCGGGCTGTCGGAGGAGCAGCGCCGCACGCTGGAGACGATGAAGGCGGACGTGGCCTTCTTCCAGGCGCGGCAGAAGCTGGAGCAGGCCCGGCGGGACGTGACGGAGGCGCTGACGCAGCTGAAGCTCGCGGCGGAGAGCCGCAACCGCAACACGCAGCGGGCCAACCAGCTGCTCACCGCGGTGGGCCCGGCGGCCCAGGCGTTGGAGAAGGCACTGAGGGCGGTGGATGCCAGCCTGGCCGAGCCCGGCGCCTCCCCGGCTCCCGCCGAAACGGCCCTCCCCCCTCCGGCCCCGGAGGGCCCGCAGGCAGCGCCCCAGCCGCAGGGCACCGAAACCACGACGCCCCCCGCGGCGCCCCCGCCGGGAGTGCGGACCAGCGACAGCGAGACGCAGCAGCGCCCACGGTAGCGCGACGGGGCGCCGGAGGGATTTTGCCCTGACGCTCCCCGAGGGCCGTGCTACGCGTCCGGGGTGGCTCCAAAGCGAGCCACCCAAGGAGCGACACGATGCGCAAGCTCATCCTCATGGCTGTCTTCACCGCGCCGGTGCTGGGCTGTACCAACAACGGCCCCGCGGAGGAGGCCTGGACGTTGAACACCATCGCCGATGCCCGCAGCGGCATCGCGACGCCGGTGGATCTGGGACCCACGGGTGACTCGCCGGGCGACATGTTCGTGTTCGACCAGCCGCTGTTGAACGAGGCCAGGGAGAACATCGGCAGCAACAGCGGCTACTGCGTCCGGACGCTGCCCGGCCAGTTCAGTGAATGCCAGTGGACGCTGACGATGGCCAACGGGACCATTACCGTCGCGGGCCGGGAAGCCGAGACGGGCACCTCGCTGGTTCCGATCATCGGTGGCACAGGTGCCTTCGAAGGAGCGAGCGGCGTGCTGTCCACCACGCCCAACGGCGACAGGACGTTCACCCAGGTGCTCACGCTGCTGAAACCCAAGAAGTAAGGGAGACGCGCCCGCGTGCGGTATACCTGAGGGGCCCACGAGGAGGCGCACCCCATGACGATGACCCCGGTTCCCCCCGAGATGAAGCGACTCGAGCCCTTCGAGCTGGCCCTGCGCGAAGCGGGCATGGGCTACCCCGAGGTGACCGAGGAGTTCCCGTGGGGGCACCGGACGCTCAAGGTGAAGGGCAAGGCCTTCGTCTTCCTGGCGCTAACGGGCGAGGGCCTGTCGATGTCCGTGAAGCTGCCGCAGTCGAACGGTGCGGCGCTGATGCTGCCGTTCGCGCAACCGACCGGGTACGGCCTGGGCAAGAGCGGCTGGGTGTCCGCCAGCTTCGGTGCGCGCGACACGCCTCCGCTCGACATGCTGCGCCAGTGGCTCGACGAGAGCTACCGCGCGGTGGCGCCCAAGAAGCTCGTGGCGCGGCTGGGCACGGTGGGAGCACCGAAGGCGGAGAAGGCGGAGGCCGCGCCCGCCAAGGCTCGGAGCGCACCGGCCCGGAAGTCCGCGCCCGCCGCCGCGAAGAAGACCGCGGCGAAGAAGGCTCCCGCCAAGAAGGCCGCCCCCAAGAAGTCGGCGGCGAAGAAGGCCCCGGCCAGTACGCGGGCCCAGCGCGCTTGAGGTCACAGGTGCCGGACGGAGGGGCGGCTCTGCACCACACAAGCACCTGTCTACCCGCCTGCTGAACCATGGACCAGGGGCTCATCCTCTGCAGCCGGACCTCGGGCAGAACCAACTTGAGCCGGAATGGCTTGAAATGCCTCAGAGGGAAGGGAACCCGCGCATGAATGTCAGGTTGGTGAAACCGCTCCGGCATCTCGACATTGTCGATGTCGTCGAGGAATCAAGCGAACAGGCGAATGCCTGGCAGCAGGGTGGGGAATCGAGCTTGCACGGAGCGGGAACCCAGCCCTGCCGTCACTCGGGTCACGCATGAGCGGACGTTCGTCCCATCACCCTGAAACACAGCGCTCCGTCTCGGAGCGGCTGAAGGCTCACAAGGAGATCATCCTCCAGCTTTGGATGGACCGCGTCCGCCAGGCCATCCCGGCGGCAAGAGCACAAGATGAGTCTCAGCTCCGCAACAGCCTGCCAAAGTTCCTGGAGAGCCTGGTGACGGCTTTGGCGCCAGAGCGCCGCCGACCAGTCCCCGATGAAGAGCTCAACGACCTTTCCCGAGACCACGGGCAACAACGTTCGAGTCTCGAGAAACAATCGATTCATCAGATGCTCCGGGAGTACCAGTTCCTTCGGGAGGTCATCTTCCAGGTGTTGGAGCAGGAAGGCCCCGTCCCCCCCACGGAACGCGACATCATCCTCTCTGCCATCGAGCAGGGAATGGCGGAGGCGGGCGCGCGCTTCATGCAGTTCGTCCAGTCCCGGGAGCGAGCCATCGAGGCTCACTCCCGCGAGACCGATCAAATTGAAGCGCGCCAGGCGATTGAGGAAAGTGAAGCGCGGTTCAGACTCATCGCCAATGCCCTGCCTCAAATCATCTGGACCGCTACGTCTGATTTCTTCGTCGATTGGTACAATGACTGGTGGTTCAAGTACCTGGGACTGCCCCGGGGCACCCGTTGGGACGACCCGGACACCCTGCCCATGCATCCCGAGGACGTGGAACGGACCCGGCCGCGGCTGAGGGAGGCCGTGGAGACCGGCAACGACTTCTTCATGGAGCAACGGTTCCGGCGCGGCTCCGACGGCCAGTACCGCTGGCATCTGGTCCGTGGGGTCCCGATTCGCGATCCAGATGGAAGGATCGTGAAATGGGTCGGTGCCAATACCGACATCCACGATATGAAGACGGTCGCCGCACGCCTGGAAGAAGAACGCGACCTTCGCGAGAAGTTCGTTGCCACGCTCACGCACGATCTGCGAACGCCCCTCACCGCCGCGAAATTGAATGCCCACATGCTGGCGCGAAAGGGAAGCGACCTGGCCGTCCTCTACAAGTTGACGGCGAGGATCAGTGAGAACCTCGACCGGGCGGATCGGATGATCCGCGATCTGCTGGATGCGAATCGGATCCGTGCTGGAGAGGGGCTTCCCCTGGAGATTTCCGAGTGCGATCTGAGCGCCTTGGCACAGGAAACACTGGAGGAGTTGTCGCTGGTTCATGGCGACCGGTTCGTGCTGAACGCGCGCCAGGCGATTCAAGGCTACTGGAGCTGCAGCGGGATGAGGCGGATCATCGAGAACCTGTGCAACAACGCCATCAAGTACGGGGCTGGCGATCACCCTGTCACCGTCAGCGTGGCCCAGAACGGGCCCGATGAAGTCTCGGTTTCCGTCCACAACTGGGGACTTCCCATTCCTCCGGAGGACCAGAAGCTCTTGTTTCAGCAGTATCGTCGAATGGACTCAGCCCAGAAGGGCTGGGGGCTGGGTCTGACCCTCGTCGAGGGCCTGGCCAAGGCGCACCGAGGCACGGTGCGAGTCGAAAGCACGCGGGAAACCGGAACGACCTTCACGGTCACCGTCGCACGGGACATGCGACCGTGAGCCGTCCCGGAGAGCCCTGCGCGGCAGGGAGGTGAAGGCCACCTGGGTCTCCAGGTGCTTACCAAGTGTTGGCGCAGGACGCTTCGACTCCCCGGGTTCCCCCGGGAGCGGAGGGATGTTCAGTACTGCTCCGTGCAAACCCCGTGGAGGGCCTGGTCCCGTCGTCGCCCGGAGGGGCGCTGCCTACCCTTCCGCGCACCTTCCGATGCTCCGAGATCCCGATGTCCCCAGCGATGACCCGGCGGAGGTCCTCGCCGAGGTGGCCCGGCGCCTGGGCCTGCGCTACTCGCGAATGCACGTGCGCGAGGTGCTCGCACGTCACGTGCAACCGGGTTCCCTGCTGGCCCTGGCGCAGGAGGCTCCCGCGCTGGGCCTGGACGTGACGGCCGGCCAGGGAGACCTGGAGACCCTCGACGACCTGGATGCGGACGAGCTGCCCGCCATCCTCCACTTCCAGTCCGGGCCCCAGGGGGGATTCGGCCTGCTCGAAGCCGTCACTCCGCCCTCGGAGGAGGCCCCTGGCACCTTCCGCATCTGGGACAGCCGACGGGGCAGCCGGGAGATGGATCGCGACACGCTCACGGCCCTCTGGTCGGGCGTCGTGGTCTTCCTGGAGTACGGGGGCGAGGGCGAGCCCGAGCCAGGCTACCTCCGCCACCGTGCGCGGGAGCTGCTCCTCGAGCAGTGGAAGCTGAGAACGGCCCTCATCGGCCCGTCCGCCTCGCCGTGGATGCGCGGGGGGCTGGCCGCGCTGGTGGGAGTGCTGCTCGTGCTGGCCGTCCTCGCCCAGCCCCCCGGGCTCCGGCTGCCCACCGCGTTGCTGGCCCTGCTCGCCGGGGCGGGCCTCGCGGCGGCGCTCGCGGCGCTCTCGTGGACACGAGGCGGCAAGGCCTCGCGCCTGTGCGGAGGCGGCGGACCGCTGGATTGCGAGAGTGTGCTGCTCTCCGCCTGGGCGAGTCCCGCTGGAGTGCCGCTGGCCGGGTTGGGCACCGCCTTCTTCGGAGCCCAGTTGCTGGTGCTGTGCACCGCTCCGCTCGGGGGTGGCCCGGTGCAGGCCTGGCTCGCGGGCGCGGCCTTCCTCCCTACCCTGCCCCTCTCCCTCCTCCTGGTCCTGGCACAGGTGCGGATGCGGCGCTTCTGCACACTCTGCATGGTGGTGCACGCGGTGGACCTCGGCGGCGCGGCCGTCTTCCTCCTCGGAGTCCTGCCGCACTGGCCCACGCCGCCTCCAGGGCTGCTCCCCGCCGCGCTCCTGCTGGTGCTACTGCTCGGGCTGGTGCTCTCCACCACGGTGCCCCTGCTCTCCCGCGGCGGTGAGGGCGAATCCCTTCTCCGGGAGCACACGCGCCTGCTGCGCTCGCCCCTCGCGACGCTCGCACAGCTCTCCCAGGAGCCACGGCTGGAGCTGGACGCGGAGTCCCTCGGTCCCCGGCTGGGCGAGGCGGACGCGCCGCACGTGCTCGTCGTCCTGGCCCACCCCGCCTGCGGCCACTGCGGTCCCGTGCTGGAGGAGCTGGAGACCCTGGTGGCCCGGCGGGGAGACCAGGTGCGCGCGCACGTGGCCCTCGCGCCCATGGACCCGGATGATCCGGGGGATCAGGCGGCATGCGAGGCGCTCGCGGCGGCCGGAGTGGCCTGGGGGGGCGAGGTCTTCCTCCAGCTCTTCCGTGCGGCGAAACGGGACTACACGCGCCTGCGGAACGCCGGGGAGCCGCTGGCCCTCGTGGCGGCCGATGCCGGACAGGAGGCCGGGGCACTCACGGGCGCACGGGAGAAGGCCCGGGCCCGGGTGCGCGCGGCCGCCGCGCTCAAGCAGCGTCACGCCCAAGGCCTCCCCACCCTCTTCCTCGATGGCCGCCGCTGCGAGGCGCCGCTGGCCCATGTCGCCACGTGGCTGGCTCGGCCGGCCCTGCTCGACACCCTCACGCCCCGAGCCACCTCCGCCGGAGCCCACCAGGAAGGAGCACACGCCCCATGACGACCCGCTCACCCGCCCGGCCCGTCCTCCTCGTGGGCTCCCGCGACGACACGCACGTGTCGGAGGTGGCGCGCCGGGTCGAGCAGGAGGGAGTCGAGGCCCTCGTGGTGGACACCCTCACCTTCCCGCAGGAGACGCGCCTGGCGCTCACGGAGGGCCTCGGTGGCATCACCCTGGATGGCCGCCGCCTCGAGCGGCCCGGGGCCATCTACCTGCGCAGCTACCACTCGCATCCGCTCACCTTCGGCGTGGACGCGAAGGAGGCGATGGACGACGACTGGCGCACCACGCTGGTGGCCTTCCGGGAGAAGACCACGCTGCTGCGCGGGCTGGTGGGGCGCTGGGAAGCCATGGGCGTGCCGCTCTACAACCCGCTCGCCGCGGACTGGCGAACGCCCAAGCCGGTGCAGCTCGCGCTCCTGGCGGAGGCGGGGTTGCCGGTGCCGGAAACCCTCTGGACGAATGATCCGGAGTCGGTGCGCCGGTTCGCCGCTGGCCGGCGCGTGGCCTACAAGCCCGTGGAGGGCGGCGCCGCCACGCTGGAGCTGGGGCCCGAGGATCTCTCCGACGAGCGGCTGGAGGCACTGGAGGCCGCGCCCGTCACCTTCCAGGAGCTGATGCCCGGCGAGGACGTGCGCGTCTACGTGCTCGACGGGGAGATCATCGCCAGCCTGCGCATCATCTCGCGCGCGCTCGACTTCCGGCAGAACGAGGAGCGCATCGAGTCCTTCGAGTTGCCGCCCGAGGTGGCGCGCCAGTGCCTGCGAGCCACGGAGGTGGTGGGGCTGCGCTGGACGGGGATGGATCTCAAGCGCGATGCGCGGGGCACGCTGCGCTTCCTCGAGCTCAACGCCTCGCCCATGTTCCTCGGCTTCGACGCGCGTGCGGGGACGGATCTCCTCGGGCAGCTGGCCCGGGCCCTCGCACGGGCGGCACGCGCTTCCATTCCCTGAGGCCATGGGGGCGAGCCATCAAGCGCCCGTGTCCAGGGCAGCCGGGCATTCGGGCATGGAATGGCTTCTTGGCTCTCCTGGACTGGGTTCTCTCCAGGAGCCGTTTCCCCGAGTGCAGGTGCGTCGAGCGCCTGCGGCATGCGGGGTGGGCCCGTGAGCCACCGAATCCTGGAGAGACGACATGGAGCCGAAGAAGGAAAAGAAGGTCAAGAAGATCAAGGAGCTCTTCGTGCAGGACCTCGCTCGCATCGAGGGTGGCGCCGGACCCGTGCAGGACAAGAAGTGCCCGGAGATCACCACCTACGCGTGCGGCGAAGAGCCCCCTGGCTGCCTGGCCTGTTGAGCAATCCCGTTGAATCCGAGCAGAGACGGTGGGGTCCGCCCCACCGCCCTGCCGTCCGCGTCGCCCGGCCCGCTATCGCCACAAGCCCGCGAGCACCGTGCGAGAGGCCACGAGCACCAGCGCGGCCAGCACCAACACCATCAGCACCAGCAGCACGAGGAGCCGTCCGGAGCGCGGACGCATGACGGAGCGCAGCTCCTCGGTGAGTGTCAGGTCGTCCTCGTCCTCCTCACGCGGGTGCACCATTCAACCCTCCACCTGATTCTCCACGAGCGCGCGGTAGCGCCCGCCTTCCCGGGCCAGCAACTCCTCGTGGGTGCCCTGCTCCACCACGCGCCCGCGCTCCAGCACGACGATGAGGTCCGCGCGGCGGATGGTGGAGAGCCGGTGCGCCACCACCACCACGGTGCGGCCGGCCGCCTCGCGCTGGAGCGACTCGGTGATGGCGCGCTCGGTGGTGGCATCCAGGTGGCTCGTCGCCTCGTCGAGGAAGAGCACGCGGGGGTCTCGGTAGATGGCGCGCGCGAGTTGCAGGCGCTGCTCCTCGCCGCCGGAGAGGCGGATGCCGGACTCGCCGATGCGGGTCTCCAATCCCCGAGGCAGCGCGAGCAGGTCATCCAGACACGCGGTGCGCGCGGCGTGCAGCAGCCGCTCCGGATCGGGCCGCTCGTCCCCCAGGGAGATGTTCTCCGCGAGCGTGCCGTCGAAGATGTCGGTCTTCTGGAAGACGTAGGCCACCGAGCGGCGCAGGCGCGTGGGAGGCAGGGCCTCCAGGGGAACGCCGTCGTAGAGGATGCGGCCCTGTTGAGGCCGGTAGAGGCCGTGCACCAGGTGGGCGAGCGTCGTCTTGCCGGCGCCGGAGCGGCCCACGATGGCGGTCATCTTCCCGGCGGGCAGGGTGAAGCTCACGTCATCGAGGATGGGAGGCTCATGGGGTGAGCCATAGCCGAAGGTGACGTGCTCGAGCCGGATTTCCGGGGCTCGGGCCATCACCGTGGCCGCGGTGCCCGGAGCATCGAGTGCCTCCGGCTCGGCCTCGTAGACGACCTCCACGCGGCGCAGGGAGAGGGCCACGTCCTGCAGCTCGTGCACGAAGGTGACGAGGTTCTGCAGGGGGTTGAGCACCAGGGCGAGGATGGCGAGGGTGGCGACGAGCTGTCCGATGGACAGGCGGCCCTGGAGGACGAGCCAGGCCTCGTAGAGGAGGATGCCCAGGTACATGGCCTGGTTGATGAAGAGGGTGCCGCCCTGGTGGAGGGTGTCGAGCAACCAGAGGCGGCGGCAGGCGGCGAAGTCCCGGGCCTGGAGCCGCTCCCAGGAAGCGCGCATCTGCTGCTCGGCGCTGGCGGCCTTGAGGGTCTGGATGCCTCCGAGCATCTGCAGCTCCAGACGGCTGGCCTCGGCGCCCACGCGGAAGCGCTCGGAGTCCAGACGGCCACGGCGGGGCAGCAGCACCAACGTCCAGGCCGCGTAGAGAACGGCCCCTCCGAGGAAGAGGAGGAAGACGGTGGTGTCGTAGAGGAGGAGCACCACGGCGTAGCCCACCAGCATCACCAGGTCGAGCAGCACGGAGGAGGCGGCGCCCTGGAGGATGCGGCGGATGCGCTGGTGGTCCTCGATGCGCTTGAGCAGATCGCCCCGGTGGCGCCGGGCGAAGAAGGACAGGGGCAGCGACAGCAGCCGCTTCCAGAAACGGGTGAGCAGCAGCATCGAGTAGCTGCCGGACAGCAGGAAGAGGGCGGCGCCCCGGGCGGCGGTGACGGCCACCTGCGCGGCCAGCAGGACGCCCAGGCCCACGCCGATGGCGGTGAGCAGCGGCACGTCGCGCCCGCCCACGGCCTTGTCCACCAGCCCCTGGACGAAGAAGGGCTGAGCCAGGGCCAGTCCCTGGAGCAGGAGCGTGGCGAGGACGATCTGCACGAGCAACGCGCGGTAGCGCAGCAGTCCGCGGGCGAAGCGGCGCAGCGCGGTGGGGCGGCGCTCGGGCGCGTCGGACACCGCGCGGGGCTGGTGGAGGGCCTCGGTGGGCTCGAGCAGCAGGAGGATGCCGTCCCAGTGCGAGGCCAGCTCGGCCCGGGGGATGCGCCGCAGGCCCAGGGCGGGGTCGCCCACCACGGCGTTGCGCGCATTCACCTCATAGAGGACGACGAAGTGGTTGCCGTCCCAATGGGCGATGGCGGGCAGCAAGGCCTGGCCCTCCTCGTCCTCGAGGTCGGACGCGTCCTCCATGTGGACGCCGCGCACCCGGAAGCCGAGCTGTTCCGCCGCCCGGGCGATGTCCAGCAGGGTGGCGCCCGGAGCGCGCACGAACGTGAGCTCGCGTAGCAGGGCCTGGGCGTGCTCCGCCCCGTGGAAGGCGGAGATCATTTCCAGGCACGCCGGGCCACAGTCCGCCTCCTCGACCTGACGGCGGAGCGGGTAGCGGCGGCGCCTGGAGAGGGCGGCGAGCCGGGTGCGAAGGCGCGGGGCGGGAGTGGCTAGCACGGCCCCTCCGATGGGTGGACCCACGCACGTGGCATGGGTCAGACCATGGGGAGGGGCGGGTTGCCGCGCAAGGAACGCTCGGCCCGCTGGCCGCCGGGCCGGGGACCCGCCGGGGGACTACTTCCCCTTCATCACGCCGATGAAGGGCAGGTTGCGGTAGCGCTCGGCGTAGTCGAGCCCGTAGCCCACCACGAAGACATCGTCGATGACGAAGCCCTTGTAGTCGATGGGCACCTGGGTGCGGGCGCGCGAGGGCTTCTCCAGCAGCGAGCACACCTTCACGGACGCCGGGTGCCGGGCCTTCAGGTTCTCCAGCAGGAAGCTCATGGTGAGCCCGGTGTCGATGATGTCCTCGATGACGAGCAGGTGCTTGCCCGCCATGGGCTTGCTCACGTCGGTGGTGATGCGCACCTCGCCCGTCGTCTCGGTGCCGCCCTGGTACGAGGACACCCCGAGGAACTCGATCGTCAGCGGCAGGTCCACGTAGCGCGCCAAGTCCATGGCGAAGAACGCCGAGCCCTTGAGCACGCAGATGAACGTGAGCTCCTTGCCCTGGTAGTCGCGGGTGATCTGCGCACCCAGCTCGCGCACGCGCGTCTGGAGCTTCTTCTCGTCGATGTGGACGCCGACATCCTGCTCGTAGAAAGCCACGGTCGTACCTCTACACGTACGCGTTGTTCATGATCTCCCCGAAGCCGCCGCCGCCGGGGACGATGTATTGCCGGTCATCCAGCCCCCGCTCCTTCTCCCACAGCTCGCCGGGCACCGTGCCGAACACCTCCGGAGGTGACAGCCCGCGGTCCAGGCGCAGCGCGTACACCACCACATCCGGATGCTCGCGGGAAATCCTCCGCAGGAACTCGGGGGTGATGATCAGGTTGAGGCTGAGGATTCTCCGGGGCGTGCCGGGGACCTTCTCCTTGTACATGTTCACCGCGGTGCTCAGGCTGCCGCCCGTGGCGCCCATCGGGTCCGGGAAGAGGACGATCGCATCGTCGATGTCCCCGCCGATCTTCGCCCCGCCGATGTTCGAGCCCACCACGTGCTCCTTGGCGTCGATCATCCGGCTCATGATGATGTGATCCTGGCGCACCAGCACCGGATCCACCGTGGTGTTGAGCAGATCGTACGCCACCTGCGAGGGCAGCGTTCCGGCGCGGGCGATGTTCACCGTCACCGCGCGCACCGCGGGATCGATCACCTCGCCCTGGTACATGCCCTGCGGCGTGTGATCGATCATCCGGGTGGGCATGGCCACCATCTTGCGGGGGAACTCCGCGTTGATGACCGTCTTCACCAGGTCCGAGTAGAGCAGCGCCACCAGCCGGTTGATGTCCGGCTGCACCGTGCCCTTGCTGCACAGCTTCGCCAGCTGCGAGAGCAGGAAGGGGTTGCCCACCAGGTGCACGTTGGGGCCGTACCGGTGGGGCATCTCGCTCAACTGGAAGGGAACGTTGGCGTAGAGGGTGTCGCGCATGGCCAGACCTCCGGAGCTTCTAGTGTTCGAACAGATCGAGCGTCTGAGGGGGCGTGGCCTCGGTGGGCTCGGCCCGGTGGCATTTGCGGCAGCGCGCCTCGTACGCTCCGGCGGCGCCTACCACCACCCGCTCTCCGCTATCCACCAGTCGCTGCGAGCGGTTGGCGGGATTCCCACACACCACGCAGATGGCCAGTTGCTTCGTCACGTACTCGGCGATGGCCAGCAGGTGCGGCATCGGCTCGAAGGGGCGGCCCTGGTAGTCCTGGTCCAGCCCCGCGACGATCACGCGAATGCCCCGATTGGCCAGCGCCTCACATACCGCCACCACCTCGGAGCCGAAGAACTGCACCTCGTCGATGCCCACCACCTGCGTCTTGGGGGACAGGTGGTGGAAAATTTCTTCAGCCCGTTCGATCGGGATGGAGGTCAATTTTAACTGGGAGTGGCTGACCACCTGGGTCTCGTCATAGCGGTTGTCCAGTCGAGGCTTGAACACCTGGACGACCTGCTTGCCGTAGACGGCCCGCTTGATGCGGCGGATCAACTCCTCCGTCTTGCCGGAGAACATCGAGCCGCAGATGACCTCTATCCACCCGATGTCATTGGGAAATTGTTGCACGCGGGGACTCGTCGGGAGGCTGTGCGGGAGTGCGGGTCACCTCTGTCACGCCCCTCCTGGCACGTCAACTTTCGAAACCCGCCCGGGCTTCCCGCAACAGGCCCGTGGAGCCCCTCGCGCATTGGCAAGCATCTTGAAGAACCCCGTCCCGGATTCCAACGGGGAGGTCCGGGTGGCGGCGACGACGCAGGCAACACGTTGGGCGGATATCGAGGGAGCTTCGTTCCACATCTCGCCGGCGGCGGTGCTGCTGCTGGTGCTCAACCTGCTGGATGGGCTCTTTACCCTCACCTTTTTACAGTTGGAGGTGGCCGAGGAGCTGAACCCGCTCATGCGGGTGGCCTACGAGCACTCGCCCCTGGCCTTCATGGCCATCAAGGTCACCATCGTGAGCCTCGGGCTGACGCTGCTGTGCCTGCACCGCTCCATGCATCTGAGCCAGCGGGCCATCCAGGCCGGCGCCGCCCTCTACGTCGTCATCGACGTGTACCACCTCGCCTTCCTGGCCCACATGTGTCATCGAGGCATCGGTTGACGCACAAGAAGCCCCGACAGACTTGCTTTTCCGGGCCGGTCTGACTCAGGCTGCCTCCCTGGCTCGTACCTCTAGGGTCTGTGGGGGGACCATGAACATCACCGACGTCAAGGTGTACCCGGTTGACGAGGATAAGCTGAAGGCCTACGTGACCATCACCCTGGATCACTGTTTCGTGATCCGGGATTTGAAGGTGATTCACGGGGCTTCCGGCTTGTTCATCGCCATGCCGGCGAAGCGCCGCAAGGATGGGACGTACAAGGACATTGCCCATCCGCTCAACGCGGATACGCGCAACCAGATGGAGCGGACCATCCTGCAGGAGTACGAGCGGCAGCATGGGACGGGCGGGGCGCCGAGCCCCTTCCTGGCCGCCGCGGGCGACCACGACTGAGCACCGGTCCGGGTGCGCCGGTGGAAGGGGCTTCCCTTCCGCCACGGGGCGCGCTAGTAGCGCGCCCATGCAGCAGCCCCGCGACTTCAAGGTGTTCACCGGGAGTTCCAACCCCGGTCTGGCCCATCGCATCTGCGACTATCTCAAGCGCCCCTTGGGAAAGGCCTCGGTCGGCCGCTTCTCCGACGGAGAGATTCACGTGGAGATCGGCGAGAACGTCCGCGGCTCGGACGTCTTCATCGTCCAGTCCACGTGCCCGCCGGCGAATGATCACCTGATGGAGCTGCTCATCATCTGCGACGCCCTCAAGCGGGCGAGCGCCGGCTCCATCAACGCCGTCATCCCCTACTACGGGTATGCGCGGCAGGACCGGAAGGTGGCGCCGCGCACGCCCATCACCGCCAAGCTGATCGCGGATCTGCTGGAAGTGGCCGGGGCCACGCGCGTGGTGTCCATGGACATGCACGCCGGGCAGATCCAGGGCTTCTTCAACATCCCCTCGGATCACCTCTACGCCTCGCCAGTCTTCCTGGATGACCTGCGCAGGAAGTTTCCGGACACGCAGGACATGGTCATCGTGTCGCCGGACGCGGGCGGCGTGGAGCGGGCGCGGGCCTACTCCAAGCGGCTCAACTGCGGCCTGGCCATCATCGACAAGCGCCGGCCGCGGCCCAACTCCTCCGAGGTGATGAACCTCATTGGAGACGTGAACGGCAAGGACGCGGTGCTGGTGGACGACATGGTGGACACCGCGGGCACGCTCACCCAGGCGGCCGCCGCCCTCAAGGAGCGGGGCGCGCGCCGGGTGGTGGCCTACGCCGTCCACCCCATCCTCTCCGGCCCCGCCATCCAGCGCATCCAGGAGTCGATGCTGGAGGAACTCGTCCTCACGGACACGGTGCCCCTCTCGCCCGCCGCCCAGGCGTGCGCCAAGCTGAAGATCATCACCACCGAGCGCCTCTTCGGTGAGGCCATCGCGCGCATCCACCGCGCCGACTCGCTCAGCTCCCTCTTCGTCTAGGCGGAGCAGGGCCCTCCTGTCCGCCGGGCGGCTTGACTCCGGCCGCCCGCGCTGGCATGTCGCACCCCACACCACGTTGGCCCTTCGCTTTCCGGAAGGTGCCGTCTCGGGGCCCGCCACTGGGGCGGGATGCCAGAGGCGCCAGGGCCGGCGCGGTCACATCGCAGTCCCCATACCGAGGAAATCCATGTCCATCGACAAGAGCACGCTCGAGGTGAAGGTTCGCGAGGGCTCCGGCAAGGGCGCCGCCCGCCGTCTGCGCAGCCAGGGCCTGGTGCCCGCCGTCGTCTACGGCAAGCACCTGGAGAAGCCCCTGAGCGTGGCCGTCGATCCGAAGGCCGTGAAGCAGGCCATCAACACCCCGCACAAGCTCAACACCCTCATCACCCTCAAGGGTGTGGGCGCCGACCAGCAGGTCCTCTTCAAGGACTACCAGCGGGATCCGGTCTCCCGCGACATCCTCCACGTGGACTTCATCGCCGTGCGTGAGGACGAGCAGGTGAAGGTGAACGTGCCGCTCATCCTCACCGGCAAGGCCGAGGGCGTGGCCGATGGCGGTCTGCTCTCGCAGATCCGCCGTGAGATCGAGGTCTACGCCATGCCGCGCTCCATCCCCGAGAAGATCGAGGTGGACGTGACGCCGCTGAAGATCGCCATGGCCATGCACATCAACGATGTGAAGCTGCCCGCGGGCGTGGTGGTGAAGTCGAACGTGAACTACACCATCGCCGTCGTCAGCGCGCCCGAGGGTGCGGCCGAGGCGGCTCCCGTGGCGGCGGCTGCGGCTCCCGCGGCGGCGGCTGCGGCCAAGCCCGCGGCCGGTGCGGCGGCCAAGCCCGCGGCCGGCGCGAAGAAGTAAGCTCGTCGTCCTGCCGTACACGCGGGGTCAGCTCGAAGGAGCTGGCCCCGTCTGTTTTTCGGAGTCACTGCCATGAAGCTCATCTGTGGACTGGGCAATCCCGGGCGCGAGTACGAGCGCCACCGTCACAACATCGGATTCATGGTGGTCGAGGCGCTGCTGTCGCGTGCGCGCGCCGAGCTCAACCACGAGAAGTTCCAGGCCCGGGTGGGCCAGGGCTCCCTGGGCGGCGAGAAGGTCCTCTTCCTGGAGCCGCAGACGTACATGAACCTGTCTGGCCGCTCGGTGGCCGAGGCGGCGCGCTTCTACAAGGTGGCGGTGGAGGACATCCTCGTCATCCACGACGAGCTGGACATGCCCTTCGGGCGGCTGCAGCTCAAAGCGGGCGGGGGCAGCGGGGGCCACAACGGGCTGAAGAGCACCGTCTCCAGCCTGGGGGCGGACAGCTTCATCCGCCTGCGCTTCGGCATCGGCAAGCCGCAGGGCCCCAACGCGAAGGACCGGGTGGCCGACTACGTCCTGTCCAACTTCGACGACGCGGAGCGCCGGCAGCTCGACGACCTGATCGCCCTGGCGGCGGACGCGGCCGACACCTGGGTGCGCGACGGGCTGGCCACGGCGATGAACCGGTACAACAAGCGGGCGCCTTGACTCGGGGTCCTCCCCCCCGTAGAAGGCCCCTTCCCTACCCTCCGGAAGCTTCGGCGGGGAGGAGCTGTTCTTTTCCATCATCCCGGGGGCGCGAGCCTCCGGGACGAAACGCGAGGGAGACGGGCGCGTGGTTTTCCCGTTCCCGGCGGTCGGTCCCCCTTGGACCTTCTGTCCGTTTCCCCGCTCCTCGGACCTCCGGGGGGCACTCAACCCCAAGGGGAGAGAAACATGGCTGAGACGCAGGCCGCCAAGCGGCTTCGTGAGTACGAGACCATCTTCCTGGTCAAGCCGGACCTCACCGACGACAACGTGGACAAGCTCAAGGAGCGCGTCCGTGGCATCGTGGGCCGTGAGGGTGGCAAGGTCCTCCGCTTCACGGTGTGGGGCAAGAAGAAGACGGCCTTCCCCATCGCCAAGCAGCCCCGCGCCATCTACGTGCACGCCAGCTACCTGGGCGCCAGCGGGCTGGTGGCGGAGCTCGAGCGTAACCTCCGCAACTACGACGAGGTGACGCGCTTCCTGTCCACCAAGCTGGCGGACGAGGTGGATCCCGAGAGCCGTCCGGTACTCGAGGACCTGAAGCTGGCCGGTGACGTCGAGGAGACCCGTCCGGGCGCTCCCGCGATCGCCGAGCGCGCCGCGGTGGTCGACGATGTCGCCGAGACCGAGGAGGAGGGCACCGAGGAGGCCTAGTGCCCCCGCGGTCGTCTTCTACGGATCCATTCCAGAGAAGAGAGAACACTCATGATTGGTAACGACAGGAATGCTTCCCGCGGCGGTGGTGATCGGGACCGCGGTGGCGACAGGGATCGTGGCGGTGACCGCGGAGATCGCGGCGGCGCCGGTGGTGATGACGAGAAGCGTGGCGGCCGTGGCTTTGGCCGCAAGAAGGTCTGCCGCTTCTGTGCCGAGAAGAACGCCAAGGTGGACTTCAAGGATCAGCCGACGCTGAAGTACTTCGTCACCGAGCGCGGCAAGATCATTCCCCGCCGCATCTCCGGCAACTGCGCCAAGCACCAGCGCGAGATCGCCACGGCCATCAAGCGCGCCCGCGGTCTGGCGATGCTTCCCTACAACGCGATGGTCGGCTGATCGCCGCCCCTCACGCACCAACGGAGACAGCACATGAAGGTCATTCTTCGTGAGGACGTCGCGAACCTGGGCAAGTCCGGTGAGCTCGTGACGGTGAAGGACGGCTTCGGCCGCAACTACCTGCTGCCGCGCAAGCTGGCGGTGCTGGCCACCGAGCAGAACGTGCGCCAGCTCGAGCACGAGCGCTCGGTCATCTCGGCGCGTAACGCCAAGCTGAAGGGCGCCGCCGAGGAGCAGGCCAAGAAGATCGGCTCGGTCAAGGCCGTCATCCGCCGCAAGGTGGGTGAGCAGGACAAGCTGTACGGCTCGGTCACCGCGCTGGACATCGCCGAGGCGCTCGCCTCCCAGGGCCAGCAGGTGGATCGCCGTCACATCCACCTGCCCGAGCCCATCCGGGCCACGGGTCAGTACGAGGTGGAGCTGCGGCTGCACCGCGACGTGGTGGCGAAGATCAAGGTCGAAGTCGCCGCCGAGGCCTGAGCCCCTCCTCCCTCTCCTTCTGGGAGAGGGCCGGAGTGAAGGAAGACAAGAGCCGTCCGGGAGTCAACCCCCGGGCGGCTCTTTCATTTGCGGGAGGAAGCCGGTCCCGAGGCCCCGTGGCATGTCAGAGGGCGCGCGCAGGCTGCCGCGCTACATCCCCGTAGCGGAGCCTGTAGACTGGCCGGGAGCCATGGACAACATCCTCGACATTCGGACGGGCGGGCGCAGGTCTCACGAGGACCTCGCCGCTGAGCGCGCGGTGCTGGGCGCCGTGCTCGCGGACAACACCATCATCGACAGCCTCGCGGAGGTGGTGCACCCGGACGACTTCGCCAGTCCGGCGCACGCGCAGATCTTCGCCGCGATGCTCAAGCTGTCCGGCTCCTCGCGGCAGGTGGATCACCTGACGCTGGCCGAGGAGCTCAAGGTGCTCGGGCATCTGGCGGCGGTGGGCGGCCCGGCCTACCTGATGAGCCTGGATCAGGTGGTGCCCGTGCCGGGCAACGCCGTCCAGTACGCGAAGATCGTCAAGGATCAAGCCCTCCGGCGGAGGCTGGCGAACGCGGGGCGGGAGATCCAGGAGCTCGCCAGCCAGGAAACGGGCGAGCTGGACGTGCTGCTGGACGAGGCCGAGCGCAAGGTCTTCCTCCTAGCCGAGAAGAAGCGCGTGGGAGATCTGCGGCCCGTCAGCGAGCTGATGGAGCACACGCTGGATCTGCTGGACAAGATGAAGACGGCGACGACGGGCATCACCGGCCTGTCCACCGGCTACGCCGACCTGGACCAGGCGCTCACGGGTCTGCACGCCGGCGAGCTCCTCATCCTCGCGGCGCGCCCCGGCGTCGGAAAGACGTCCTTCGCGATGAACATCGCCACGCACGTGGGCCTGGCCGAGGAGCCCAAGGCGGCGGCCATCTTCAGCCTGGAAATGCCCGCGGATCAGCTCCTCATGCGTCTGCTGGCCTCGAGCGCCCGCGTGGACATGAAGAAGCTGCGCGGCGGCCGGCTCACCCCGCACGACGAGGAGAAGTTCCAGGAGATGGCGGGCAAGCTCTACAACGCCCCCATCTACATCGACGACTCGGGCGGTCTGTCCCCCTTCGACCTGCGCGCCAAGGCGCGGCGGCTCAAGCAGCGGGATCCCCGGCTCTCGCTGATCATCATCGACTACCTCCAGCTCATGCATCAGAAGGGCAAGGTGGAGAGCCGCCAGCTGGAAATCTCGGAGATCTCCCGAAGCCTCAAGCAGCTGGCCAAGGAGCTGGAGGTGCCCATCATCGCGCTCTCGCAGCTCAGCCGTAAGGTGGAGGAGCGCAAGGGCGGCAAGCCGATGCTCTCGGACCTCCGTGAGTCGGGCGCCATCGAGCAGGACGCCGACGTGGTGATGTTCATCCACCGCGAGGACCAGGGCGAGAACGCGGAAGGCGGCGAGGTCCAACGCACCAGCTCGGCCATCCCCGTGCAGCTCGTCATCGCCAAGCAACGCAACGGCCCCATCTGCGACATCGACCTGGTCTTCCTCGCCGAGTACACGCGCTTCGAGAGCCGGGCCCGCGTCGAGTAGAACTCCCTCTCCCCTCGGGAGAGGGCGGGGGTGAGGGTGCCCGTCCCCGGGTTCCCCCCTCAGACCACGAAGCAGAACCGCACGCGCCTGCGTCCCTTCTCCAGCTGTCTCACGAGGGACTCGGGCGTGTCGCCGGACTCGCTCCAGGCGTCGATTTCCTCCAGCTCCCAGTCCTCGAAGACGCCCGCCCCGTCGAAGCCGGGGATGAAGCCCTCGCGCATGGCCTGCTGCACGCCTCGCAGCGGCCCGACGACGACCACGTCTCCGAAGCCGAAGAACCGCATCGGCGTGCCGCTCGGCTCCAGCGCCGCGTTCAGCAGGGCCAGCACCGCGTTGATGTTGAAGAAGCCCGAGAAGTCGTGGAACGTGACGCTGTACCGCCGCCCCCCATGCCTCAGGCGCAGCGTGTACCGGTTGTCCTTTCCCCCGCTCTCCTTGTCGGCGTCTTCCGGCAGGGGCTCGCGCTCCTCCCCTTCCACATCGTCATCCCCTGGCAGCACCTGCGTGAACCTCGCCCCGTCCAACAGCGGCGAGACGAGCCTCGCGAGATTCAACACCAGCTGCCCATGGTTGACCGGGTACTCGCCCGCCTCCGGGTCGAAGCCGTAACCGCGCCCCAGGCGCATGAAGGTCTCGTCCCAATACTCGGGCCTGTCGTCGTCGGGAACCCATGCCTCGGGCGGAATCTGGAGCAGCTCGCGCAGGCGGTGCTCGTTCGGGATGGCCATGTCTCCTCTCCGTGCTCGGGAGCTCCTGTCTCCCATACCGGTCTGACAGTGCTCGCACGGATGTCCGGGAGTTGGCCCGAGGTGCTTCAGGTCACGGTTGGGAGCACGGAGACGGGCCCCCTCTCCCTTCCCTCTCGCGCTGCATCTCGCGGCACATCCGTGGAGGGAGTGTTGGCGTACGTGCCGACACCGGGAACCTCGCGGGCGACCGTCCGCCCTATACGCTCCATGTGCACAGATCGCTATGATTGCCACCATCCATTTCAAGGAGCAGGAACTTGCCAACCATGAACCCTCCCACGCCTCTCCGCTGGATGGGCGCTGTCCCTCTGACCACCGTGGTCCTGGCGGCCTGGCTCTCCGCCGCATGTGCGACCTCACCCGTATCCAACGAGCCCAGCGTGGCGCCGCAGACCCAATTCGAGCCGGTACCGGAATACCCGGGATTGCAGCTCATGGAGCAGACCCAGGGGCTTCCCGTCAATGCGGGGGATAGCATTACCCTGGGTGATGCGCCGTTTTCCCTGTCGACCCATCAGTGGGTGACGGCAGAACTTGAGTGTTCCGAGTGGCTCAACGAGGCTCATTACCGGCAGGACATCGTGGAGCAAGTACTGTCCTCGGCCCACTTCGACAATTGCGACTTCGAGGGAGCCTTCAAGCGCATCGACGAGCGCCTCGTGGAGGCACGTGCGCTCGCCGTGCGGGGCAAACGCGCGGAGGCGATGCGCGTGTTGGGGCAGATCCTGCACGCGTTACAGGACTTCTACGCCCATTCAAATTACGTCGAGCTGATGGAGCAGGTGTATCCCACGAGCTTGAGCGCGGTCAGGCCGCTGCTGCTGTGGACGCCGGAAGGCCGCGCGGCGATTTCGCAGCTGCGGGACGGAAAGATGAAGGGCACGGTGCTGCCCAACGGCATGCGCCTGTTCACGGGCGTGGTCTGGTGGGGTTGGCCACAGAAGTGTGACGCCGGGACGCCGAGCCACGGAGAGATGGCCAAGGACTCGCTGGAGACCGACAACGGCAAGAAGCCCGCCCCGGAGGCATGGAAGGGGCGGCGATTCCACATCGCGCGCCAGCTTGCTCAGGCCGAGAGCCTGGCATTCCTCACCCAGACCGTGGGCCGCTGGCCGGAGTTGCGCGGGGCATGTGGCAACGCGCTTGCTTTCACGGTCTTCCATGACCGCCGCAAGCCGCGGAGCACACCGTGAATAAGCTCCGAGGGTGGGCCGTGGCCCTAGTGGCTTGCGTGATGGCCGCCGAAGCCCCGGGATGCGTGGGAGGAACGAACGCTGCACCGGAAAGGCCCCCCCCGGCCTCCGCGCGGGCTCCCGCTCCAACACACACTCCGGCCTGCAGATTGGCACCGGTGGATGAACCCAGGCTGCTCGCGGCCCTGAAACGTGCAGCGGAGCGGCTGGCCGGGTGCCGGGGCTTGCAGACCGGCTTTGCGAGCGCGGTGCACATCAACCCCTCCGCTGAGGTTGTCGTCTCCCCCACGGGGCTGGTGATCGAGGTAATCAAGGACGCGTCCACAACGCAGGTCGACGCCGACGGGTGCATCCGGTCCACCGAGGCACCGCCCGGCGTCAGCCTCCGCGACAAGCTCAGCGTTGGTGGCATCTGCGTAAGCCGGAGCGCGTCCCCGTCATCACCGGCCCGCATGCGCTGCTCCGCCACCGCTCTCGATCAACTGATGTCTATCAGCCAGCCAGAGAGTTGGGATCTTCCGCTCATCTACGTGCTGGCCCACGAACTCTCACACATCGCACGCAAGCACGTGCAGGGCGCCCTGCTGCCAGCGCCAGCTACTGTCGATCTCATGCGCTCGCCTCGTGCGCGGGCCGAGGAGATCATGTCCTTTTGCAACACGCTAGCCGTGCCGGACGAGGACTCCCGGCGTCTCCAGGAGCTTCAGGCGGACGAGGATGCCCTGTGGGTTGTGCGCATCGAACTGGATGATGTGGCAGCGATAGGGCCCAGTTGCCCCATCCCACCGGAGCGCGGCGGGCTCGGAGAGCACCCGAGCATGGACATCATTGGGGATGAAGCGATGTTTCCGCCACGGGTCCAGCGGGGGCGCAGTGTCGAGAGCCATCGCCTCGCGGGTGAATTCCGGACGCTGGCGGGTGCGCTGGCGGAGTCCGACGCACGGTACCGTCCCCCGATAACAACCTGGCCCCCCCTGCAAGACCCTCCAGTACGGGAACCCAACCGCCGCGAGTACGCCCGATTTAGCAGCGAGTTGCTGTGCGATGTGCTTCGTCAGCCGCCCGCGCCCCGCCGGTTCCTCTTGCCGACACTGCCTGGCGTTACCCATCCTGATGGGTTCCTCCGCTTGGCCAAGGTCACCGCGGCCATTGATCACATCGCCAATGATCGTGCTGCCTTGGATGCCGTCATCGACCGCCAAGTGGCGGCATTCACCACCGGCTTGGTGGAGCCGCTGTGCGCCAGGGCGCTCCAAGTCCAAGCCGATCTCCCAGGGGAAGTAGGGGCTCAGGTTTCCTGTGATTTTCTCGATGAGGAGCCCAGCGCCGCAGAAGTGTGCCGGCCGTTCTCCGCGCAACTGCATCCGATGGCGCATTCCCCAGACACGCTCCCCGTGACCATCACCTTGCAAGAGACCAGCGGAATCGCACGACTGGAGCTGAATGCCCCCGTGTTGACAGCGGCAAGCCGCGGCGGACAGGGCGTGCTCGTTGGCACTGGAACAACCACCGGCGCATCATCTGCGGTCGGCCTCATCACCGGGCCGGGAGAGGTATCGCTTACACAGCTCCCATGCACGCCCACCTCGATGGCCGTGGACTCGCGGGAGGCGGTGCTCTTCTGTCATGAACCGCTCGCCGTCGTCCGGTTGGGTCAGGATGGCAGGCCCGAAGCGCCACACCAACTGCGCAAAGTCATGCTCGACGGTTTTCAAGTGGACGGCTTCATTCCCGGGCTTCTGGATCGGAATGGCCAACCCGAGGACCAGCGCATGTATGACCCGGCGCACCCGGGACAGATTGATCGCTACGAGGTACCCTTGATGCGCCAGGCTCGGTTCTGGTGGGCCAACGTGGTGGATGGCAAGACGCTGGCGGGCCTGGAATTTCCGGCGGGAGGGAGCGCCATCGTTGCTGAGCACGGTCCGTTGGGCGTGACCGTCGAATTCTCCAAAGATGGGCTTCGTCCGTTGCCTCTTTGGAACACGGTTCCAGGCTGCACCGACATCACGAGTTCCATGGCCATTTCTTCCTCGGGAACGCAATGGTACGGAAGCCAAGCACTCTCACCATTGGCGGTGGCGTGGCTCGATGTCGGCGGGGCGCGGGTAGACAAGGAGTTGATTCCACGGATGCTCGCTTCCGGGGAGTATGCGGAGGCGGACGTGCCGCGGTGCACCTTCTCGCCAACGCACCAGGCCCTGGCATGCATGGAGGAGAGCGGGCATGTCTTCGCGCTCGACCACAGTGGTGCCCGACGAAGCCTTGGACGTTTTCCCATGGAGGCGGGTGAACTCATCGCCGAGTTCTGCAGTACGTCAAGCGGGCTCTATCTATTGTCCCGCCAGCAGGCTCCCGCTGGGGATCGTCATGCGCTCCACGTGCTGAACACGAGGGCCGGCAAGGCGAAGACCTTGCATCGAGAGCAGAGTGAGCACGCCGGGCTGACCTGCAATGAATTGGGCGCAGTGGCCTTCTTCTCCTGGATGGAATCTGCGCTGCTCGTTCATCAGCCAGCGGTGTCAGCTCAGCAAGCTCAGTCCCGGCCGGTGCGCAGGTAGCGCGTCACGTAGGACTTCGCCCGGCGCGCCGCCGCCGAGGGCGTCTTGCCCCGCCCCAGCTCCACCGCCAGGGCCGAGCCCAGCCGGCACCCCGTTCCCCGGCGATCGGGTGCGCGCTCCAGCCGGTCACCCTCCAGCAGCACGTCCCGGTCCGGCACGCACAGCACGTCCACCGCGCCCGTTGCCCGGTGCCCCCCCTTCACCAGCACCGCGCCGAAGCCGTGGGCCACCAGCGCCCTCCCCGCCTCGCGCGCCTCCTCCACCGAGTGCACCTCGCCCCCGCCGAGCAGCCACGCCGCCTCGTCCAGGTTCGGCGTGAGCATCACCTTCGGCCCCGCCAGCTCCAGGTAGTGCCGCCGCGTCAGCTTCGAGAGTGGCTCGCCCCGGGAGGTCCGCACCACCGGGTCCACCACCCACCACGCGTCCACGCCCTCGAGCGCCTCACGCAGCGCCGCCAGCAGCGCCGGCCCGGGCACCTGCCCCAGCTTCACCGCGTGCAACGGGCCCAGCTCGAGCGCCGCCTTCACCTGAGCGCCCAGCACCCGCGCCGGCGTGGACTGGTACAGGAAGGTGCCCCGGCCCTGCGCTGTCTGCGCCGAGGGCACGGCCACCGGGGCGCCACCGAGCGCCCGCACCGCGGCCACATCCGCCAGCAGTCCCGCGCGGCCCGTGGGCTCGTGGCCCGCGCACAGCAGCACGCGCGGCGCTCCGATCACCGCCGGTGCTCTCGCGCCTTCTGGATGAACAGCCGGTACACGCCCACGTGCACCGGCACCGTGTTGAGCATCAGCTCCGGGTGCCACTGCACGCCCAGCGCGAAGCCGTACTGGGTGGACTCGATGGCCTCCACCACCCCGTCCGGCGACACCGCGCTCACCACCACCTGCTCCCCCATCCGCTGCACCGCCTGGTGGTGCGTGGAGTTCACCATCAGCTGGCCCTTGCCGAGCGCCTCCGCCAGCAGCGTCCCATCCTTCACGTCCACCGGGTGCTGGGGATGCGTCCGGTCATGCTTCTGCTCGTGCTCGTGCGCGCCCTTCACCTCGCGGCCGATGTCCTGGTGCAGCGTGCCGCCCAGCACCACGTTGAGCAGTTGCATGCCCCCGCAGATGCCCAGCACCGGCATGTTCCGCTTGAGCGCCCCGCGCATCAGCGCCGTCTCGAAGGCCGTGCGCGACAGCTTCAGCGGCCCCATGCCCTCGCGCGCCGTCTCGCCATAGGCCTCGGGCGGAATGTCGAAGGCCCCGCCCGTGACAAGCAGCCCGGAAATGCGATCCAGGTACGCATCCACGCACGCCAGCTCGTCCGAGTACGGCAGCACGAAGGGCAGGCCCCCCGCGCGCAGCACCGCGTCCGCGTAGGGCACCTTCAACTCGTAGTACGAGAACGGCGAGTCCGGCCGGCTGTCGCTGAAGTCCGGGGTGATGCCGATGTTGGGCCGGCGAGGAGCCTGGCCATGGCCATGAGGTTTCATACGTCTCCGCCTACGAGGCTAGCCCCCTGGGCGCCCCTGTCAAAAGCAGCGGCCAGGCGCCGGACACGCTCGGCAATGTCCTCGGCGAGCAGGACGTCCGAGGCCGCCGCTCCACCGTGAACCCACTTGTCGGCCAGGTCCGCTCCCAAGCCCCCCAGCCCCAGCACCTGCGCGTTCACTTGCTTGGTCGCCGTGCCGAAAACCGGCCCCAGCCCCACGTAGTCCGCCCCGGCCGCCCGCGCGGCGTGCGCCTCCTCCAGGCCCCGCACCGTCGCCCCCACCAGCCCTTCGGGGCCCAGCAGCGCCTCCCGCAGCGGCGTCCGCTTCATCCGCAACTGCACCACCCGGGCCCCTCCAGCGAGCAGTCCGGCCGCCTTTTCTCTCGGTGGCAGCTCGGGGCGCACGGTGTCATCACAGAGGACATGGAGGCCTCGGGGAAGGGACGGACGGACGTGGGCGTTCATCGGCTCCGGATGGGTGGGGG
>DASQMW010000182.1:0-17235 GCA_035645295.1 Archangium sp.
ACAACCCGAAGGACGTGCAGAGCGCCTACGCGAATGGAGCGAGTGGCTACCTCATCAAGCCGGTGGACCTGCCCAGGTTCGAGAGAATGATTCAGCTCTTCAAGGATTTCTGGCTGGGGCACATCGTGCTCCCCGGGGCCGAGGGCCGGGAGGACGCTCGGAGATGAGCCGCCGCGCCCTGACGGTGCTCCTCGTCGAGGACAGCCCGGAAGACCGCCATGTCTTCCAGACGTACCTGGAGGAAACGGGGGAGTACGACTTCCGCTTCCTGGAGGAGGACGACGCGGAGAAGGCGCTCGAGCTCTGCGGGCGTGAGCACCCGGACTGCGTCCTGCTGGACTACGATCTGCCCGGTATGAACGGGCTGCAGTTCCTCCGCCGGTTGGAGGACGAGGAGGGCTACCTCTCCCCACCCGTGGTGATGGTGACCGGCCGGGGGAGCGAGCGCATCGCCGTCCAGGCACTCAAGAGCGGGGCGTCCGACTATCTGGTGAAGTCGGAGGTGACGCCCGTCAGCCTCTACCGGGCCGTGCGCAACGCGGTGGAGAAGGAAGACATCCGCCGGCGCTTCACCGAGCAGCGCACGCGGGCGGGGCGCGCGGAGGAGCGGCTCCGGCTCGCCCTGGAGGTGTTGGAACACGGTGATGCGCTGATCATCCTCGACAAGGACTTCCGTGTCGTCTTCGCCAACAAGAGCCAGGAGCGCCTCGCGGGGAAGCCGATCCGGGAGACCCTGGACCGCAACTTCTGGGAGCTGTGGCCCGACGCCGCGGACCCGAGCCGCAAGTATTGGAGCGAGTACCACCGGGTCATGCGCGAGCGGGTGCCGGTGCACTTCGAGGAATACTTCCCGCCTCTGGACCGCTGGACGGACGTCGGCGTCTACCCCACGCAGGACGAGGGCATCGCGGTCTTCTACCGGGACATCAGCGAGAAGAAGCGCAACGAGGAGCTGGCCCGGGCCGAGGAGCGGCGGCGCGCCGAGTTCGAGCAGCAGCTCATCGGCATGGTCAGTCACGACTTGCGCAACCCCATCACCGCCATCTCCCTGGGGACCGCGAGCTTGTTGCGCCGCGAGGACCTGGATGAGCGTGTCCTCAAGACGCTCGTGCGGATACAATCCTCAGCGGAGCGGGTGACGCGGATGATCCGCGACCTGCTCGACTTCACGAAGGCCCGGCTGGGGGGAGGACTCGACTTGCTCAGGATGCCCATGGACCTGCATCACCTCACCCGGCTCGTCGTGGACGAGGTCCAGATGACCTTCCCCGAGCGGGAGGTGCAGGTCGTCTCGGACGGAAACGGCGAGGGGGAGTGGGACGGGGACAGGATGGCGCAGGTGCTCACCAACCTGATCACCAACGCCCTGAAGTACAGCCCGGCGGAGACGCCCGTGCTGGTCCGGACGTTCGGCGGGCCCGCCAGTGTGCAGCTGGAGGTCCACAACCAGGGGCCTCCCATTCCACCCGCTGTGCTCGCCCACCTCTTCGAGCCCATGCGGCGCGGCGAGGTCCAGACCCGGGCCGACCGGTCGGCCCGCAGCATCGGCCTCGGCCTCTTCATCGTGGACCACATCGTCCGGGCGCACGGGGGAAGCATCCATGTGCACTCCACGGAGGCCGACGGCACGCTCTTCGGCATCCGGCTGCCCCGGAAGCCACCGGCCGCGCTGGGCCCGTGAGCCCCGGAGCGGCCGGCGGCCCGTGCCTCACGGAGACAGCCTGCCCAGCGCGATGGGGGCCGCCAGGCACGTGTCCGGGATGCCGAAGGCCTTCGTGAGCGCCACCGCGTCGGGGCGGAGCTCGGCGCACAGCCGCGTCACCTCCTTGCGGATGGCCTTGGCCTTGGTGCCCTCGATGTGGTCGTTCTCCAGGAACCAGCCGCTCGCGTCCTGCAGGCAGCTCAGGCCGTACAGGTCGCACAGCCGGCCGAGCACCGCCTTGAGCGCCGGGTCCTCCACCTCGGCGACGCCCAGGAGGAACTGCTCCAGCACCACGCGCTCCACGTGCGCGTGCGCGAGCGCCAGCAGGTGGTCCTGGCACTGGTTGAAGGCCTCGAAGGAGTCCACCCCCGTGCTCAGCCGCTCACGCAGCCGCCGCGCCGCCGAGGCCAGCAGGTCCGACTCCCGGAAGCGCAGCGCGCGCAGCTGGAAGTCCCCGTCGCGCAGGTGCTCGCTGCCCGTACGCCGCGCCGAGAAGGGATTGCGGTCCCCGAGCGCTCCCGCCGCGCGATCCACGATGAGCCGCATGACGGTGAAGACCCGATCGTCCTCGAACTGCTGCCGGTAGCCGGTGAGCAGGCTCTTGGCCACCAGTTGCATCAGCACGGTGTTGTCACCCTCGAAGGTGGCGAAGACGTCCGTGTCCGCCTTGAGCGAGGGCAGCCGGTTGGCCACGAGGTAGCCCTGGCCACCGCACGCCTCGCGCGCCACCTGGAGCGTGCGCGTGGTGTGCCGGGAGGCATACGCCTTGAGGCCCGCCGCCAGGGCCTCCACCTCCAGCGAGTCCTCCTCGGTGCGTCCCACGTAGCGCTTCACGAGGTACTTGAGCGCGAAGTCCAGGGCGTACGTGGTGGCCAGCGGACGCAGCAGCCGGAGCTGGTGCGCCTGGTAGTCCAGCAGCCGCACCTCCTGCGCACCGGCCGGGCCGAACTGACGGCGCTCGTCACCGTACCGCACGGCGATGCTCAACCCGCTCTTGGCCGCGCTCAGCGCCGCGCACGCCACGCTCACCCGGCCCGCCACCAGCGTGCCCAGCATGGTGAAGAAGCGCTTGGAGACACCGGGGATGGCACTGGTGTACTTGCCCTCGGGGCTCACCTGAGAGAAGCGGTCCAGCAGGTTCTCGCGAGGCACGCGCACGCCGTCGAACCACAGCCGCCCGTTGTCCACGCCGTTCAGCCCCATCTTCAGGCCGCAGTCCTCCACGCGCACTCCGGGCAGCAGTTGACCCTGCTCGTCACGGAGGGGAACGAGCAGTGCGTGGACGCCGTGGCGCTCTCCGTTCACCTCGAGCTGCGCGAACACCGTGGCCAGACGCGCGTGCTGCGCCGCGTTGCCGATCCACTCCTTGCGCGCCGCATCCGAGGGCGTGTGCACCACGAACTCGCCGCGCTCGGCGTCGTAGCGGGCCAGCGTCTCCACGTCCCGCACGTTGGAGCCGTGGCCGAGCTCGCTCATGGCGAAGCAGCCGGGCAGCTCCACCGAGGCCACGCGCGGCAGGTATTCCCGGTGGTGCCGCTCGGTGCCCAGGAAGTAGATGCTCCCGCCGAAGAGCCCGAAGTGCACGCCCGCCTTCACCACGAGGCTCAGGTCGAAGAAGGCCAGCGTCTCGAAGGCGGCGATGAAGCGGCCCAGGTCCACCTTCTCGAGAGCATCCGGGTACGCGAGCTTGCCCAGCCCGCGTCTGGCCAGCTGCTTCAACCAGGCCAGCACCTGGGCGCGGTAGGCGGCCGTGTCCCGCTCGTCCACGTAGCGGAAGCTCGGGTCGGCCAGCCACTCGCGGACGCTGGCGCGCTCGGCGGTGTACGTGCGCTCCAGCACGGCGCGCAGCGCGTCCACGCTGAAGGAGTGGGGCTCGGCCTGCTTGACGAGGTGGAGCTTGGGGCCGGGGACGAGTGTGCGCACGGCCTCGGCGCCGGACACGCCGAGCGCCGTCTCCACGGGAGCCAGGCTACGGGCCAGCTCGGGCATGGGAGCGGGCAGGGCGTCCTTGCCGCCGATGGCCTCGGCCAGCTGGGTTCCCAGCTCGACGAGGCTCTTCTGGTCGCTGCGGGAGAGGCGCTCGGCGGTGCGGCGGATGTGCTCGCCCACCTGGGCCAGGGCACTGGGGCTGGGCGGGTTGAGGGGATCCAACCAGTTCGCCAGCACGGCGGTGGAGCGCAGATCCAACCAGTGTTGCGAGCGGGCCGCGGCGCCCAGGGCGCGGATCTCCCCGGGCGTCAGCTCACCGTCGGTCCAAGCCACGTAGAGCATGGGGACGAGGGGAGCGAGGCGGGGGAGGGCCAGCAGTTCCTGCGCGGATGGTCCCTGCACATCGTCGATGGCCATGAGCGTCTCTCCAGGAGGTCGTGCGGGGGCAGCTTGCACGCGGGACCGCCCTGGCGTCGAGGGTTGTCGGCTCAGCGAAGGGGCTGGCCGGGAGCGTCGAGGACGGGGCGGCGGGCCGGGAGGGTGCGGCGCTCGTGGTCGTAGAAGCACTCGGGGCCGAGCAGGGAGATGAGCTCGCGCTCGCGGGCGATGCCCGCTTCGGTACCGGCTTCGGTGGGCAGCTCGTAGGGCTGAACGAGGACGATGTCCTCACCGAAGACCTCGCGGCACCCCGTGGGGAGCGCGTCGAGGCGCTCGCCGAACATGCGGACGAAGGGCGGCCCGTAGAAGTTGCGCCAGACGAGGCCCGGGAGCCCCTCGCTGTAGTCGCGCACGGTGAACTCCTCCTCCGACCAGGTGAAGTCCTTTCCTGAATCCGTGGGAAGGCTCTTGTGGACGAGCCGCCGTTGCTTGCCGTGCAGGTCCGTATCCAACCCGGCCAGGGCCAGGGGCGACTGGACGAGGCGCATCAGCTCAGCCACCTGCTGGGCATGCGCCGCACGCCAGGCGGCTTTCGAGGCGGAGGTGACGGACGTCTGCCAGGAGATGGACCCTGTGTAGGGAGGGGAGTCTCGCAGGATGGGCGTGAACCAGATGAAGTCCCGATCTGTCCTGGCCGCGACGCATAGGCTGTTGCGATCCTCGTAGTGAGCAACGAGCAGAGCGAGGTCGATGCGATTCGGGTCAATGGCATTGTCGAGAGCCGCTGAGCCGTAGCGCCTGGGTTCGAACCATCGGTGCCTACGAAGAATGAGGTCGAGACATTCCCCCACGAGTTCGCCCGTGGGACGTATCGGTGGAAGGCTTACCTTGGTCTTCAAATATTTGACGGGCATGCGAGGTGAGCCTCACGGGTAGTACTTCACATGGGCCTTGCCGAGTTCTTCCAAGGCTCTCAGGCGTTCGAGAAGTGGGCCAGAAAGACGCGTGGGACCATCAGCGTGTTGGGTGGAACGAATCCAGAGCTCGAGATGTCCGCCGTATTTCTCCACGTACTTGAGCATGGCCTCGAGGTTGCCGGAGAGAGACAACTCCTTGCGTGCCTTGGCCTCGACGAAGGAGTAGGGCTGGCCCCACACCAGCTCCGCCGGGTTTCCCTTCACGGAGTCGGGGATGAAGCCCCGAGCGCTGCTGCCCGGCGGAGGCATCATCATCGCTGCATTGCGCTCGTACCTTCCCGTCTGGAGGATGGCATCCTCGAAGGCGTTGCCCGCCGGCCGGTTCTTGAGGATGGATTCGTACATCCGCTCCCAGCCGGAGTCCGGCTGGAAGGAGAAGCGGCGGTAGTTCTCCGGGTGGCGGAACTGGTAGTCCACCCAGCGCTGTGCCTTGTGGGCGGGTGTGCCGGGCAGCAGCCGGCTGCCATCCGGAAGTGTCCGAACACCCAGCAGTGCGACCTTCTGGCCTGCTTTCAGCGCTCCGGCCGCCTCGCGCAGTGGTGCCTCCAACCCGCGAGCCACCCGCTGGAGGAATTGAAGCTCCTCCTCGGTGAAGGTGTGACCTCGGGAGGCCGCCGCCATCAAGCGCTCGATCTCCTTCGTGTCCCCAGGTGACAGGTGCGAGGCCACGCGCGAGAGCACCCGCACCTCGTCCAGGCTGCGGCCGGTGATCAGCGCCAGTTGCTCCGCCCCCTCGTCGCCGCCCCGAATCAGCACGGCGCCAGTCACGAAGGGCACCAGCACTCCCAGCGCGCATACCACGCGCTCGGTGCGCGTGAGGGAGTGGCCGGTGAGGCTCTTGCCCGTCACGGCGGCATTCGCGTCCGCCGCTTCGCCCACCCCCGGCGTCAGGCCAACCAGCAACTCCAGCACCAGCTCGTCAGCGGTGTACACCTCCGGGTCGAAGGCCTCGTTGTAGTCCAACTGCACAGGTGCCATCCGGCCCAGTTGCACGGCGGAGGCCAGTGCCGAGCGGCTCGCCAGCAGGTAGAGCGCCACCTCGTCGGGGGTGCGCTTGAGGAAGTCCGGATCCTCTGTGTGCGCGTACGCCCAGGCCAGTGTGGCACTGCCCAGCGCTCGCAACGACTGCTCGCGCAGGGGCGACTCGCTCAGGAGGTAGCCCGGGGCCAGACGGCGGGGCGGCGGGGCGTAGGTGTCCAGCAACTTCATTCCCCACGCCTCGTACTCGGCCAGTTTGCGTTGCACGGCCCGCCAGCGCACCTCTCGCTGCCGCTCCTCCTCCAGCAGCGTGACGTACTTCTCCAGGGGCGAAGGGGCCTCTTTCAGTGTCCCCTCCGGCTGCAGCAGGAGCCACTGCTCCAGTCTCTTGAGCGCGGCTATTCCTTCGCCGCGCTCCTCCCTGGAAAGGCCCGTGGGCGGCGGCTTCTCCCAGTGGTGGCGCAGGAAAACCTCATAGGGCGCCTGGGGCAGGGCCGCCGAGAGCACCGGGCCGGTGGATTCCACCTCCTCCTTCCACAGGCCCTCACCCCGCCGCAGTGTCAGCACCACCTCGCCCTGCTCACCCCGTACGTACCGGTACAGCGCCCACTCCAGCAGGCCGCGGAAGCTTTCCGCGTCCGCCGGGCCTGTCTCGTCACCGCTCCCCTCGTGCTCGTGGATGGCGAGCAGCCGGATCCGCTCGCCTTCCATGCGCATCCCCAGTGCCAGCCATGCTCCCTTGCGCTTCAGCCTTCGCGCCGCCGCCCAGGCCTGAGCGCGCACTTCACTCGTTCCCTCCAGCACCTCGGCCGGTGCGCATGCCGGGAATGGCGTGTCCACACCTGGTGCCCTCAGGGCGAAGTCCGGACGCGAGCCCGCGCCGCCGTCCGTGTGGCTCCGGCATGCGGCCATTGCCACCACCAGCAGGATGAAGAGGAGAGGGGAAGTCCTCATGTGGCACGCACCAGGGGAGCGCAGTCTACCCGCCCCGCCAGCGACATGACGGAACGATGACTGAATCATGGGAGGGCTTCGGCCAACGCCCTTCGCCACTTGCCTACGGTGGAGCCACACCCCCCTCACACAGGAGTGCGAATCCCCATGGGCTTGAGGGGCTCGCGCGGAGGGCCTCAGCCTTCGCCACTCCACTCGTTGGCGCGCGACTCCAGGGGGCCGCGCTGGGGGCGGACGACACAGAAGCGCTGACCCGTCGGCGCTTCCATCACCCACCAGCGTTTGATGAACTCCACCCGCTTCGCTCCGAGCGCCTCGAGCCGCTTCACCTCGGCCTCGATGTCATCGGTCTCGATGTCCAGGTGGATGCGGCCCGGGTGGTCCACCTTCTGCACGAGGAGCATCGGCTCCTCGGCCTTCGCCGAGAGCTCGCGGTAGTTGTCCTCCTCGGGTGTATGCGGCACGACGGGCCTGCCGAGGGCCTTGCTCCAGAAGGCGGTGGCCGTTTCAATCTCCTCGCTCTTGCAGTCAATGACGAAGGCGGCGAGCCGACTGCGATGCATGAAGTCCTCCCAGGGATTCAGAAAAGGACCGCATCCTCCCCGATGACCCGCTCCGCCGTCCGGACGTTTCGCGCTCGGGCGGGGGCGGGTGTTGGCTGGGGTTCACGAGAACACGTTCACATCGCCGTGGACGGGGAGCAGGGCCACGTCCTTGCCGCCCCGGTACGCATGCCGCGCGGGCACCGAGACGAGCTCCCACGTGGGCAGCACCACCGCCGTGAGCGAGCGGCCGTAGACGCACCCGGTGTCGATGCCCACCGCGTACTCGGTGACGAGCGGCCGGTCGAACACGGTGTGTCCGAAGATGACGCGCTCGGGCCCCTTCCAGTGGTGCGTCCAGAAGCGGTAGTCGGCCGGCGCCTTCGAGGGCCAGTAGCTCTTGCGCTCCGGGGGCCGCACGCACTGGGCATGCAGCAGGTGGTAGGGCTCCTGGGCCTCGAGGGACTTGCCGGGCAGCACGCCCGCGTGGACCACGGCGGCGTTGTACTCGGGCAGGCGGATGGAGTGGGGCAGGGTGGCGAAGTAGTCGAGGTGCTCGGGGCCGAGGACCTGCCGCGTCTCCAGGTGGTCCGGAATGAGGTCGGCGTCCTTGCGGCGGCGCTGTTGCAGGTGCTTCTCCTCGTGGTTGCCGAGGATGGACTCGTGTTGCATGGCCAGCTCGACGCACTCGCGGCGCTTGGGGCCGCGGTCGACCAGGTCACCCGTGAAGATGATCCGGTCACTCGAGGTGGCGCCCACCTTGTCGAGCAGCTCCAGGGCCTCGTCGTAGCACCCGTGGAGGTCTCCGATGACGATGGTACGGGACATGATGATGCTTCTTTCTAGAGGGTGGGCACCCGAGTGGAGAAGCCGGTTTGTCTGAATCCGGAGTTCAGTGCCGGCCGCCGGCGTCACCCCCATGGAGCGGGGGTGGGTGGAGTCGAACCACCAAGGCTTGTAGGGCCTCTCCGGCCGGGTGCCCGGAAAGTCGTTTCGCTCCAGGGACGTGGCGCTTCCCTCATTCCTGACGGGAGCGCGGCAGCTCGACGGTGAAGGTGGAGCCCTCACCCGGGCGGCTCTCCACCTGGATGACGCCGCCCATGGCCTCCACGATGCCGCGGGTGATGTGGAGCCCCAGTCCCAGTCCTCCATAGTGGCGGTCCGAGACGGCCCGCTCGAACTTGCCGAAGATGCGCTCCTGGGCCTCCGTCGAAATGCCGATGCCCTCGTCGCGCACCACCAGCCGCGCCCGGTCTCCTTCGCTCTCCACGCGGACATGGATGGGCCGGCCAGCGCCGTAACGGATGGCGTTGGAGAGCAGGTTGGTGAGGATCTGCTCCAGCCGCAGCCGGTCCCACCGGCCGGGCACGTGCGGCTCTCCCTCCACCCACAGCTTCGAGCCCACCCGGGCCGCCTCGGGGGCGAACCAGGCCGCCACCTCGCCCAGCACCTCGCCCAGGTCCGTCTCCGTGGGATCCAGCGTCAATCTCCCCTGGGCGATGCGGCTGACGTCGAACAGGGCGTTGATCAACGTGGAGAGCTTGCGCAGCTGGCGCCTGGCCATCTCCAGGTGGCGCTGGAGCTCCTGGGCACGGGGCTCGTGCTCGCAGCACCGCGGAATCTCGCGCGACAGGGCGGAGAGCTTGAGGTTCAAGGGCGTGAGCGGCGTCTTCAGCTCATGCGAGGCCACCGAGAGGAACTCGTCGCGCCGCTGCACCGCGCGCTGGGCCTCGCGGTACAGCCGGGCGTTGTCCACCGCGAGCGCGGCTCGGCGCCCCAGATCCTCGGCCAGCGGCTGCTCCTCCTCGCCGTAGTGGCGGCTCGCGCGAGGCTGGCCTCCCCGGCAGTAGAAGAAGGACAGGGCTCCGAAGGTACGGTCCCGGGCGTGCAGGGGGACGATCAGGGAGGAGGTGACTCCCGTGCCGCGCAGCAGCTCCAGGTGCCGGGCGTCTTTCGCGTACCGGAGGAGCATCTCGTCGGTGACCTCGGCCCTCAGCTCGGTGTGTCCGGTACGGATGACGGCCCCTGGCCCGGAGGGATCCTCGAGCCGCAAGGGCTGGTGGCGGGCCAGCTCGCGGGAGATTTCCTTGCGGACCGGATCCACGTGGGCCACCTCCAGCCGGCGCAGGCTGCCGTCCGGCTCGAGCATGTCCAGCGCACAGCCATCCCCGAGGGCGGGCACGGCCCGCTGCACCACGTGGGCGAGCGTGGCCTCGTAGTCCAGCGAGCTGGCCAGCGTGTCGCTCACCGAGGCGAGGAAGGTCTGGTGGGTCTCGGCGCGCTTGAGTGCGGTGATGTCCATGAAGCTGGCCACCACCGCTTGCAACCCTCCCTGTGCATCGAAGATGGGTCCGGCATTGATGAGGAAGACCCGCACGGAGCCATCGGGCCGGTCGTAGAGCATCTCCTGCGGAGGCTGGGGCTCGCCGGTGGCCAGCACCCGGGCGATGGGATAGTCCTCCGCCGCGAAGCGCCGCCCATCCGGATGGATGCCGTGGTACTGGGCGAAGTCCGCCACGCAGGTGGACGGGAGCAGGGTGTGGCCCAGGAGGTGCTCGGCCTGGGCGTTGAAATTCAGGGTCCGCCCGGAGGGGGCCTCGGCGATGTGCACCGCGACGGGGAGTTGCTGGAGGATGGTCTCCAGGCGCTGGTGCTGGAACTCCAGCTGCTCATGGAGCCGCTCCCGCTCCTGCTGTGCCCCCCGGAAGGGGGTGATGTCGAAGATGAAGCCCTCCAGCGCCCGCGCCTTCCCGTCCGGCCCGAGGATGCCCATTCCGCGCTCCCAGACCCAGCGCTCCTCGCCCGTGCGGGTGCGGATGCGATAGGTCAGCGTGAAGGGTGAACCGGCGGCGAGCGCCTCCTTGATCTCCTGCTGGACGCGGGAGCCGTCCTCGGGGTGGATCAGCTCTCCCCAGGTCACGCGCCGTTCCATGAAGTCCTCGGGGCCGTATCCACTGAGGTTCAGGGCGGCCTGGCTGGCATAGCTCAGGGTCCAGGGCTCCTGGGGGAGGCTGCGGTAGACCATCCCCGGCACGTTTCCCAGCAGGGTGCGCAGCATGCGCTCGCGCTCGCGCGCGGCCGCTTCGGCGTGCTCGGCCCGCTCGAGTGCCGTCCGCATCATGGCCTGCCGCCGGTGCTGCTCGAGGTACATCCCCACCTTGAGGCGGAAGATGTCCTGGGAGAGGGGCTCCAGGATGCAGTCCACCGTCCCCAGGGTGTAGCCGCGCAGCAGGTCCGCCTCCTCACAGGAGCGCGCCCCGAGGAAGAGCACGGGGATGTAGCGCGCATGCGGGTGCGCGAGCAGGCGGCGGGCCGTCTCGATGCCCGCGGCCCAACTGCGCCGCGCGTCGACGACGATGCAGGCGAGCGACTCGTGGAGCAGGGTCCCCAGGTCCTGGCTCCAGGGGAGCGCCTTGAACACAGGGGGGTTCAGGGGGACCAGGAGCTGCTCCAGGCCCGCCAGGTCCTCCCACTGCTCTCCCACGAGTAGCAACGAGCTGGCCGTCTCCTCCGAGACCTCCCCGGTTCCGTCCGGCTTGCGCGCGAGAGCTGGTGGGGGTTGTGACTCCGGATGCGTTCCCCACATCCCCCTGTCCTCCTTCCCGTGCCGGGTGCCATGCCAGGGGTTGTAATGGGTCAACTTTGCGCACCCTCCACGCCGTCCGCATTGTCTGCCGACCGGTGTGAGTCCGGCCCGGGGGCCCATGCGCCCTCGGCAGGTCTCCCGGCGGGCCGGAGGGCCGCACCGCCGTGCAGCTAGCGCCGTGTCCCCGGGGGAAGGGCGCGGGGCAGCTCGACGGTGAAGGTGGAGCCCTCGCCCGGACGGCTCTCCACCTGGATGACGCCGCCCATGGCCTCCACGATGCTGCGGGTGATGTAGAGCCCAAGCCCGAGGCCGCCGGAGTGGCGCTCCGAGACGGCCCGCTCGAACTTGCCGAAGATGCGCTCCTGGGCCTCCGGCGGGATGCCGATGCCCTCGTCGCGAACCACCAGGCGCGCGTTCTCTCCCACCTCCTCCACGCGGGCGTGGATGGGGCGGCCGGCGCCGTAGCGGATGGCATTGGAGATGAGGTTGGTGACGACCTGCTCCAGCCGCAGCCGGTCCCACCAGCCGTGCACCTTGGGCGGGGCGTCTACCCGGAGCTCCGAGCCCGCGCGGGCTGCCTCGGGGGCGAACCAGGCCGCCACCTCCTCCAGCACCTCGCCCAGGTCCGTGTCCGCGGGCTCCAGCTTCAGCTTCCCGCGCGAGAGGCGGCTGACGTCCAGCAGGGCGTTGATGAGCGTGGACATCTTGTGCACCTGGCGTTTGGCCACCTCCACGTGGCGCTGGAGCGCCTGGGAGCGGGTATCCCCGGCGCAGCACCGCGGCAGCTCGCGCGACAAGGCGGTGAGCTTGAGGTGCAGGGGGGTGAGCGGCGTCTTCAGCTCGTGGGAAGCCACCGAGAGGAACTCGTCGCGCAGCTGCACCGCGAGCTGGGCCTCCCGGTACAGGCGCGCGTTGTCCACCGCGAGCGCGGCCCGGCGCGCCAGATCCTCGGCCAGCAGCTGGTCCTCCGCGTCGTAGCGGCGCTTGGCGTCGCAGGAGAAGAAGGTGAGCGCTCCGAGCGTGCGGCCCCGGGCGCGCAGGGGCACCGTCAGCAGGGAGGTGACGCCGGTCTCGCGCAGCAGCGCCAGGTGCCGGGCGTCCTTGGCGTACTGGACGAGCTGCTCGTCGGAGAGGTGCTCCATCAGCTCGGTCTTCCCGGTGCGGAAGACGGCTCCGGCCCCGCCCGGGTCATCGAGCTGCTGGGGGTAGCTCCGGGCCAGCTCCCACGCCAGCTCCGCCCGGGCCGGGTCCACGTGGGCCACCGCCAGCCGGCGCATGGGGCCCTCTGGCTCGGCCATGTCCAGCAGGCACCCATCTCCGAGGTCCGGCACGGCCCGCTGCACCACGTGGGCCAGCGTGTCCTCATAATCGAGCGAGCTGGCCAGGGTCTCGCTCACCGAGGAGAGGAAGGCCTGGTGGCGCTCCGCGCGTTTGAAGGCGGTGATGTCGGTGATGAAGCCCTCCAGGAGCTGCCTCCCCTCCGGGTTCTCGCCGATGCCCACCCCGCGCTCCCACACCCAACGCTCCTCTCCGGTGCGTGTGTGGATCCGGTAGATGAGGGTGAAGGGGGTCCGCGCGGTGAGCGCCGCCTGGACGCTCTCCCGGACCTGCTGGACGTCCTCGGGGTGGATCAGCGTCTGCCAGAGCACGCGGAGGCCGGTGAAGTCCTCGGCGCTGTAACCGGTGAGCTCCAGGACGCCTGGGCTGGCGTACACCAGGGGGTCGCGCGGATCGTTGGTGCACCGGTACGCCATGCCCCGCAGATTTCCCATCAGGGTGCGCAGCATGCGCTCGCTCTCGCGCGTGGCCGCCTCGGCCTTCTCCGCCCGCTCGAGCGCCGCCCGCATCCCCCGCTCCCGCCGGTGCAGCTCGAGGAACATCCCCACCTTGGCGCGCAGGACCTCCGGGGGGAAGGGAGCGAAGAGGCAGTCCACCGTCCCCAGCCCGTAGCCGCGCAGCAGGTCCGCCTCCTCACAGGCCTTGCCCCCGAGGAAGAGCAAGGGGATGTGGCGGGAGCGCTCGTGGCCGCGCAGCCGCTGGGCCGTCTCGAAGCCCACGGACCAGTCCAGGCGTGCGTCCACGAGGATGCACACCAGGTCCTCCTCGAGCAGGGCAGCGAGCTCCTCGCTCCAGGGGACAGCCTCGAGCACAGGCTGGCCGAGGGGCGCCAGCATGGCCTTCAAGCCCGCCAGGTCCGAGCCCGGCTCTCCCACCACGAGCAGGGGGGGGACGGGAGGGGGCGTGGCATCACGGGGCCGGTCGGGAACGGGTGGGGGGTCGGCTTCAGGTTGGGTTCCCCACATCCCCTGTCCTCCTCCCCCCACCAGGCATCCAGGGGGTGACATCTGGGCAACCCCCAGGACTTCCCCCGTCGTTCCGGGCCGCCTGGCACCCGGGGCGAAGCCCGCCCGGCCGGGGGCCAGAACCCGGAAAACCGGCCAGAAAATGGGCCGGAAAATCCCGCCGTCAGGAATCGCGACGCGGTTCCGTCGCTGTCCTCCAGTACCCCTCGTGTGCCTGTTGTCGGACATTCGGGGGCCGTGTCATCGGGAGACCGCCTTCGGATGCCGTCGTGCTACCTTGACCCGCCGTTTCACCGAACCCCACCCTGCCCAGGTGGGAGGCTCGTGCCTCCTGGCGGCGTTCAGAGGACCTTCCGGTGTTCGACGATCTCACGGATGACGAACTGTTCGCAGAGGTGCTCCAGCGCCGCGCCGGAGGCGAGGCCGTGGGGGCGCCGCTTGGTGCGCTGTGTGAGCGCTGGGCCCGTCCGGCCCGTTACGTCATTTCCAAGATTCAGGCCAGCTATGGCCGTGGCTCTCCGGCGGACGCGGACGAGCTCTATCAGGACGCCGTCGGCAAGTTCCTCGATCGCGGCCTGGACCAGTTCCGGGGAGTGTCCGAGCAGATGCCCGGACGCAGCGCGTCTCCCAAGACGTTCTTCCTGCGCATCGTCAAGCACGTGGCCATCGACTTCTACCGGCGCCAGCGCGAGGACCTCGCGCCCGCCGCGTCGGACCCCGATGACGCCATGGAAGAGCCGGCCTCCGAGGTCGCTCGCGCGGTGGAGCTGTCCCGCCGCGGCGAGGAGCGCTCCGAGGCCCAGGAACTCTACTGGCGTGCCTTCGAGCGTCTACAGCAGGAGCACCCCAAGGAAGCTGGTGCGTGGGAGCTGTACCACCACCAGGACGTAGAGGACCACGAGGAATGCGCCAGGCGCCTGAACATCAGCGTGGTCAATTCGTACAAGCGCGTCAGCCGCGCACAAGCCTACCTACGGCTCTATCTGCTCGACCTCCAACAGGAGGGCGGGCACGAGTGAGCCCCACGTACCCGAAGGAGGGTACTCGCATGGTCGTCGACGCACTCTCTCGTTATCAGGCCCGGCGTGAGCAGCTCGTCCGGGGTGGCGCTTCCAACGGCGGTTCGCTCGAGGCGATTGGAGACATCCTCCGGCGCGCCGAGCGGTTGGGCAGAGAGGGCGTCGAGCAGGCCCTGCGGGGGTTGTCCCGCGCGGACATCGACGGTTGGCTCCGGACGCAGAAGCCCGAGGCACTTCAGCCCGCGCTGCTGCGGGCCGCGGAGGAAGCCGCCGAGGCCGCGCTGGGAGAAGAGGGCGAAGAAGCCGAGGTGTGGCGCACGTCCTCGCTGGATGGACTTGCCGCGCGTGACAGGGCCGAGTCCGCCGCGCGTGCCATCGGTGAGTGGGAAGCACTTCATGGAGCGCTCGACGGAGAAGCGGCGGCGCGCTGGAAGTCATTTCGCGAGGGCCTGGGACGTCTGGACACCATGCTCCGCCCCAAGGCCCGCTGGTTCATCCCGCTCAACCCACAGCGCAGAGCAGAGCGCGACATTCTGGATACGGCCGAGCGGACACGGGCCTGGTGGTTCACGGACCGGGCCAATTGCGACGACTTCCTGGCCGCGCTGAGCGCCCGGCCCGAGCGGCCGAGTCCCCATCTGCAGAGTTGTTCCGATTGCCGCGCGGACCTGTCGAATAGCGAGACCGTCGAAGTTCCCCCCAAGCGGCACTTGAGCGCGGATGACTTGTGGCGCTTCGACATGGGGATGATGTCGGCCACGGATCTGAAGTGGGTGGATGCGCATACGGAGAAATGCATCGAGTGTGCACAGGCTATCTGGGCGCTGGAGGAGGGAGACGAGGCCATCGAGAAGGCGCTGGACGAGCAGTCCGCCTCCGCGGCCCGCACCTCGCGCACCGCCGAGGCCACCGCGCGCAGGCCCGGCGCCGCGCGCCACCCCGAGCAGCGTGAAGTGCTGGAGGAGCGGCGGGAGTTCCGCGTGGTGCTCGTGAGAGAGCGGCAGCGGGCCCGGCTCCTGGTTCAACCCCTCGCGGGGCGTGCCGTGACGGCGGCCGTCTTCCTGGCTCCCGGCAAGCCCTCGCTCAAGCCTCAGCAGGGCCCCGAAGGTCTCCAGTTCGATCTCGGCACCGGGGGCGGTCGCACCGCCCACCTGATGGTGCGGGTGGGCAACAGCGAGATCTTCGAGCGCGACTTCTCTTTCTAGGTACGTCCCCTCAGGTACGCCCTACCGGCCGAGCTGCTGCAACTCTCCCGACGGAGCCACGCGCACACCCTGGGGTGCGGCGTGCGCCAGGGCGACCATGGCCCGCGCGACGGTGCGGGCCTCGATGGGGCGGCTGGCCAGCGGGCGCAGCAGGGGCGCGAGCACGCGTGAGGCGATGATGGCCGCGCGCTCGCCCGGGCGGCTCTCGGCGCGCTCACCGAGCAGCAGCGACGGCTGGAGGATGACGAGCGACTCGAAGCCCATGGCCTTGAGGGCTTCCTCCGTCTCGCCCTTCACGCGGTTGTAGAAAACGCGCGAGCGCGCATCCGAGCCGAGCGCCGTCACCACCAGGAAGCGCTGCACGCCCGCCTTCTTCGCGGCGCTCGCGAAGGCCAGCACGGCGTCATGATCCACGGCGCGGAAGGCCTCCTGGCTGCCGGCCTTCTTGATGGTGGTGCCCAGACAGCAGAAGGCCTCCTGGGCGGGCGGCAGGGTCTCGCCGCCGAGCCGGGCGAAGTCCACGGTGTGCTGGACGAGCTTCGGGTGCTGCTTGGGCAGCGGACGGCGGCCCAGCGAGTGCACTTCCCGGTACTGCGGCGCCTCGAGCAGCGCGTCGAGGAGGTAGCCTCCGACGAGCCCGCTCGCGCCAGCCACGAGCGCGGTGCGTGTTTGCGTGTCCATGCGCGGGATGCTCAGCACAACCCGCGCGCTGGCGCCAGGGGCACGCCGCTCTACTGATGGATGGCGCGCGGCGGCTGGGAGAGCCGATCCACGGGCGCCCGGGGAGGGATGACGCCACCACGCTGGGCGGAGACCGGGCGGAAGTCATTGGTGAGGAAGGCGAGCACCAGGGGCAGCGGCGGCGGGCTCTTGCTGAGCGCCACGCCGCAGACGTCGAGGTAGTCACCCACGTAGATGCCTCCGGCGTCCCGGTAGCGGATGCAGCGCCCGTCATCTCGGGGCCGCTCGTCCTCGCGCACCAGCTCGCGCGAGTGGATGCCCTTCTTCATGACGAGCTTCTCCGCGCCCAGTTCGATGAAGACCTGATCCGGGCCCCACTGGCCCTGGATGAGGGTGGAGGGACCGCCGGTCTTGATGGTGACGTTCAGCGCCTGGTTGCTCAGGGTGCCCTTCACCCGGTTGCCGTCCACGAGCGTGAGCACGTGGGAGCGGTTGTCCTTCCAGGAGCCGTCCGGCTGCGGCAGGGAGCGGTACACGGGCGAGTCCACCTTCTCCGCGTCGAACCACACATCCCCGATACGGCCGGAGGCCGGACGGCGGGGCCGCTCGGCGATCAGGTTGGTGACCGGCACCGAGGCATCCACCGGCTCGAAGCGCACGGCGCCCATCCACGCCTTGCCCGTGCCGCTGAGCATCAGCCCCGCCATGATGGATTTGGCCTCCTGGGGCACGTCCAGCACCACCTCGTAGCGCTTGCACTGCGTGGTACCCACCAGCGCGCGCGACTGCATGTTGTCGAAGGCGAGCGGCTCCTTGGGATCCTCGCCCTCCACCCGCATCCACAGGCCGGCCCAGCCCTGCACGTTCTCGGTGCGCACCACCGCGGAAAAGCGCAGCCGCTTGCCCCGGAAGGTCTGCGCGCCAAAGGCCTGCATGAAGGTGCCGTAGCCCGTGGGCGTGGGCTGGAGCGAGCGCAGGAAG
>DASQMW010000183.1:0-9357 GCA_035645295.1 Archangium sp.
CTGGCGAAGAGCCCGCAGAAGGCCGCCGCGCCCACGAAGGACGGCGTCCAGTCCACTCGCGCCCCGGCGAAGGGCAGGCAGAGCGCGGACAGCAGGGCCACCACCCAGAGCTGAACCCCCACGAGCGCTACCACGCTCGACTTCGGCGCGTACCGCTCGGTGAGGAGGATGTGGAAGGCGTAGGCCAGCGCACAGCCCAGCGTCAGCCAGTCGCCCCGGGACAGGCCCTGCCCCGCGTCCAGCTCCGCGCCGGTGAGGTAGCGCATGCCCACCGCCGCCAGCACCACGCCCCCCCACGAGGAGATGCGCGGCACCCGCCGGAAGAGCGCCAACCCCAGCACCGGGACAAGCACCACGTACAGCCCGGTGATGAAGGCCGAGCGCGAGGGCGTGGTGGACACCAGCCCCACCGTCTGCAGGACAAAGCCGAGGAAGAGGAAGACGCCCAGCAGCAGCCCCCGGCGCAGCGTGTCGGGAACGAACAGCTCGCGCCGGGCGATGGCCGTGAGCGCCAGCGCGCCGATGCCGAAGCGCAGCGCGAGGAAGGAGTACGGATCTCCATGGCTGAGCGCCCCCTTCACCACCACGAAGGTGATGCCCCAGAAGGCGGTGATGAGGGCCAGGGCCCCATCGGCCTGGAGGCGCGCACGGCGCTCGGGGTGGGACGGGAGTCCCGTCGTCTGCGTCGGTGCCGGAGAGCTGCTCACGGGTTCTGCTTTTGGCCTACCCCTCGGGCCGATGCAATGGGGCCCCCACTCTCTTCAGCCTCCGCCACGCCGAGCGGACGCTCGCATGACTCCATAGCCACCGGAGTAGCCCGTGGGAGGAGAGGAGCAATGCTCGGGAGGAACGGGGCACGGGCAGCTGGAATCGCCCACGTCGCACGGCCGTGACGCGGCCGAGCACACGTGAGAGCTCATCGGGTGTCCCCAGGAAGGACCGGGTCTCCAGCGGTCCGGTGCGCACCACCAGGTGGGCCGAGAGCCGCCCATCCCGGCGGAGCACCAGTGCGATGTCCCCTGCCGCCAGAGACTCCTCGCCACAGCGGAGGACGCGTACCTCGTCCCCTGGCCAAAGCAGGGGCACCATGCTGCGGCTCAGGCCCATGAGCCAAAGCGCTCGGCCCCTGGGAAGTGCCTCCAACAACCGGAGGATGTCACGGGGCTGCATGGCCCTCGCACCAGCGCCGCAAGTACCCACCCGCCTCGGGGTGGTTGCGGAAGGAGAAGCGCCAGGCGGGGAAATGGGAAGCCAGCTCCGCCACTCGCTGGAGCAGCCCGGCCTGGGAGAGCCCGTCCGAGGGCGCACGAAAGGTCTGGGCGAGCAGCAACGGCACCACGGCAACCGGAGAGAGCGGCTCGAGCGACTCCGAGGGGGCGTGCACCAGCGCGAAGAGCCCGCCCAGCAGGCCCTCCCGGGCGGTGCCCACCATGTCCGGGTCGGACCGGAAGGGCGTTCCGAGCACCCGCCCGTCGGGCAGCAGGGACAGGACCTCGTCCGACAACAGCTCGCCGCCCGCCTGCCGCGCCAGGCGCGCGAAAGTCGACTTGCCCGCACCACTGGGACCCACGGCCACCAACGCCTTCCCGCCCAGAACCACCCCCGAGGCGTGGATCAGCACGCCGCCTTGCCCCACGGTTCCAACGTGGAAAGCGGCCCGCAGGGCCAGTTCGGCGTCGAGCGCATCCCGAGGCGGACCGATGTGGAGCACCGGACCCTGAATGGACAGGCGGGCCCCCTCGGGCCTCCGGGGATTGAGGGGACGCCCCTCACCGGCTGGGATGGCGCCCGTCTGGATGAAGAGCCGAGGAGAAGACGACTCGACGAGGAAGGGGGCGAGCGAGCACCGGGCCGACGCCAGCCCGAGCAGCTCGCGCTCCACCTCCACGATCCACTCCCCAAGCCGGAGCCGCGGCATCCGATTCCCGCTCGTCCGCGACTCAACACACCCCGGTTTCGGGATCCGGGACGCAGCTGGGGCTGAAGAGATCCGCCACGACCAGCCGCTCGGAGCGGACCTGGGGAGGTCGGTAGGGCTTCTTCTTCTTCTTGGCCTCCATGCTCATGTCCTGACTGACTCTCAATAGTACACCACGACTCGCGCCGGGCTGGACTGGCTATCACCCACCGCCAGGTCCTTCCTACCATCCCCATTGAAGTCCAGGATCGCCAGGGAGATTCCCAGCGTGCTGGTTGAGGGCAGACGGGACTGAGCGAAGCCCTTGCCCTGCTCGGTGTCGAACTCCGCGCCAGGAACTCCTCGGTTGAAGAAAATGAACGCCGAGCCATTCGGGTTCAGATTCTGCCCGATGGCCAGGTCCAAGAAGCCGTCGCCGTTGAGGTCGCCGCACGCGAGCGCGTTGCCAAAACGGCTGCCTCCCTGGAGGGTCACTGGAGAGGCGAGGAATCCCTTGTCGGTCCCATCCCGGTAGAGATGAACACGGTGTTGCACGGGCTGAGCGACCACCATGTCGAGCCCGGATCCGCCGAGCAACTGCACCCCCCCCACCGCCTCGGAACCGAAGCCGGTCAGTCCCCCGCCCGACGTGTTGGGTCCCTGGGTCAGCACCTGCATGGCGTCGGCCGTGGTGAGGCGGGTGCGGCTCTGGAGCAAGGCCCCCGAGTAGAGGAGAAGCTTGTTGATGGATTCCAGGGAGACCGGGAGGGTGAAGTCCGGCACGCCATCTCCCGTGATGTCGCCAAGACGTGCGTAGCCCCGCTGCCGGCCGAAGAAGTTCATCTCCGCGTCGCCGGTCATCGTCGCATCCGCCTTGGCCGTGGACACGACACACGAGGCGCCGCAGGGGCCCGTCCCATTCTCGTCCGTCCGCATCGCCAACCACTGGCTCTGCGTACGCCCGCGGAAGAAGTACACCTTCTTCTCGCCGTGGGAGCTGATCAGGATCTCCTCGAGCCCGTCTCCCGTGATGTCGTCGATGACCTTCACGGAACCGCCCAACGCAGCGGCTCCAGCTGCCGTGGGATTGCGGAACTCGATGGGCGCCGCATCGTCCACCGTGCTGCCCTGGCGTCCGAAGTACAGGAAGACACGGCCGCGATTGCTCGACCAGGCCCGTACTCCGACGAGCAGATCCTGCACGGGGTCCGCCGTACCGCCCACGTTGCCGATGGCGAAGTCGGAGCCGAAGAACTGGGCACCCGTCTCCGGCAGGGTCAGGGTCTGCGCGGCGGGCGGCGACGACAGGTCGCTCGTCCCGTAATAGATGTACACGGCCCCGGGCGTGCCCGAGGCCGCGCCAACCACCAGGTCATCACGTCCATCGGCGTTGAGGTCGCCACGCGCGTTCAGGTAGAGCGCATACCCGTTGCTCACCCCTCCCGGGTTGGTCATCGTGACGCTGTGCCACATGTTCTCGAGCAGTGGCGCCACCTCGAAGCGGGCGTAGTTGCCAATCTCATCCCGAGGGCGGAGCTGGATGGAATAGGTGGCCAGCGGCGGCAGCGTCAGCGTGTAGCGCGTCGCATCCCCTGGCAGCAGTGCCCCCGTTTCCTGCTTCACCTTGGGCTCGAAGAACTTCGATTCCTTGTCCATCCCCTCCGGGAGGAGGGCATTGGTGGTCCAGCGCAGGTCATACCCGGCGAGGGGCCCGGTGAGCTCGTCGTCGCCACTCGCGGACCAGGCCACCTCGACCCTGGCCGTGCGCTCCTGACCCGCCACCAGGGTGCGCGTCACGCTGGGCGCGGTCGGTGGCACCACGTCCACGGTGGCGTTCACCAGGTGACTCACCTGATTGCCCGAGGCATCACGCACCCGGATCTCCAACACCCCCGAGGTGCCATGTGCGAGCACCACGGGAAGCTCCTTGTCGAGCTCCGGATCCGCCTTGACGTCGAACGCGGCCGAGACGGGTTCGCCCCGGTAGAACACCTGGACCGAGCCGCCCGGCGCACCGGTCACGGTGAGCTTGAACTTGGCGTCCGCGTCGCCGTCGCGCGCCAGATCCACGATCCGGTCGGGAGCGGGCGTCGGGAAGAGGAAGGCGTTGGAGTCCGCGACGAAGTAGAGCGTCTTCAGCGACGGGGAGATGGAGGTGATGACCGGCGGCGTGTTGTCCACGCGGACGTCCACATAGGCGAACGTCCGTACCGACGAAGCGTCGAGGGTCTCCACCTTGAGACGTGTCTCGCCATCCGCGAGCGTCACGTCGAAGAAGAACCTGCCCGTCGCCGCATCCGCCACGGTGGTCTTGGGCGTGGCGGAACTCCCCTCGTAGAGGGAGACGGTATGCCCGCCACAGCCAGGGGTGCTCCCCTGAAGCCGGTATTGCAGCCCCGCGGCGGGAGCCTGGTCGTCCTGGGCCAGCAGCAGCACCGGCGTGCCCACCGGGTCGGTGATGGCGATGTCGCAGCCCCCCACCTGGATGTCGAGGGTGACGGGCGAACTCCGGGCATTGTTCCCGGCCTCATCGGTCATCTCCGCGACCACGCTCTGCGGTCCACGGGGGAAGTTGATGGTGCCCCGCGCCACACCCGAGGAGACGGGGAGCTCGCCCACGAGCCGCTCGCTGCCCGTCCCCGGAGTGGAGAGGATGCGAACCTTCAGCCCGTCTCCACCCGACACGTCCACCTGGACCTCGAGCTCCGTCGTCGCGGTGTAGGTCCCCGGGAGCGGAGCGGACAGAGCGAGGCTCGGCGCCTCGAGATCCACGGTATGCGTGCGGACGACGGGCGCGCTCACATTGCCCGATTCGTCCGTGGCCATGAGCGTGAGCGTGTAGTGGTCGGTGCCGGTGGCGGGAACCGTGAAGTCATGCGTCGCGACGAGCGCGACCGGAGTGAGCCGGATGATGGGCCCGATAGGACTCGAGGCCGAGCCCAGCATCATCTGAACGCCCTCCATCGCCACATCCGTCGAGGTGGTCACGCGGGCGCGGAGCAGGAAGCCCGCGTTCGTGGGATCTCCGTCCGCGTCGTCCGCGGGGCCGAGGGTTCCCTTCACGGGCGAGCTGACGACCAACGTGGGGGCGACCCGATCCAGCCGGAAAGACAGGAATGCCTCCTCGTTCAACGGGTACAGCGGAGTGGGAGCGCGCACCCGGTTCGTATTGCCCGCCACATCGCGCACGGTGGCGACCACCTGGTAGTCCGCCTCGCTCATGTTGGGCAACGCATCGAGCCGGACGAGTGCCCGCCCATCACGCACCTTGCCCTGCCCCAGCACGACGTTGAGGTTGGCGGCCTGGCGGACCTGGACCGACTGCTCATCCCCCACGCCCTCGGTGAAGAGCTCCAGTTCCGGCGCCCCCGAGGGAAGCTCGCTGGAGTTCACGCGCCGATCCCCATTCGCGTCCTGGACCAGCCGCACACTGAGCACCCTCGGTTCGACGCTGTCCACCGTCACCGAGACCACGTCCGACACCGCCAGGGCTCCATCATCGAGCACGGCCTTCAGGGCGTAATGCCCATCCGGATACGAGAACAAGGCGTTGTAGGGCGGCAGGTTGCTGGCCAGGGTGAACCAGCCCGAACCGTCCTTGCAGGGCCCGGCGTTCACCACGAGCGCCTCGTCCGAACAGATGTCCACGGTGGCGCTCGCCGACAGCCCGGGCGCATCGTAGGCCAGGGGGCGCTGGATACCAGGGAGGACCGGATCCAGGTCGAACCCCGCGTTGTAGACGGCGGCCGGCGACGCCGCGGGCACCGTCAGCGTGATGGCACCCGGTGTGGTGTCCACCCGCAGCACGAGTGTGGCGCAGGCCAGGACACCTCCCGGCCCGACGAGCTCGGCACGCAGAACGTTGGCCCCCTCTTCCAGGTCCACCGCCGGGAAGGTCTTCAGGGTGTCGCTCGCCGCCACCTCCTGCGAGCCAATCTCCTCCGTCCCCCGCAGGAGCCGCAGCCGTCCCGCTCCGGAGGGTGTCACGCCGAGGCTCACGGCCACGGTCAGCCCGCCTCCCGGACGAACGACACCATCCGCCTGTCCCAGGTAGCGCCCGCCTTCGGGCGAGATGAAAACCAGCTCGCCTCCCTCGAATGCCGAGGTGAGGGTCCGGGTCTGCGTGGTCACGTTCCCCGCGGGATCCGTCGCCTTCACCAGCAGCTCGCACGAGCCCTGAGCGGCCACCGAGACATCTCGCAGCCGCAGCCCGCCCCGCACATCGGCCTGGCCCGTCACACCCGACGCCATGCCACACCCCGTGACCAGCACCTTGGTGCGCGGCTCCGTCTTCACGTCGAGGGCGATCTGCATCCCGGGCTGGGGCGAGAGATCCACGAGCGAAGGCCCCAGGGTGCTCTCGCCTTCGGGAAGCCCGCTCACGTTCACCGAGAGCTCGGGGGGAGTCGTGTCCACCACCACCCGAAGCGACTGGCTCGCCGCCCCACCGGGGCAGGAGGCCACCAGCAGGAACGTGCCCTGCTGCTCCAAGGCAAGTGGAACGGCGGCCGAGCCAGTCTCGGACCTCAGCGTGGCGCTCGCCACCGGAGTGCCCCCCGCGTCCAGCGCGGACACCGTGACCTCCCCCACCTCCGACACCACCCGCACGTCGAGGGGCAGTGAGGTCGAGCGGACCAGAAGCCCATCATCGGGCTCGACGATGCGGCAGAGCGGCTTTCCCGTCGAGACGTTCACGATCCGCAGCACGCACCGCTCGAGGCCCGCGGCGTTCCGGACGCAGGCCTTCAAGGTGTTGGCCCCGCCCGCGAGATGGGCCGTGAAGGATGCGGCGCGCCCCGCTCCGCTCACGACCGTCACGGCCCGCTGGGGGCTCGCGAACGTGCCGCTGAGCGTGGTGGACAGCTCCACCTCGGTGCCACCTGGCTCCTGGTCAACCCGCACGGACACGGGGATCTGCACGCCATTGGAGAGCTCCGCGTCCAGGTCATCGCCCGCCGCCACGAGTGCCGGGGCCGTGAGGCTCAGGACCGGCGCCGTGCTCGCAACGGTCACGGGAAACTCCCGGCTCGTGACATTGCCTCCACTGTCCGCGATCCGGAGCGTGAAGGAGTATTGCCCATCCATCGGCACCGTGACGGCTGGGAAGTACACACCGCCCGTCCCCACGGGAACCAAGATTGGCTCCGCCCCCTCGCGCAACAGCGTGGCCGACGCCCCGTCCTCGCAGCAGCCCACCGCCGCTTCCACCTTGAAGGTGGAGGCAGACACCGGCGCCACGGGCCCGGCCACCTCCACGCGAGGCGCCACCGTGTCCAGGATGACACTCCGCTGGGGGCTCGTCACGTCCCGCCCTCCGAACCGCACCACCGCGTAGCACTCGGCCACCTGCGCCTCGCACGCGGACTGGGCGAGCGTCACCGGAACTTCCGTGAGACTTCCCGGGGCCACCACGAAGTCCACCGGCGCAAGGCCACACGCCTTCTCACACACCAGCGTGCCCGCACGGCCCGCCAGCCCGCTGGTGCGCAGCTTGAACCGCACCTGGTAGCCCGGCGTGACTGGGTCCACGTCGTCCGACTCGCGCAGCACCTGCCCCTCGGCGGGGCCCGAGATGTCCACGCTCCACGACTCCCCGCCCACCGTCACGCTCTGGTGGTGCGTGGCCGTGCGCTTGGAGCCCGCCTCCTCCACCGTCACCCGCAGCACGTGGGTGCGCCCCGGCAGCGTCACCCTGGGGAAGCGCACCTGGCCACCGTCGATGAGCGCGGCCGTCGCCTCGCGCCACGAGGGCTCTCCGGGCAGCTGCACCTCCAGCTTCGCCCGGGCCAGCGTCACCGCGCGGCCCGAGGAGTCCGTGGCCACCGCCACCACGTCATACTGGAAGCCCCCGGCCGCCGGGTCCGCGTCATCCCCCTGCGCCAGCCGCTGGCCGTCCACCGGCTGCGCGAGCGCCACCGTCAGCTCGGACTCCACCGGCGGCGTGCCGCACGTACACCCCGCCACCCACAGCGCACACACCGTCAGCATCCACTGCCATCCCGCTCGATGCATGAGTGCCTCTCGCTGTCCCAGGCCCGGCCGTCCCGGGCTCACGGCCCGAGCACCAGGACCTTCTTTTCCACCAGCAGCCTCACGAAGGAGACCGTGTCCTCACGGCACCGCCCTGCATCCACCTCGAACTCCTCGCACAGCACGCCCACGATGCCGCCCACGGTGCGACACCCGTCGATGAGCTCGAGGATGCGCTCGGCCACCTCGGACGCCTCGCCGCGCTCGTCCTCGAGCGTGTGCAGGGTGTCGTCCGGGCCCACCGCCAGCATCCGGTCCCCGACCCGCTGGACCCCCGCCTCCGGGTGCAGGCGCGGCACCGCCTCCAACACGTCTCCTCCGCGCGCGTTCACAGGCTCCCTCGACCCGCCAGCCTCGACGAAATGGGTGGGATGCTACCCGGCCCCCCAACCCCGGGCCAGGAACGGCACCCGCTCTCTGGCCCTGTTGTTGACCATTCAGGAACCGCTATGACGTGAGGTGCGCGCTGCACGACACGAGGGCGCGAGGAGACAGGAAATTTATGAGTACGACGTCAGAGGGCCAGATGGTCCCCCAGCGGGGCTGGTGGAGCCGCAACTGGATATGGGCGGCGCCCGTGGGATGCCTGGGACTGCTGTTCTCCTGCTGCGTCCTGGGCTTCCTCATCTTCGGCGCCACCACCTGGCAGTCCCTGCGGGGCTCAGGTGTCCTCGTCGATGGGGTGACCCAGGCGAAGCAGTCCCTCGAGGTGCGCGAGGCGCTCGGCGAGCCCATCGAGTCGAGCATGGTGCCCCAGCAGTACTCCATGCACTCCGGGACGGACGAAGGCTCGGCCAGCTTCGCCGTGGGCCTGAAGGGTCCCAAGGGCAGTGGCACCCTGTATGGCGAGGCCTACAAGAAAGGCGACGAGTGGACGTTCACCACCTTGAAGGTGGAGGTGCCGGATCACCCCGTCATCAACCTGCTCGGACCCTCGTCCGAGCCGGCCCCGAAGACGATTCCCTTCGACCCCAAGTCGCTGCCGGACGTGGAGCCCCTGCCCGAGGACGAGGAGCCCGCTCCACGCGAACCCAAGCAGGGCCAGGAGGACATCCAGCTCTGATCCATGTCCCCTCTCCCGCCGGGAGAGGGACGGGGTGAGGGTGCCGGGTGGACCCGGGTTGAACCCCCTGCCCCCACTGCGGACCACGGGTTGGAGAACGGGGCCGGGCACCCTCACCCTGACCCTCTCCCGAGGGGAGAGGGGATATCAACGAAGAAGGGGCGGCCGCGAGGAGTGTTCCCCCCGCTACCGCCCCTCCTGACTCCGAGCCCGTGAGGCCCGAAGTGCCTAAGTAGGTGACCAGAAGTTCCTTTACACAAGGGCCCCCACCCTCCGGTGGAGTTCGGGCGGGACGGGTGCCCCTGCCGGGCTCGGTCTTCAGAAACTTGTCCAACTGTTGGACAAGTTCGTGCAGCGCGCGGCCGGG
>DASQMW010000184.1:0-2958 GCA_035645295.1 Archangium sp.
CAGGACGTTCGGCCAGGCGGACCTCCCGTCATCATGGGGCTGCCCTTGCGCGAACCTCCCGCTCCGCCCGCCGCACCGCCTCCCATTCCGGCCCGCCCGAGCCTGGTCACCCGGACCGTCTCCACCGAGAACCGTCCGGCCCCGGCCCCCGTTGCGGCTCCGGCTCCCGTTGCGGCTCCGGCTCCGGTCCCCGCTCCCGAGCCGGCCCAGGCCCGTCCTCCCGCGCTGCCTCCCCGCCGCGAGGAGCGCCCCGCGCCCCGCGTGCCGGAACTGCCGGAGACGTCGCGCCCGTCGATCTCCATCCCCCCGCTGCCTCCACGGGCCAAACCGCCCAGTGGCTCCCGTGCCGCGGCTCCGCCCGTCCTCACCCCGCTGGAAGTCCCCGCCGCTCCTCCCGCCGTGGCGTGTACCCCCGCCAGGGGCGAAGAGCCCGAGGAGATCTCCGAAGCCGAGGCCGAGGAGATTCACGAGGTAGACAGCGCTCCCACACCTACCGACGCCCTCCCACTGGAGGAGCCGGAGGAGATCAGCAGCGCGGAGATCCTTGAGGCGGAGACGCCGGAGACGCCGCCGAGGGAGCCGCCCGAATCGCGGTTGAACCCGTGGTTCGCCCAGCTGGCCCACGGCTACTGCCCTCCCGAGGGCACGCAGTTCGCCCGGCACACGCCGCCCACCACGATGCCCGGCCGTGACGAGGACCCGGGTCCCCCTCCCTCGCCCAACAAGGTGCAGGGAGTGTCGCGTGGCAAACCCTCATAATCCGAGAGTCGTGCCCTCTACGTGGGGCAACCAACCGAGCTTGGCACGGAAACTTTCCAAGCTCTTTCGCGCGCGGCTAGGATGTGCCGGTTTTCACTGCACTTTTCGTGGGTAAAAGGGCTGCATGGAGCGCCGCGTCCTCATCGTCGAAAGCCAGAACGACTTCGCCCTCAGCATGGCCACCGTGCTCAAGAGCGCGGGCTATCAAACTGCCATGGCGGCCACCGCCGCTGACGCACAGCGTGAGATGGAGAAGCGCCGGCCGGATCTCGTCGTCGTCCGGGCCGAGCTACCGGATCAATCCGGCTTCACCCTGTGCGGGCAGATCAAGAAGGGCAAGTGGGGGCAGAACCTCCGGGTGCTGCTGCTGTCCTCGGACACGGGCGTGGAGGGGCTGAACCAGCACCGCCAGACGCCCGGCGCCGCGGACGGCTACCTCATCATCCCCTTCGAGATGGGAGAGCTCGCCTCCATGAGCGTGGGCATCATGCCCCCCGAGGAGGAGCAGGCTCCCGCCGGCTTCTCGGGTGACGGCCCTCCGCCCATGCCGCCGCCGCTCAAGGGCGCACCCGCCTCCGCCGGTGGCCCGCCGAGGCTGCCCAAGCGCGAGCGCCGCAGCGCCATCACCGAGGAGGATCGCGGTTTCCTCGAGCGCTCCTTCCAATCCATCGCGGACCGCAAGGCCGAGCTGCTCGCCGAGTCCCGCCAGCTCAAGCGTCCGCCCCCGCGGCGCGACCTGATGGGCACGCCCGAGGGCAAGGTCCAGCTGCTGCGCGACGAGCTCAAGGTGCGCGAGGCGCAGATCGCCCGCATCTCGGAGATCTGGAACGTCCGCGAGCGCGAGCTCGTGTCCGTGGAGGACCGCCTCCACGAGAAGGACGTGGAGCTGCAGGGCCTGAAGATGCAGGTGGACGACCTGCTGCGGCGCTTCAACGAGGCCCAGCAGTCCATGCTGCAGAAGGAGCGCGATCACGGCGCCACCGTCGACGACCTGCTCCTGCAGAAGTTCTCCTCCGAGAAGGATCTCATCGAGGTGGTGGCCTCCAAGGAGAAGGACATCAACGTCCTTCGCCGCGAGGTGTCCAGCCGCGATGACGAGCTGTCGCGCCGCGCCGGTGAGCTGGAGACGGCCCGCGACGAGTACGACAAGCTCGAGAAGCACCTGGGCATCGTCACCCTCGAGTTCGAGGTCAAGGAGCAGAAGCTCTCGGAGACGGTGCAGGCCCACGAGGGCGAGCTGGCCCGCCGCCAGCAGCGCATTGAGTCCGTCGAGGGCGAGCTGGCCCGCACCATCAGCGATCGCGACCAGCGCTACGCCGAGCTGAGCGGGGAGATCCAGGCGCTGCAGGAGCGGCTGGCGCAGACGGAGCAGGAGCGCGACACCACCGTGCGGGCCCTGGAGGCGCGCGCCACCGCGGCCGAGGAGCACGGCGCCCGGTCGGACGCGGAGATCCAGCGGCTCACCGAGGAGCGCAACGCGCTCGAGGCGCGGCTCAACGAGCAGATCGTCGGCCTGGAGTCGGACCTGGCCCGCATGACGGGCGAGCGCGACCAGCTCCAGCAGGACAAGGACGCGCTGGAGAGCGATCTCACGCAGCGGCTGGAGGAGCGCGACGCGAAGGTCGCCACGCTCGAGCGCGAGCTGCAGGAGACCATCGCCCGCAACGAGCACCACGAGGCGGAGCTCAACGCCAACATCCAGCAGCAGATGGAGCGCATCGGCGAGCTGGAGGGCGAGGTCGAGGCCGTCAAGGCCCACCTGGCCGACCGCGAGGCCGAGCTGACCGCCGAGCTGGAGGCCCTCACCCAGGCTCGCAACGAGTTGGAGGCCGCCAAGGACGCCCTGGAGGCCGAGCTCAACGGGCAGATCCAGGCGCTCCAGGAGACCGTCGCCGACCGCGACACGCAGATCTCCAACCTGCGCGGCGAGCTGGAGGCCACCTCCCAGACGCTCGCCGAGACGCAGGGCACGCTCTCCCAGACCGAGGAGACGCTGGCCACCACGCGCGGCGAGCTGGAAGCCACCTCGCAGACGCTCGCCGAGACGCAGACCACGCTCTCGGAGACGCAGACCACGCTGGCCGACACGCAGGGCCGTCTCTCCGCCACCGAGGAGACCCTGGCCAGCACCCGGGGCGAGCTGGAGGCCACCGCCCAGACGCTCGCCGAGACGCAGGGCACGCTCTCCCAGACCGAGGA
>DASQMW010000185.1:0-51032 GCA_035645295.1 Archangium sp.
ACAGATTTTGGGCCCCTTGGCCAACCTTGCTGCCGCTCACCTGACAGATAGGGGCGACGAGCCAGAGCGCGCCCCCAGGGGCCCGTACACAACCTCTTTTCGGCTCCTCGCCAAGCCCTGGTGAATAATCCGGGCTAGGAGAGGCCCCTGCCCGCGGCAAGCACGAACCTACCGCGCCCGTCATCCCGGCGGGATTGACTCCAGAGATGGGGTCCGGGAGGAAGCCGCGTGCCTCACAGGTCCGGACTGCAGGTCCAGGGGATTTTCTCGGAGTAGCGGTAACACTTGTAATGGGGTCCGCAGGAATCGGGGACGGTCGGCTCACAGGTCTTCCTGCAGTAACTCATCCGGCAGACGAAGCCCTCGGGGCAGGAAGGCGTGTCCTCACCACAAGGGATGAGACACGTGCCCCAGGCCTCGCGCGGGTGGTCGAAGGATCTCTGGACAGAGCACTTCTGCTCGCCAGGGCAGGGCGTCTGCTGGCAGTTCTGGCCATGCACCCGTGCACACACCGACACGCCTTCATCAAACTGGACGCAGGCCTCGCCCTCGGGACACGCGCGGCCCTCACACGTGGGCAGGCAGGAAGGGCCATTGAGGCCCTCCCGGCAGAAGAATCCCTCCGGACAACTCCCGGGCTCTTCCACCCGGCACGGCCGTCCGCACCGGTCGCCCTGGCACAAGAGGCCGCGCTCGCACGCCGCTTCACGCGAAGACGACATGTCCGAGCAGGGCTCCCCCTCCTTGCGCACCCCCACGAGCGTGCAATGACGGATGTGAGGCCCCGCTCTCGAGGTCTCCACCGTGCGGCACACCATGTCTTCCGAGCATTGCTGATCCGTCATGCACCGGCTGTCGGTGCAGTACCTCCACATCGCGCGCTCATTGAAAAAGCACGCCAGCGGTGGCTCGCAGTCCTTGCGGCCAGAGCAGGGACGCTCGTAGGTCATCAGGCTTTGTCGCTCTCCGGGCGACAGCATCGGGACGACCTTCGCCTCTGGCGTCGGGCGCAATCCTCCCAGCAGGGCTGTATGGAGGGCCCAGGCCAACGGCAGGAGCAGGAGCAGGCCCAGCACAACGGCAAGGGGGGTGCGCCAACGCATCACGGGTCGGCCCTGTACTGACACTCATGGGGGCACTCGAACTGCTCCCGCTGGTCAGGAGAACCTCTACATTTCTCCCTCCACTCCTCCTTGCTCAAGGGACAGTCGTGCCGGTGCAACTCCTCTTCAATGTCCTGCGCCATCGCCCGGTCGATGGTGCCGCCTTCCCTCCAGGTCTCCGGGCACCCCGTCGCCACCACCAGCCACACCCAGAACGCGAACACCCATCGCCAGCGCATGTGTCCTTCTCCAGAGAGCAACACCCGTCCCACGCGCCGGCAGCATAGCCCTTCGCTTCACCCCTACCGCGGAATCTCCGTCGCGGAGACGGGAGGCTCGGTCTGGAGCTTGCGCTGCTCCCTCCGCAGGAAGCGCTCGAGCCCCACGCGCGTTACCACCCCCACCTGCCCGTCCCCCTGCACCGGCAGCGCGTCCACGAGCTGTATGTCCATGGCCGCGAGCGCCTCGCCCACCGGCGTGTCCGTGGACACCGGCGGCACCATGTCCGCCAGCGCCGCCACCGTGGACTCACCGCCCAACTGCCGCCAGCGCTCGCCCAGCATGCTCGCGGTCACCACACCCACCAACTTCCCCTCCGTGCCCCGCACCGGCAACGCCGCCACCGGCGCGGTGAGCAGCCGCTCGCGCAGCGCCGAGGCCGGCAACTCCGGCCCCACCGCCTCCATCCACACCACCAGCGCCCGCACCGGCGTGCGCCGCAGCGTGTGCGGCTCGCCTCCCGCCCGCCGCTCCACCAGTGTGTGGCACAGCGCCGAGGCCAGCGTGCACGTCACCATCAGCGGCAGGATGATGGCGTAGTTGCCGCTCAGCTCGTACACCATCATCAGCCCCGTGAGCGGCCCCCGCGTGAGCGCCGCCACCGCCCCGCCCATCCCCACCATCGCGTAGGCCCCGCTCGGCGCGGTGATGTTGGGCATGGCCGCGTGAAGCACCTCCCCGAAGGCCCCTCCCGCCAGCGCTCCCATCACCGTCATGGGGAAGAACGTCCCTCCCGACCCGCCCGAGCCCAGCGTGAGCGCCGTGGCCACCAGCTTCAGCACGAACCCCGAGGCCAGCAGCACCAGCGGCAGCGCCCGCAGCGCCGCCTCGTTGATGGACTCGTGGCCCGTGCCCCACACCACCGGGTGCACCAGCGCCAGGCACCCCACCAGCAGTCCTCCCAGTGCCGCCCTCAGCGGCAGCGGCTGCCGTCCCAGGAAGGCGCTCAGCCTCCCCGGCTTCTTCCCCTGGAAGAACTCCTCCACTCCGTGCATCAACCGGATGAAGACGTACGCCAACACTCCCGTCACCAGCCCCAGCGCCGCGTAGAAGACGATCTCCCAGCCGCTCACCATGCTGTAGGACACGCGCTGAATCATCGCCGCGTTGCCCATGACGCCCCGGCCCACCATGGTGGCCGTGACGCTCGCGAGGATGATGGGCGAGAAGACGCGCAGCTGGAACTCGCGCAGGATGATCTCCATCGCGAAGATGGCGCCAGCGATGGGCGCATTGAAGGAGGCGGCGATGCCCGCGCCCGCGCCACTCGCCAGGAGGATGGCCAGCTCGCGCCGGGTGAAGCCCAGCGTACGCCCCACCGCCGAGCCGAACGCCGCGCCTCCGAAGACGATGGGCCCCTCGCGCCCCGCCGAGCCGCCCGTGCCGATGGTGATGGCGCTCGCCACCAGCTTCAGCACCCCGTCCCGCCCGGAGAGCCAGCCCTCACGCTCCACCGCCTTGACCACCTCGGGCACGCCGTGGCCATGCGTCTCGGGCCGGTTGCGCAGCACGTGCCCCACCAGCAGACCCCCCACCATGGGCAACAGCGGAACCAGCCAGGGCTGCAGGTGCCGGATGCTCCGCCCCATGTCGTGCATGTGGCCCAGCACCGAGTTCATCGCCGCCAGCGCCACCAGCGGGTAGTAGAGCGACAGCCCCCCCAGCACCAGCAGTCCCAGCACCTTCAACCGCCGCTTCACCTGGTCCCGAGGCCCTCCGGGCAGGATGAAGCGCGCGAGCACCAACGCGCCCACGCTCAGGGGGACGCCGACGATGAGGTACTCGAAGTGCCAGCGCGCCTCGGAGAAGGCCCGGGCCAGCGCCTCCCGCGTGCCGGACTCCGGCAGCAGCGCGTTCAACACCCGGGGGAAGCCCAGGGCCACCCCGCTGACGAGCGCGATGAGGTTGGCGAAGAGGCCCGCGGCCAACCCGCTGTAGAGCCCCACCACCGCGCCCGCCACGGGCAGCACCGAGGGCCCTGGCAATCGGAGCCGGTTGGTGGCCGCCAGCAGCCTCAGCACCAGGCGCTCCAGCCTGCCGAGTACCGTGCTGCCCGACTGAGAAGAAGAGTCCATCTCCGCGACGCCCGCCTTCGAGTCAAAGCCGCCAGCGTCCCACGCCCACCCGCCTCGGACACCTGCTCCGCGCGGGGCCTTCCTCCATCGGACACTGTTCAGGAGGAGGACGGGCAGCCAGGCAGGCGCTCCCGCCTGGTGTGGTCGCTTCCCTCTCCATCCCTACCTTCAAGGGACGTCAGGACCCGGATTTCCGTCAGGAGAGAGACGATGAAGCGCTGGTTGGGATGGACGATGGTTCTGGGGTTGGGTGGGGCGCTGGCCACGGGGTGCGTCCCCCGTCAGGAGGAGGGTGCGCAGCAGGTGAGCAAGCCCTACGAGCCCATCAACCAGAAGTACAAGAGCCCCGCGGCGTCGGAGGCCCAGAACAGCTCGGTGGGAACCGGCGGCGGTGGCGACCAGGGAGTCGCCATGCCCGAGAACTGGAAGAAACGCCCGGACAACTCGGCCCAGGAAGACCAGGGGCCCTACATGCTCAGCACCCCGCAGTCGATTCCCCGTGAGCGCAGGCCCGCTCCCCTGGGCGTGGGCGCGGGCCCGGACAACGCCCGGAAGTTGGCCCAGGACCAGCTCAAGAGCCACTAGAGGTCTAACGCCCCTCGGCCGTCCACCGCGCGCGAGGGGCGAACAGGCGTGCTCCCGAGGGCGCGCTCGCCATCTCCATGGGCACGCCATAGAGGGCCTCGAGCCGCTCGCGCTGGAGCACTTCCGGCGCGGGCCCCTGGGCCAGCACGTTCCCGTCGCGCAACAGCAACACGTGGGTGGCGAAGGCCGCCGCGAGGTTGACGTCGTGGAGCACCGCCACCGCGCCCAGGCCCTCGTCCACCCGCGCGCGCACCCGCTCTAGCGCGCCCACCTGGTGGGCCACGTCCAGGAACGCCGTGGGCTCATCCAGCAGCAACAGCTTCGGTTGCTGCACCAGCCCGCGCGCCAGCAGCAGCATCCGGCGCTCGCCTCCCGACATGGCCTCGCAGGAGCGCTCCGCCAGGTACGCCACCCCGAGCTCCTCCAACACCTCGCGCGCCACCGCCTCGTCGCTCGCCGAGGTGAGGCCCCACAAGCCCAGGTGCGGGCTGCGCCCCATCAACACCAGCTCCAGCCCGCTGAAGCCCTCGGCGGGCTCGAACGTCTGCGGCACCCACGCCACGTTCCGGGCGAGCTCCCGCGCCTCCCACTCCTTCCGCTCGCGCCCCAACAGCCGGAGGTGGCCGCGCGTCCACGGCATGGCCCCGAGCACACTCTTCAGCAGCGTGCTCTTGCCGGTGCCGTTGGGACCGAGCACCGCCCATAGCTCTCCAGCCCGTACCGCGCAGTCCACGCCGTGCAGCACGGGGGCCGGCCCATAACCGGCGCTCAGGCCCTGGAGCTCGAGGAGATTCAGGACCCCTTCTTCCTCTTCTGGATGTCCCGCTGCAGCGCCCGCACCTTGCCGAGCAGCTCGGCGCTCTCGCCATCCCCCATGCCCAACACCTCGGCCTCGAGGTTCTCGTAGCGGCTGCACAGGAAGTCGAGGTTCTCGCACGCGAAGATGCGGGTGAGCGACTTGTAGGCCACGCGCGTGCGGGACCACTCCTTCTGCAACATCGACTGGTTGCGCGAGCTCACGCGCTTGCGCGGCACCTGACGCTTGCTCGGAGCGGACGCCGTGGCGCCAGACGGAGCCGCGAGTGGAGCGAGCAGGGTGTCCTCTGGAGACAGCTCGCCTGCGGGAGCGCCCGTGTCCCCAGCGGGAGCCGCGGCCGGAGCCGCCTCGGGAGCCGTGGCCGGAGCCGCCTCGGGAGCGGCGGCGAGCGCTTCCGCCGGAACAGCGGCCGTGTCCGAGCCGGCCGGTACGGGGACGGGGTCCGCCGCTCCGGGGCTCTCCGTGTCCGCGGAAGCCATCTGCGTGGGCTCGGCCGCGGCGGGAGCTTCCCCGGCCGCGGGCTCCGGAGTTGGCGGCGTCGCCTGGGCCGCCTTCTTCCCCGGGAAGAGAGGACGCGCGGGCGGAGGCTCCACCGGCTCCGCTTCGGGAGGCATGAAGTAGGCGGCGGCGCCCACGCCACCCCCCACCAACAACAGGGCGAGCGCCACGGCGACCCACTTCCACGGAAGTGGCCGTGCCGGGACGGACGTGCGGCGGGTGATCTCCCGCGGGTCCCGCGGCTCCGCCTCACCCCCCTGGTTGTTCGCGGCCTCGCGCTCCTCGTTGCTCCGGGCGGTGATGGCCGCCACCCTCGGACTGGAGGACGCCGGACGCGGGGACACCACGGGCGTGCCCGTCGACGTCACGCGGCGGCGAGGCCGTCTCGTCTTGCCACCCTGGGACAACTCCTCATCCGAGTCGCGGGCCGCCTGCTCCTCGAGCACCACGCGCGGCTGGGTGTCCTGGCGATACACATCCTGCAGGACCACGCGCGGCTGGGTGTCGTCGTGAGCCGGACGCGGCACTTGGATGCGCGGGTTCGTGTCCGCCAGCCCCACGTCCACTTCGTCCTCGAGGATCCCCTGGACCGTGGGGGCGAAGTCCGCGTCCGGGTCCTGCCCGGCGGCATCCCACTCGGGCTCGCCCGATTCGAAAGGCAACGGGGGCGCCGGGCGAGACTCCCCCGACGGCTCGATGGCGCTCAGATCCTCATCCGAGCGGAGCGGCTCCGACCAGATGGGAGTGTCCTCGATGGGCACCGGCCCGAAATGCTCGGGGATCGCCTGCTCCAACGGGGTCATGGCGGGCAGGGAGTCCTGCCCGGAGGACACCTGCACCTCGCGCGTCGGGGCCGACGACGCGCCGGAAACCGGCACGGCCGGGGTGAGCGGGACACGCGGCGCGGAGGGAGCCATCGCGGCGGGCGGCATGGACGCCCGGGGCATGGAGGCGGAGCCCGGCTCCGGGGACAGCATCGGAGAGGCGGCGGGAGCACGCGCAACCACGGGAGCGGGACTCCTGGGCGCCACGGAGCCCGAGAGCCCCGAGATGTCCACCGTGGGCGAGCCCCCCGGTGGCGACGGCCGATCCCTGCAGGACTCCTCGATGGCCTCCACGGCGACGGAGGGCCGCGTGGGCTCATCCATCGCCGAGGCGGGCACGGCCGGCCGCGTCTCGCCGTCATCGCGGACGGGGCCACCCTCGCGCGTGCGCGGCGTGGGCTTGAAGGAGAGCGGCTCGAAGGAGCCCTCCTGCCGGCCCGACTTCGAGCCTGGCTCCGGCGCGAGCCTCGGCGCGGCGCCCTCCGGCGTGCCTTGCACCCCGGGCTCCGGCTCCGGCAAGCGCCCCACCTCGCGGAGGCTCGCCAGCAGCCGCCGCTCGCCCTGGTACTCCGGGCCGAACAGCTCGCTCATGTACCGGCTGACGCTCTCCGGGCCCGAGGCCGGGTCCAACTCCAACAGGCAGGCGTTCAACCTGCCGCGCAGCTCCTCCGCCGTCTGGAAGCGCTGGGCCGGATCCACCGCCAGCGCCTTCATCACCAACTGCGTCACCGCGGGCGGCGCGGACGGCACCAGCTCCCCCAGCGGCTGCACGTACGGCTGGGCCACCGCGGACATCAACTCGCCCGGCGGCAGCATGTCGAAGGGGTTCCGCCCGGAGATGAGCTCGTACAGACACAGGCCCACCGCGTACAGGTCGCTTCGGCGGTCCACCGGCTGGTGCCGGGCCTGCTCCGGCGACATGTAGAGGAACTTGCCGAGGATGATGCTCGGGTTCGTCTTCGCCGCGCTCAGCCGGCTCTTGGCCAGGCCGAAGTCGATGACCTTCACCTCCCCCTCGTAGGAGATGAGGATGTTCTGCGGCGAGATGTCCCGGTGCACGAGATGGAGCTCCCCCTCGTCATCGCCCTTCTTGCGGTGCGCGTAGGCGAGCGCGTCCAGCACCCGGCCCATCACGAACAGGACGAAGGTGAGCGGCAACGGCTTCTGCCTGTCCCGCGCCCGCGCCGCCACCTTGCGCAGGTCCTTGCCGTCCACGTACTCGAGGGCCATGTACGCATCGCCCTCGTGCAGCCCCATGTCCAGCACCTGCGCGATGGAGCCGTGCGACAGCTTCACCAGCGTGCGCGCCTCTCCCACGAAGCGCTCGACGAACTCCGGGTCCGCCGCGAGCTGGGGCAATATCTTCTTGATGACGCACAGCTTCTCGAAGCCTTGTGCGCCCTCCAGCCGCGCGAGGAAGATCTCTCCCATGCCGCCGGTGGCCAGCTGGGTCAGCAGCGTGTACCGGCCGAACGGCACGGGCCGGAACGGACGCAGTCGAGCGTTCGAGGACGACGGGTTCATGCCGGACGCTGGGCGCTCATGCTCGCAAGGGGGGCGCCCATGCTCGCATTGTTCCGGGTCCGAGTGCGAGCCTCCGCCCTACTTTCCCACCACATCATCCCACTTCAGCGCACACCGGGGTTGGTGAGCTGGGGGATGTCCTCGTCCATGACCTCGAAGGCGGCGACCTTGTCGCGAGGGGGGCGGAGGAGGCGCTCGCCGAGGGGGACGACGTCGAAGCGGGCGCCGCTCACCGCGAGCGTCTTGCCGGTGATGAGCACCTGGCCGGGCATGGCGGAGGCGGCGAGCCACGAGGCCACGTTCACGCCCTCGCCCACGGCAGAGTAGGAGGGGCGCGACTCGGGGCCCACCAGGCCGGCCAGGACGCGGGCGGTGTTGATGCCGATGCGCAGCTCGCACCGCTCCTCCGCGGGGCGGCGGGCCATGGTGCGCTCCCAGTCGGCGCGCAGGGCGAGCGCGGCCCGCACGGCGCGCACGGCGTCGTCCGGCTTGGAGGAGGGAGCGCCGAAGAGGGCGCGCAGCGACTCGCCGAAGAATGCTTCCAGGGTGCCCTCGAAGCTGAAGACGAGCCCGCCCAGGTGCGTGTGGAAGTCGTTGAGCAGCGCGGTGGCGCGCGCGGCACCGAGCCGGGTGCTCAGCGCGCCAAAGTTGGCGAGCTCGGCGTGGACGATGGTGAGGTTGCGCTCCTCCAGCCCGGGCAGCTTGCCGCCGGTGCGTTGGGCCTCGGCCGCGCCCCGCTCGGCCAGTTCGGAGCCGAGGAACCGCTCCAGGTGGTGGCGCAGGGGAGAGGCAGCGGGCCCGGACGAGGCGGCGGAAAACTTCTGCACGCCGGTGGCCACCAGGTGCGCCACGGCGGTGCAGCTATCGAGCATGACCTCCAGCTCGGTCTCGTTCTTCGCGGAGGTGTTGACGTAGAGGACGCCGGCGAAGGGGGCCTCCAGCCCGATGGGGATGCAGAGTACGCGGTCCACCCCATAGAGGATGACGCTCTCGCGGCCGGCGAAGCGGCGGTCATCGCGCACGTCGCCCACCAGGAGCGCGCGGCCCTGGCTCAGGGCCTGCTCGATGATGCCATCGGAGACGGGCACCTCGCCCTTGGCGAGCTTGCCGCGGTGGCGCACGGCGGCGGGCACCATGACGCCGGTGGGGTGGCGCAGCAGCACCACGGCGGTGGTGGCGTCGATGCGCTCGAGCACCCGGTCCATGGTGGCCTCGAGGAAGGCCGTCAGGGTGCTGGCGGTGGCGAGCGCCTCCGCGGTGTGGAAGAGGAGGACGAGCGTCTCGTAAGCGCCGCGGGGAGCCTGGGGAGACACCGGCGCGATGGGGGCGGCGGTGGCGGGGGAGCTGTCGAAGGGGCTGGAGAAGTTGTCGAGCGCCCGCAGCAGGTCCACGTTCTTGATGTTCTTGGCGAGGATGACGGAGGGCCCCACGTCCTCGCCATGGCCGAAGCGGCGCACGCCCCCGGCGCCCAGGTCCACCATCTCGGTGGCGGCGTTCTCCACCTGGTTGGGCTGGCGCACCGAGAGGGTGTTCTCGCCCAGGGAGATGGTGTCGCCGGGGTGCAGGGCGATGCTGCCCTGCAGGGGCGCGCCGTTGACGCGGCTGCCATTGCGGCTGCCGAGGTCCTCGATGCGCAGGTGGTCCCCCTCGGCCACGAGACGGGCGTGCCGGCGTGAGACGAGATCGCCACCGAGGACGATGTCGTTCTCATCCGCGCGGCCGAGGTGCGTGACGCCCTCGGGAAGCTCGTAGGCAGTGTCGAAGTAACCCGGGCCGTTGATGATGATCTGCCACATCGCGCCGGGGAGATTACACGACCCGGCCGCTCCATTCGCATGGAGGCGGCACATTGACACGCGGAGTCAAATCCGCCCAGGGCGGATCCACTCATCAGCGAGGCCGGTGGATCCACACCGAGTCGTCCACCCGGGCCACCTTGAAGGACTGGAGTGGACGGGTGGCGGGCCCCAGCACCCGGCCATCCTCGCCGAAGCGGGAGCCGTGGCAGGGGCACTCCAGGAGCGCCTGCCCGGGCACGTGGGCGACGTGGCAGTCGCCGTGCGTGCAGATGTGCCAGAAAGGCCGGGGCCCGTGCATCACTTCCACTCGCAGATGGGCGAACCGTTCACCACCGCGACGGCGTCCAGGTCGAAGCCGCCGGAGGTGAAGCCGTAGCCGTTCTGCCCGCTGTCCCGGATGCGGATGAAGCGCGCCCGGGCCACACCAAGAGTGGACAGGTCGAAGCCGTCCCCCCCCGCCACGGACGGGTCCGTGGGGCTGATGCCGTTCTCCGGCCTGGAGAACACGTGCTTCACGCCCGCGCAGCCGGGGTAGCCGTGGGCCGCGTCCGCGGGGTCGCAGGGGAACTTGTGCCACGACTGGCCGTCCTCGCTCACCTCGACGAAGGCCGTCTCCGCGTAGTTGCCGAAGGCGTTCTCGAAGACGAGCAGGTCCACGCCGGGCCCGTCCACCACACCGATGTCGGTGAACTCGAGGACGGTTTCCCCCCGCTCGCCGAGCGAGAGCACGTCCAGCGAGCCCATGCCGGAGCCGCCGCCGTGGGGCGGTCCGAGCACGATGGTGGGGTAGCCGTCCTGACCGAAGCCGGCGGAGTCACCGGGCACGAAGGAGGCCACCTTGTCGGCGAAGGGGTTGTTCTCGCTCGCGCAGGCCACCGGGACCGTGGGGTCCTCCTCCTTCTCGGAGGGACCCCCGCAGCCCGCGGCGAACAGGGACACGACGAGACAGGCGCTCCAGCGCGCCAGGGTGCCATGCGTCTTCATGGCCATTAGCGCTGCTGGAGACGGACGAGCCGGCGGCCGTTCTTGTCCGCCACACCGACGAGCAGATCCGCGCCCATGGGAGTCATCCCCACCACGTTGGTGCAGGTGTTGCTGGTGGTGAGCACGGCGGTGAGGTCACCCGCGGTCACGGTGCTGGGGGTGATGCCGCCCACCGTCAGTTCGATGCGCGAGACGTCCTTCGTGGCCGTGAAGGTACCGCGGTGCAGCGCCACACCCGTGCCGAACCCCGCGACGCCCTGGAGGTCGCCCTTCGCGTAGATCTCGATCGCGTTGGGGTTGGTGAGCGCGAAGGTCGTCCCGCCCGAGATGGCCGGCGAGTACACCGCGGGAGCCACGGCGGTCAGGTGGTTGATGCTGTCGAAAGGATCGCTGGTCGAGGTATCGGAGGCCGCGTATCCGAGCACGGCGATGTTGTCGCTCGTGACGGCCGTGTAACCACTGAAGACGCCCGCGGCCGGGAAGGTCGCCAGCTTCGTGCCCTGGAAGGGCTTGGCGTCGGTCTTCAGGGCGTAGATGGCGCTGCCGCCCTCGGCCACACCCTCGATGCCCACGCCGTTGATGAGGAAGGCTCCGGGGACGGCGGCGGCGGAGAAGTTGCCCGCGGCGGAGACGTAGGTGGACTCGACCGGAGTGGCCGTGTCGTAGACGAGAACCTTGCCGGGGAAGTTCTCTCCGAGCATGGTGTAGCCCGTCAGCAACCGGGTTCCATCGTTGATGAGATACCCGCTCGGGAACGTGTTGGCGCCCTGATCCGCCTCGGGAACGACAGGCCGGAGGGGCGTCGTGCTGGCGGCGATGGCCGGCCAGGTGCCGAGCGCGTAGAGGCTGCTGTCAGAGCCACCCGTCAAGCCATACAGCTTGAAGTCGCTGCCACTCTGCACGGCGGACACCGCGCCGATGCCCGCGGGGAGCGCCACGGACTCGGCGGCGGCGAAGCCCGCCTGGAGTTGCAACGTGCCGAGCTTCTCATCATGCGGCAGGTCCGTGCACGCGACACCGGCGTCGGTGCCGGCATCGGTCCCCGCGTCCGTCCCCGCGTCCGTCCCGGCATCCGTGCCCGGGGCGGCGATGTCCCGCACTTCGCAGCGGTTGTCCACGCACAGGTACTGCTGGCCCTCGGGGGGAGCGCCCCGCTTGTTCGTGCAGTCGATCCGATCGACGCACTCGTCCTCGCAGCCCGACACCAGCAGCCCCAGCGACAGGGCACCCAGCGCCACCACGAAACGGCCGAACCGCCCCGAACCCATCGTTCCCGTCTTCATCCGCGTCCTGCTCCTCGCCCCCTCGGGCGGAATGCCTTCGAGAGGAACGGCAGCGGGATGCGAATCGGGCACGGCCTGACAGAGGACGCACACGGCGGCGCACCCGCTGCCTCCCCTCGGAGGCCTCGGTGTTGTCCGTGCCACCGGCACGGGTCCTCGGCAGGTTTTCGGACTCACGGGCACCGTGGCCTCGTGAGGAGGCCACCTTCTCTACTGGCCGTCGCTTCCCAGCCCTCGGGAGAGGACCAGTGCATCCTGACGGTTTTCGTTCCCGTTCACCGCTGCGGGGCAGTCCCGGACTCGCACCGGGTTCCCTCGAATCCCCACCCACAGGTGGAGAACCGAAGACGGGGCGCGGGATATGGCGGCGGGGAATCTTTGTCAACTGCGAGTACCGCGGGCGGGATTCGAACCCGCAACCTCTGCGTTCTGAGCGCAGCACCTCTACCAGGTTGGGCTACCGCGGCATGTGCTTCCACTGCTGTGACTGCGAGTGCCGGAAGCGGGAGTCGAACCCGCAACCTCCAGACTCTCGATCTGGCGCCTCTACCGAGTTGGGCTACTCCGGCGATGGAACTGCAGGACTACGAAGAGCGGCCGGCGGGATTCGAACCCGCGTACACCTGAGTGGCGCTCAGGGGCCTCGTGCCTCTCGGCCACGGCCGCGTTTGAGAGCGCTCCTGCAGGGAATCGAACCCTGTTCACACGGTAGACGGCCGTGCTGCGATCCAATCGCATCCAAGAGCTTGTGCTGCGAGTACCCCGTACGGGTGTCGAACCCGTCTTTCCGCATGGAGAGGGCGGTGTCCTTGCCGATAGACGAACGGGGCAGGAGATCAGGACCCGGAAAAGCAAGAGGCCGGGTCCATTTCTGGGAGCCCGGCCTCTGAGTCCCGTGCCTCGTCTGGGACGAGGACGCGGAAGCTTCAGAGTCCGGGCGGTAGACCACCCATCAACTCGAGGCCGAGCAGGAGGTCCAGAGCGGTATCCAGACCGGGACGCGAGAGCGCGTCGATGCCAGCGTCAGTGTCGTTGAGGTGCTTGAGGTTCATCGGGCCCTGCGTCGTCATGGTCACCGCTCCTTTCATCGAGAAAAGACGCGGCTCAAATCCGTTCCTGACAACGCTCGAAACACGGCGGGGCCCGCCTGCCCCTCAGGCCACCGGGATCCGCCCGCGCCGGTACAGGAGCGCCAGGAACAACGGCCCGCCGAGCAACGCCGTCACGGCGCCCACGGGAGGCTCGCCCCCGAACAGCGGGATGGCCAGCCGCGCCAGCAGGTCCGAGAGCATGAGGAACACCGCGCCCCCGAGCGCCGAGAGCGGCACGAGCAGCCGCTGGTCCGGCCCGAAGGCCAGCCGGAGCAGGTGGGGCACGATGAGTCCCACGAAGCCGATGAGCCCCGTGAGCACCACGGCCCCCGACACGCTGGCGCTCGCGGCGAGCAGCAACCACCGCCGCGTCCGGGCCACGGACACCCCGAGCGACGCCGCGTCTTCATCCCCCAGCGAGAGCAGGTTGAGCCGCCCCGAGAGCGCGACCATTACGCCAATGGTCACGGCCTGCAGGAGCGCGGACAGGACGAGCGTGCCAGTGCTCTCGTAGCCGAGGGAACCAGCGAGCCAGTAGAGGAGCTCCCCCAACCGGTTCGGGTCGGAGAGCGTCTTGACGAGGGTGATGGCGGCGGAGGCGAAGGCGTTGAAGACGACGCCCGTGAGGAGCGCGGCATAGGGCGCGCGGCCTCCATGCCCCCGGCTGGCGGCGAGCACGAAGAGCATGGACGCCGCTGCGCCGAGGAAGGCCAACAGGGCCGGAGCCGAGAGGCGCTCGAGCCCGCCCCCGAGGCCTGGAGCCACCTCGCCCACGGTGGCGAAACCCAAGGCCAGGGCGATGGTGGCCCCGAGCGCCGCACCACCGGAGACTCCAAGGACGAAGGGATCCGCCAGCGGATTGCGCAGCACCCCCTGCAATGTGCCTCCAGAGGCGGCGAGCCCCGCGCCGACGACCGCCGCCAGCACGGCACGTGGCAGGCGGAGGGACCAGAAGATGGCGGTGTCGATGGAGTTGGGGTCACCGAAGACCGCTGCGACGGGGATGGACTGATCGCCGAAGAGGATGGACAGGAGGAACGCGCCGAGCAGCAGGACGAGGAACGCCCCGCCGAGCCCGAACGCCCGGGCCGGAGTGAAGCCCCCTTTCCTTCCGGGGGCGGGACGGAGGAGATGAGCGTCTGCCGACCCCGGCTCACGCATCGTTCACACCGCGCATGCGCGAGCATTTTGCTGGCATACTGCCCCGCGAGATCCTGAACATGGACACCTCCGACAAACGACCATCCCTGCGTATCGCGGAAATCGCCATCACTCGCTTCCGCACTTTCCATGAGCGAACGGTGATACCGCTCCATACGCGCAATCATGCCGATGTACTGGCGGTTTTCCATGGCGACAATGGAGCGGGCAAGTCGAACGCACTAGAGGCCTTGGACCTTTTCTTCAGAGCCCTTACCTATTGGATGAGGTGGCGAGCTGGAACGCTCCTGAGCACTGATCCCTCATTGCGGTGCGAGTGGGATGCGCCGCATCCGCCAGACGGCTTCACTCCAAGGCGGAGAGACTGGCCGACCGGCAGTTGGGAATCAATGAATATAGAGGTTCGGTTCGACCAGGAACCACTTGGCGCCTATCGAGTGCAACTCACCCCTTCCGGTTCAGATCTCTTCCTGTCTGTGGGATTTTTGGTCCTGCCCAAAAGGACTCTGAGTGAAGTGACCGAGGATGACTATTCAAGTCTTTCACCCTCAGCAAGCAAGTCACTCCGAAATCTGCTTGAAACTCCTCATGGACCAAGGAGTCGCCCTCTCTTCATCCTCGACGAACATCGTCGAGGTTCGTGGAGAGCAGATGACGCCTACCAACAAGAGGCATTGGAAACCTTATCACCCCTGCTCGCCGAGAAACTGCTATCGCTACGGTTGTCCTTGGAACCTCTTGAGCGCGAACGCTGGAGGTTTTTCGGTTCGCTTCTGAGTAAATTCCCGACGCTTCAAGGAAAAGAAATTTCCATCGATCGCGTCAGCCGCGACTCCATTCCGGAGTTATTCTTCGAGGAGCGCGGACGACAGATTCTCAAGCTAACGGAACTCAGTTCGGGCGAGCAGCAAATCGTCACGCTCTGCGCCGCCCTCATCACTTCACGAGCTTCTATTGTTGCCATAGCAGAACCAGAAATGAGTTTGTCCGCAACCAACCAGCGAATGCTTAAGAACATCCTAGAACAACAGGTACGGGAGGGATTGATCGACCAAGTCATTCTGGAAAGCCATGTTCAGGTCTTCGACGGGCCAGAGGTTGTGCGGTTCAGGCGAGAAAATGGCACCAGCCGAGTGATACGCGAGGTTAGAAAACCCGAAACAGAAGCACTCGTGGCTCATGCTCGCGAAAAAGGAGCCGAGGAGCAGTACGTAACCACGGAGGGCTATACGCAACTTCCAGCAGGAATGCGTCAGGACTTGGGACTGGAGGGTGGAGGAATGCTCTGGTTCCTGCGGGATGATCGAAAGCGATGGGCTGCGTGGAAAACGGAAGAACTCGAAGAGCTACTGGGAGCAAATGACGAGCCGTCCGTGGAAAGCTGAGCCATGCAGCTCCTTTGGATTGATTCCAACGTTTCTCGCAACCCCAAGAACCTACGCGAACTCACGCGATTGGCTCGGGGCAAGCCTGTGACAATCGTTGTGCATCCACAGGTCTACCTCGAGAGACGTAGGCAGATGCAAGTAAAATGCGCAGATGAAGGAAAGCTCTTCTCGTCGAATTTGTTCGACGACCTGCTGGGGCAACTGGGCGTACACGTCTTCGAAATGCGCTTCGACCGTTCTCTTGCGTCTACCTGGGCCGATCTACTCTTCCAAAGGTATCGTACACATCAAGCCTGGGAAACCGCCAAGAAAGGAACGATTGGGGGGACTCTCAAGGAGGGGTTTGAAGTGGAACCAGGACGGATGCCAATGACTACCGACTGGTTGATTGCGCTAGAAGTAGAGCACGATCCAAATTCCCTCATTGTAACGGAAGACCAAGGCGAGGAATGGAAGGTTTTGCGCGAGGTCCAGCCCAGGCGAGCCCTGTCCCTACAAGAGGCTTTTGATTGGCTCAAAACATTCCCTCCGTGAGTTCGAAGAACGATTCACGGATTTAGTGATTCACCCGCCTCGGGCTTCGCGGAGGGGTGCAACAGCCAGAACAGCTCCTCCAGACCCTGCCCCAGCGAGGGCCCCGGCTGCAGCAACGCCATCGACGGCACCTCCACCCACCGGGCCTGCGAGAGCCCCGGGAGCGCGGCGAGCTTGTCCTTGCCCACGTCCACGTCCGCGGCATCCACCACCACGTCCGGCCGCGCACGCAACGCCCGCTCGACGGAGTAGACGGAATACGCCGAGCCCGCGTCCGCCGCCACGTTGATGGCGCCCGCGTCGCGCAACAGCTCGTCCGCGAAGGAGCCGGGCCCGGCGACGACGAGCGGCTCGAAGCCATAGGCGAACAGCACCCGGGGCGGCTTCAGTGCCTTGGCGGTCTCACGGATGCGGGCTCGGGTGGACTCGATTCGCTGGATGATGGCACCGGCCTCCTTCTCCCTCCCGAGTGCCCCTCCGACAGCACGCAGGGCCGCCAGGGTATCGGCCACGGTGTGCAGGGGCAGCAACAGCACGGGCACACCGATCTCCGCCAGCTTCTCCACGGGCCGCTGGTTGCCGGGCCCCGGCTGGACGAGCACGAGGTCCGGCTTGAGCGCCACCACCCTCTCAACGGACGGGTCGATGAAGCCCCCCACCCGGGGCAGACCGGCCACCTCCTTCGCCTCGTCGAAGCGGGAGACGCCCACGAGCGTGCTCCCCGCGCCCAGGGCCATCACCGTCTCCGTCAGCGATGGAACGAGCGTCACCACGCGCTTCACCTTCTCGGGAGGCTTGGGGCCCAGGAAGCGAGGGCCTCCCTGGGGGGGAGCCGCGTGCGCGGCGGTGACGAGGCACAGCGCGGCGAGCAGGACGAACGGAGCGAGACGGGTCTTCATGGGAGGCTCAGGGAATCGCGACGACATCACCGACAAGGGAGGGCCCACGGCTGCGCGGACAGGCGAGGATGGGAGGCTCGGCACCAGGCCCCAGCCCACGCCGCTCCACGAGCGAGTCGCCCACCACCTCGATGACGAAGACGCGGCCCGCGTTGTTGTCGCCCACATAGGCGCGGCTGCCCACCACGGAGAACCGGCCGGCGGAAGGAAGCGGGCAAGAGGTCCCCTCCGGGCATCGCAACGCGAACGAGTCCAGCACGCGGCCGTCCGTGCCGAGCAGCACCAGGCCCGTGCCCTGCACGTCGATGAGGTTGAAGTTGCGGTCGTAGGTCGCCGAGCCACCACAGCTCACGAGCAGCCGCTCGCCCACGGGGACGACCCAGAAGGGGTTGAGGCAGCCCGTGCCGAGTTCCAGCAACTCCACCGCACGGGAGACGGGATCGATTCGGGCCAGCAACCCGGGGCCTCCAACGGAGAAGTCCCGGGGGTCCAGGTTGCCGAGCGCGGCGTACACCCGGCCCTGGAGCATGGCGATGCCCGCGGGCGTGGGGGCGGTGGTGCGGCCCGGGAAGGGCTTCAAGGCCTCGCCCGTGGGCAGCGGGAAGGTGTCCGTGACGGTGGGCGCGGTGGGGTCCGCCACCGAGACCCGGACCACCTTGCCGCCCGCGGAGGCATCCGTCTGCAGGTTGCCCAGCAGCGTGACGTACACGTCCGAGCCCTCCAGCGTGAAGCCATACGGGTTGGTGTTCGCGCCGAAATTCACGCTGCCCACGTCGGTGAGGGTGATGCCATCGGGGAAGCGCGGACCCGTCCCTCCCGCGGGCTCCTCGTCGCGCCGGAGCACCTGCAGCGTGTTGCTCGTGGAGTTGAGGATGAAGACGTAGGGCTCTTGGACGAGGAGGTGATTGGGAACCAGGCCGGTGGTGTTCCGGGCGGGCAGCTCGCCATAGTCGGAGAGCCGGGCCTGGAGCAGCCGCATGGACGCATCCAGCACCAGCACGGCATCCTGCATGCGTGCGACGGTCTGCGGATTGGTCCCCACCGCCACCGAGGGCCCCTTCACATCCGGCCCCGCCTGGATGCCCACCACCTGCCCGGTGTTGAAGCATGAAGCAACGAGGTCATAGGTGCAGCTGCCCCCACGGCAGCTCCGCGAGTCCGCGCACACGTTGCCGCACGCACCGCAGTGGAAGGCATCCGTGTCCAGGTCCACGCACGAGCGGTCACAGCGCTCGGAGGACGCGAGGGTGCAGGCCGCCTTGCACTGCCCCTGCTCGCACACCTGGTCCGGAGCGCAGGCCGTGCCGCCCTCGCCCGCACAGCCACCACAGTGGGCCGGGTCCGACGCGGTGACGACGCACTCCCCTCCGCACAGCGTGGAGCCCGAGCGGCACTGACAACCGCCCTCGACACAGACCTCCGTGGCGGAGCAGGCCACACCACAGGCCCCACAGTGGGACGACGTGCTGGAGAGGTCCACGCACGTATCGCCGCAGCGGGTCTGCCCCTCGGAGCAGAGAGGGCCCTCGTCCGGGCACCCCGCCAGCAACAGGGACAGCGTCACCAGGAGCAGCACCGTGGATGCTCCCTCTCCCTTTGGGAGAGGGCTGGGGTGAGGGTCATTCCGAATCATGGAGAATCCGTCCCGGGGAAAGCCCCCGACACCGACAGGTACACGGCGCGCCCGGGGAGCGGGTAGCCGACGAAGTCCTCGGCGCGAGCGTCGAAGAGGTTCTTCACCTCGCAGGAGACCGTGAGCTCCGGACGAGCGCCGAAGGTGCTGGCCACTCCGGCATGGACGAAGGCGCGTCCGGGCAGCGACATCGAGCCATCCCGGGTGAGCGCGTGGGCCGACTGGGCCACCACCTCCATGCGCCCCGTGAGCCACCGGGGTCCGCCCATCACCCGCGCGGCCAGCTTGTGCCGGGGCCGGTAGGGCAGCTCGCGCAGGTAGAAACGCTCATCCCGTTGCAGGTCACTCGACACGGTGAACGTGTAGCTGAAGGCACCGGAGAGCAGCGGATGGGGCCGCCACTCGCCCTCGGCCTCGAGCCCCAGCACCCGCGCGTTGGCGAAGTTGTACGGCCTGGCCGCGCCGGGCGGGTAGGCCTCGTAGGAGATGAGGTTCTCGTAGAGGCTGGCGAAGCCGCCCACCGAGGCGAAGGACTCTTCCGAGCGGTGCACCACCGCCGCGTCCGCGTACAGGGCGCTCTCGGGGCGCAGGTCCGGATTGGGCAGCAGCGTGCCCTGGCGCACGTACAGCTCCAGGAAGGAGGGCGCGCGGTGGGCCCGGCCCGCGTTGGCGCGCAGCTCGAAGTCCAAGGGCAGCTCCACGGTGACGCCCACCTTCGGAGACAGCAGTGTGTACGGGCCCGCCCGCTCCACACGCAGCGAGGGCGCGAGGGTGAGCTGCCCGTCCCACAGCAGCACCTCGTCCATCGCCATCACGCTCGCGCGCAGCCACGCCGGGTCTCCCCCGGCGGCCTCGTTCGTGTCCGCGGCGGTCACGGACTCACCGCCCACGCTCACCAGCGCGGACAGCGCATGCCACCCGCCCAGCAGCATGTGCCCCTCCAGCTCCACCCCGCCCAACTGCTGCACCTGCGGCTCCGACTGGCTCCAGAGGCCGCCCGACAGCGCCACCCGGTCCCGGCGGAAGTACGCGCGCGCGTTCGTCCGCACGCCTCCTGGCAGCTTGCCCGTCACCCGCAGGCTCGCCGAGCCTCGCCCTCCCGACTGCCGCGCGTCCCCGCTCGGGTTCTGCGCGGTGCCCGCGAGGCCCCGCTCATCGAAGGAGAGCTCGCCCAACAGGTCCGCGGAGAAACCCCGGCCCAGCGCGCGCCGCAGCCGCAGCAGGCCCCCTGCCCCACGCGCATCGTTGTTGGTGCGCCGCTGCTCGAGGAGCGCGTCCCCGGGCAGCGTGGGGCTCGGATCGAAGAGGTACGGGAAGCGTCCACTGGAGGAGCCTCCATGGACGAGCACCAGTGCCTCGCCACCCGCGAGCGGCCCCGAGGCGGACAGCCAGCCCTGTGCCGTGTCCCAGCTCCCATAGGAGAGCTCGCCCGCCACGCGCGCGTCCTTGCCGGGGCGGCGGGTGATGATGTTGACGGCGCCTCCCAGTCCCCCGGTGCCGTAGCGTGCTCCGGCGCCGCCTCGCAGCACCTCGAAGCGCTCGGCCATCGCCGCGGGCACGCGCGACAGATCCGCGATGCCTCCGGGTCCATTGAGGGGAATGCCATCGAGCAGCACCAGCGTCGCGTTGGAGGACGCGCCCCGCACCACGAGGCTCTTGCTCTGCCCGTAGCCGCCCACGTCCTGGAGCGTAACGCCGGGAGCGGTGGACAGCATCGCCGCGGTGTCCCGGGCCGCGCCGCCGAACCCGTCCACCTGGATGACGGTGAGGGCGCCGCTCGGATCCCTCCGCGACGCCGAGTCAGGGGGCTCGGGAGCGCTGGCCTTTCCCACCACCTCCAACGTGGGGACGCGAAAAGGCTCGCCCTCGGGCGCGCCCTCGGCCGGCGGAGCTGGAGTTTCCTGGGGAGGCGCCGCCGCCTGCTGCGCAAGCGCGGAACCACTCGTGCTGAGCGCCAGGCAGAGCCACCGCCCGGCGAGGTGCGACCGCCGCATGAACCCGCCTTCCGCTCTCTCCGACGAAGAGAGAAGGCAAACGCGGGCAACTCGCGCCCACACCCCTGGGCAGGTCTCCTGGCTGTCGGACTCCGGCCGAGACGCACGCCGCGTCTCCCAGAAGGGCTCCTCCACCTTCCCCCGGCCGCGAGGCTGGAGTGGCGACTGCCGAGGACCCCTGCCCTGACCTCCAGGGCTACCCGATCACAGTGGCGGGACCGCGCCGGACTCGCACCGGCTTCCCTCTTGAAAGCCCGGTATGGGCACCCAAGGGCAGGCCCTTCCTAGGGGCTCAACCCCCGCGCGTCAAGCCACCCTCGGTGACGTGCGCCACCCGGGGACCGCGGGAGTGGCGATCCAGCCAGTCGAGGATGAACTGGTTGAAGGCGGAGAAGTCGACGAAGGTGGCCAGCACATCGCCGAAGCGCAGCGAGGCCCGGCCGAACAGCGGCGTGGGCCGGCCGGGGATCAGCAGCGTGCCGTTGTGCCACGTGCCGTTGTGGCTGCCGTCGTCGGCGACGTACCAGACGCCCGTGTGCTTCTCCTCGTTGAAGGTGGCGTGCACCCGCGAGACCGTGGGATCCTCGACGATGATGTCGTTTTCCGGCGTACGCCCCAGGGTGATGCCAGGCACGGGCGTGGTGATGCCCTGTGGGCGCTTGCGCACTTCGAGCACGAGCGGCTCGGCGAGCGTGGGCCGGCGCAGCGAAAGGCCCGTCATCGTGCTTCGGGTGAAGAGGGGACGCACTCCCATGGGAGGTGCCTCCCACACCAGCACCGGCCAGCGCACCGCGTGCCGCACGGAGTGAGGATCATCGAGAAACTGAGAAGCGAGGGCGGAGAACTTCAAATGCACGGGACTGCCCTCCAGCACACGAGGGGGTAACGGTCAGGGTGTGCATGGAGGGTGATCCGGGCCAGTGCCTCTCGGCCAGTGAGGGCGGGGAGCACAGCGGCGCTGGAAGTACTCAGTGGGAGCATCCATGTCCGTCCCGTGCACTGGACACATGAGACGCCGCTGTACGCCGCACGCCCGCGCGCTCCGAGGGAAACCCCGCTGGCATGACACCTGCTCTGTGCGGAGGACAACCGCGCCATGGAGGCGCGAAGGAGAGGGACAAAGGTGGTCGAGATGCTGACGGCGGGGAAGCGGTTGGCGGTGTTTTCCATCCGCGAGGGCAAGGGCGGGAGCATCTGGGTGCGGGCGGGGAGCGCCTTCGTGAACAAGGATGGCTCGCTCAACGTGCTGCTGGATGTGCTGCCGCTGGATGGGAAGCTGCACGTGCGCGAGGCGGGGGACAAGAAGGACACGGCGCAGGCGGGTGGCGGCGGGCGCTACGGGCTGGACGGCGGGCTGGACTCGCTGCCGGTGGGAGGCCACTCGTGAGCGGACGGGTGATGGGGGTGGCCGTGGTGCTGGGGCTGCTGTGGCTCGGGCCCGGGAGCGCGGAAGCCGCCCAGGCGAAGATGCGCACGCAGTACACGGGGGTGGTGAACCTGAACGAGGCGACGGTGGCTCAGTTGGATCTGCTGCCGGGCGTGGGCGCGAAGGCCGCGCAACGCATCATCACCTGGCGGGAGAAGCGGGCCTTCAAGCGCCTCGAGGAGCTGGTGCGGGTGAAGGGCTTCGGCAAGAAGCAGTTCCTGAAGCTCAAGCCGTACCTGACGCTGCAGGGCCCGACGACGCTGAAGGCGGAGAAGGTGCCCGTGAAGCCGGACGAGGTCCGAGTCACCGCTCCGGTGGCGACGCGCTGAGTGGGCGGGAGACAGGGTGCCCGTCGCTTGGGCATCCTGTCTCTCTCTCTTTCCGGTATCTCCCTCACCGGCCGGCGGCGCGGGTCCGCGGGACGGCATCGGCCTGCTCGGTGAGGGCCATGTCGGGCGTGAGCTGCAGGGGTTTGACGGGCGCGGAGGTCAGCGTGGTGGCCTCGCGCAGGGCCTCGATGAGCTGCTGCCGTCCATGGGGATAGGGCGCCTCCGCACCGGTGAGCGCCAGGAGCTGGCGCTGCAGCGCCTCGGCCGAGGGCGTGCGCAGCGACAGGTCGCGCTGGAGCAGTCCCATGATGATGGCGTCCAGCGCGGGCGAGATGCCGGGCACGGAGTGGGAGGGCGGCAGCAGCGGCTGCTCGGTGGAGGAGACCATCAGCGCCGCCTCGTTCTCGCCCCGCAACAGGCGCTGGCCGGTGAGGGCCTCGTGGAGGGTGAGGCCGAGGGCGAAGAGGTCCGCCCGGCCATCCAGGGGCTTGCCGTAGGCCTGCTCCGGCGCCATGTAGCCCGCCTTGCCGCGCACCGTCTGCGCCTGGGTGAGGGCGAGCTGGTTGGCCGCGCGCGCGATGCCGAAGTCCGACAGCTTCACCTCGCCGATGCGCGACAGCAGGACGTTGGGCGGGTTGAGGTCGCGGTGCACCAGGCCGAGCGGCTCGCCCTTGGGGCCCGTGCGGCCGTGCATGTAGTTCAGCGCGGCGGCGATCTCCACGCCGAGGTAGGCCACCGCCGCCGGAGGCAGCCGCTTCCAGTACACGCGCCGCAGCAACGAGCTCAGCGGCATGCCGTCCACGAACTCCATGGCGAGGAAGACCGTGCCCTGGTGCCGCCCCAGGTCGAGCACCTGGACGATGTTGGGGTGGATGAGGAGCGAGCCCAGCTCCGCCTCACGGCGGAACAGGCCGAGGAACTCCTCGTTGTCCGCGTACGCCGGGAGGATGCGCTTGATGGCCACCTGCTTCTCGAAGCCGCCCTCGGGGCTGTAGGTGGCGCGGAACACCTCGGCCATGCCGCCCACGCCGAGGCGCTCGTGGAGGAAGTACTTCCCCATCACGTCCTTCTCACGGATGGCGCGCAGCGCGTCCTCGGCCTTCTTCACGATGACGCTGGCCAGCGTCGCCGCCAGCGGCCCGTAGCAGAAGAGGAACACGCAGCGCATCAGCACCATGGGGAACGTCAGGGTGCTCAGAGACTCGGGCGGGAGCCGGGGCTGGGCCACCAGCAGGTACAGGCCCATGTACTCCAGCGCCGCGAGCGCCGCCGCCGCGTACGCCAGCGTCTTGCCCGCCCGGAGCGCACACACCACGATGAGCGCGCCCCAGGCCACCAGGGGCGGCGTGGTGAGCGCGTACACCGCGCCCTGGGAGTACACGTCCATGACGAACACCGCGGCCGGGATGGACACGGTGATGGCGCTGTCCATCCACTGCATCGCGGGGTGGAAGCCGCCCCGCCGCAGCTCCCGCAGCATGAGCGTGTAGTAGATGCTCAGTCCGCCCGTCAGCCCCGCGATGGCCACCGCGAGCCGCCAGCCAATCACCCCGGCGAGCAGCAGCGCGGCCGTACAGCTCAGCAGGTTCATCCCGCGCATGAAGCGCGCGATGGACATCTCGCGCGGGACGACGTCCTGATCCAGGTACTCCTGCAGCAGGCGAGCGGAGTGCGGCACTTGGGGGGCAGCGGCTTCCATGGAAGGCCAGTCTATCCGACTTCCTGGCCCGGCATCGACGCCCCCCCCGAGAGGGACCCCTCCCTAGCCGAACGTCATGTTCATCAGCTTCACGATGGGCTCGTCCCCATAGAAGTCGATGATGTTCACCGACGCGTACCCCTGCTCCATCCGGAACAGGTTGGCGTCCGGCAGGCCCAACGCCTCGGCCAGCAGCGTCCGGTTCACCCCGCCGTGCGACACCAGCACGAACGTCTCGCCCGCATGCCGCGTCCGCAGCACCCGGCCCGCCGACAGCACCCGCTCGCGCATCTCCGGGTAGCTCTCCCCCTCCGGGAAGCGCACCCGCGTCGGATGCGCCATCCACTCGGCGTACACCTCCGGGTAGCGCTGCTCCGCCTCCTCGTAGCTGAGCCCCTCGAAGAGACCGAAGTCGATCTCCCGGAACGCCGCCTCCGTGTCCACCGCCATCCCCTTCAACTCCGCCAGGGGGGCCGCGCTCTCCATCGCCCGCTGGCGTGGGCTCGTGTAGATGCGCAGCAGGGGCGCCTCGGACAGGAAACGCGCGGCGCGCTCGGCCTGCAACCGGCCCACGGAGGACAGGCCCACGTCCAGCCGCCCGTAGCACCGGCCCCGCATCTCCTCCACGGGCTGCCCGTGCCGCACCAGCACCATGCGCGTCACACCCTTCGGAAGCCGCCAATCCATCACGCCTCCTCCATTCCGAGCAGCCCCACGAACACCCGCGTTTCACAAACTTCCGTGTTCGCACCCATCGTGTCTCCCGTTCATCCCCCCATCCGTTGCATGCACCAGGCGCCCTGGCTCGCCTCGCCCGGGAGCGCCTCTTGCCACGTTTTCAGGCGGATGGCACCCCCCCTCGACGTCAGCGGACGGAACCCACCCGGGCCGACACGTGCGCCCAGGCGGCATCGGCCCCCCGGACCACCGCCACCATGGCCGAGTCCACCCCCGCCCAGGGCACCAGCCGCCCCGCCACCAGCCCCAGCACGAACGTCAGCACCAGCAACCGGCTCCCCCACCCGCGCCGCCCCTTGGCCCGCGGCGCCGGGCCGCCCCCCTCCACCGCCTGCGCCTGCTTCAGCGCGACGCCCTCCTCGTCCAGCACGAGCACCCGGACCTTGATGCCGCCGGAGATCAGCGCATCCACCAGGGTTTCCAGGAAGCGCTCGTAGTGCTCCGGCGAGAGGTCCAACTCCATGCCATGGTGGGACGCGTAGCGAAGGGCCACCGACTCGTAGCAGCGCAGGTGCGCCTCCTCCTTCGCGGTGTCCACCCAGCCGCAGACGATCGAGGGCGCCGACCCGTCCCGCGCGACGAGCGAGATGGACTGCCGAGCCAGAAGCCCTCCCGCCGTGCTGGGCCCCTCGGGCTCGTCCACCCGGAGGACGCGGTAGGGCGAGCGCCCGAAGAACCGCCGGGAGAACGTGTCCCGCAGCAGATCCGCGATGAGGACCGCCCGCGTCGAGAACGCCGTGCGCAGGGGCTCCGGCTCCTCGTCGAGCGGCGCGATCAGCTTGCCCGTCGTGTCCTCATTGGGCACGCGCGGCGCCGTGCGCGTCGCCCCCGTCAGCTCCAGATCCGGGTAGTGCCAGGAGGCGTCCCCCTTCTCCTCCAAGGTGGAGAAGTCGAGCTTCCGCTCGCGCCCGAGGTTCATCTTCCTGTCCGCCATGCGTTGCTCCCTTCCAGGCCCTGGAGTCCGGGCCCGGAAGCATAAAAGGGAAGGCGTACCTTTGGATACCCACCCCATGTCCATCCGTTATAGCGGATACACTGCTTGACAAACGGAGGTGCCCCGGGCACTTTGTGAATCGTCCATGTCCGCCCTCCGACCCCTGCACATGAAGGTGTGTTGCCGCCGGTCCACGAGGGTGGGCGCTCGCCCGCCGGAAGCCTGAAGGCTGACGGCCGCGATCTCTTGGAAAGCCCACCACCCCGCGAGGGACGGTGGGCTTTCGAGTTTCATGGGTCGCCGCCCTCGCCTGCACCGAGGTCCTTCGATGAAGTCGCCGTCCACCCGCAAGCTCACCGCCGCGCTGCTCTGGCTGCTGCTGTCCACCGTGCCCGCGCTGGGAGGCTGCTCGAAGCCGGGGGCCGCGCAGGGAGAGCCCATCACCCTGCTCAACGTCTCCTACGACCCCACGCGCGAGCTCTACACGGACCTCAACGCCGCCTTCGCGAAGCAGTGGGAGACGAAGCACGGGACGAAGCTGGTCATCAAGCAGTCCCACGGCGGCTCCGGCAAGCAGGCGCGCGCCGTCATCGATGGGCTGGACGCGGACGTGGTGACGCTGGCGCTCGCGTACGACATCGACATGCTCCACGACAAGGGCCAGCTCCTTTCCCAGGGCTGGCAGGCGCGGCTGCCGAACAACAGCTCGCCGTACACCTCCACCATCGTCTTCGTGGTGCACAAGGGCAACCCCAAGGCCATCCGCGACTGGGAGGACCTGCTGCGCGAGGGCGTGTCCGTCATCACCCCCAACCCGAAGACGTCCGGCGGAGCGCGCTGGAACTACCTGGCCGCCTGGGGCTACGCGCTACGCAAGTCCGGCGGTGACGAGGCGAAGGCGCGGGAGTTCATCTCCGGCCTCTTCAAGAACGTGCCGGTGCTGGACTCGGGGGCGCGCGGCGCCACCACCACCTTCGCCGAGCGCGGCCTGGGCGACGTGCTCATCGCCTGGGAGAACGAGGCGTTCCTGCTCACCGAGGAGGTGGGCAAGGACAAGTTCGAGATCATCGTCCCCTCGGTGAGCATCCTCGCCGAGCCGCCGGTGGCGCTGGTGGACCGCAACGTGGACCGCAAGGGCACGCGCGCCGCGGCCGAGGCCTACCTGCAGTACCTCTACTCGGAGGAGGGCCAGGAGCTCGCCGCGAAGCACCACTTCCGGCCCCGCTCGCGGACGGTGGCGGCGAAGTACACCCGCCGCTTCCCCGCGGTGAGCCTCTTCACCATCGACGAGGTGGCGGGCGGCTGGAAGCAGGCACAGAAGAAGCACTTCGACGACGGCGGCGCCTTCGACCAGCTCTACATCCCGCAGGCGAAGTAGGCCGGAGCCACGCACGCCATGCACAGCAGCGCACGACGCCGCGTCCTGCCGGGCTTCGGGCTGACCATGGGGCTCAGCTGGTTGTACCTTGGCCTCATCGTCCTCCTCCCGCTGTCCGGACTCTTCCTCAAGACATTCACTCTCTCCTGGGCGCAGTTCTTCGAGACGGTGGCCTCGCCCCGCGTGCTGGCCGCCTACCGGCTCAGCTTCGGGGCGGCCTTCCTCGCCGCGCTGCTCAACGCCGTCTTCGGCCTGCTGGTGGCCTGGGTGCTGGTGCGCTACCGCTTCCCGGGCAAGGCGCTCGTGGACGCGCTGGTGGATCTGCCCTTCGCCCTGCCCACCGCCGTGGCCGGGCTGACGCTCACCACGCTCTACTCGCGCAATGGCTGGTACGGGCAGCACCTGGAGGCGCTCGGCTTCCAGGTGGCCTTCACGCCCGTGGGCATCGTCATCGCGCTCACCTTCATCGGGCTGCCCTTCGTGGTGCGCACCGTGCAGCCCGTGCTGGAGGACATCGACGCCGATGTGGAGGAGGCCGCCGCCACGCTCGGCGCCACGCCCTGGCAGGTGTTCACCCGAATCCTCTTCCCCAGCGTGCTGCCCGCCCTGCTCAGCGGCTTCACCCTCTCCTTCGCCCGCGCCATCGGCGAGTACGGCTCCGTCGTCTTCATCTCCGGCAACATGCCCATGAAGACGGAGATCGCCCCGCTGCTCATCATCACCCGGCTCGAGCAGTACGACTACGCCGGCGCCACGGCCATCGCCGGGGTGATGCTCGCGGCCTCGTTCGCGCTGCTGCTGACCGTCAACCTGCTGCAGCGCTGGACCCACCGCCGGTTCGAGGCCCGGCCCGGATAGACGCCATGCACCCCACCACGCACGCTCCGCGCCGCGACCGGCGCACCGTCTCAGGGTCCGCGCCCGTGCGCTGGCTGCTCATCGCCGTGGCGCTCGCCTTCCTCGGCTTCTTCCTCGTCGTGCCGCTGGTGGCCGTCTTCACCTACGCCCTGCAGAAGGGCGTGGGTGCCTATTTCGCCGCCATCCTGGAGCCCGAGGCCTGGAATGCCATCCGCCTCACGCTGCTGGCCGCCGCCATCGCCGTGCCGCTCAACCTGGTCTTCGGGCTCGCCGCCGCGTGGCTCATCGCCCGCTTCCGCTTCCCCGGCCGGGACGTGCTCCTCACGCTCATCGACCTGCCCTTCAGCGTCTCGCCCGTCATCGCGGGGCTCGTCTTCGTGCTGCTCTTCGGCAGGCAGGGGTGGCTGGGGCCGTGGCTGGCCGAGCACGACATCCACATCATCTTCGCCGTGCCGGGCATCGTGCTGGCCACGGTGTTCGTGACGTTCCCCTTCGTCGTGCGCGAGGTGCTGCCCGTCATGCAGGCCCAGGGGCACGACGAGGAGGAGGCCGCCCTGTCGCTGGGCGCGAGCGGCTGGCGCACCTTCTTTCAAATCACCCTGCCCAAGGTGAAGTGGGGCGTGCTCTACGGCGTGCTGCTGTGCAATGCGCGCGCGATGGGCGAGTTCGGCGCCGTGTCCGTCGTCTCCGGGCACGTGCGCGGAGTCACCAACACCCTGCCGCTGCACGCGGAGATTCTCTACAACGAGTACAACCTCGCCGGTGCCTTCGCCGTGGCCTCGCTGCTCACGGTGCTCGCGCTGGTGACCCTGGCCGTCAAGAAGTACGTCGAGTGGAAGGCGGAGTCCCCATGAGCGTCATCGTCGAGCAACTCACCAAGCGCTTCACCGCCGGGGGCACTCCGGCCGTCTCGGACGTGTCCTTCCACGCTCCGTCCGCGGCCATCACCACCCTGCTCGGGCCCTCGGGCGCCGGCAAGTCCACCCTGCTGCGCCTCATCGCCGGACTGGAGCTGCCGGACTCGGGCTCCGTGCGCATCGAGGGCGTGGACTGCACCCACCTGCCCGTGCAGAAGCGCGGCATCGGCGTCGTCTTCCAGAGCTACGCCCTCTTCAAGCACATGACGGTGCGGCAGAACATCGCCTTCGGGCTGGAGACGCGCCGGCTGCCCCGCTCGGAGATCGAAGGGCGCGTGGACGAGATGCTGAAGCTCGTGCAGCTGGAGGAGCTGGGCAAGCGCTACCCCGGGCAGCTCTCCGGCGGACAGCGGCAGCGCGTGGCCTTCGCGCGGGCGCTCGCCATCCAGCCCAAGCTGCTGCTGCTGGACGAGCCCTTCGGCGCACTCGACAGCCGCGTGCGCATCGAGCTGCGCGAGTGGCTCCAGTCCCTGCACGAGCAGACGGGTGTCACCACCCTGCTCGTCACCCATGACCAGGAGGAGGCGCTGGAGATCTCCCAGCACGTGGTGGTGCTGTCCGATGGGCGCGTGGCCCAGGCCGGGCCGCCGGAGGAGATCTACGACCGGCCCGCCACGCCGTTCGTCGCCTCCTTCGTGGGAGGCACCAGCATCCTGCGCGGGCACGTCCGCTCGGGCCGGGCCCAGGTGGGCACGCTCGTGGTGGCGGCCCCTCAGAGCGCCCGTGAGGGCGAGTCGGTCCAGGCCTTCGTCCGCCCGCATGACATCAAGCTCGCCAGGGCCGCGAACGGTGGCAACGAGCTCACCACGAGCCGGGTCGAGCGGCTGAAGTCCGTGGGCGGCTACGTGAAGGTGCTGCTGAAGCTGCCCTCGGGAGAGACGGTCGCCGTCGAGGTTCCCCGCGCCGAGTTCGAGGACCTGGGTGTCGTCGAGGGCGACCACGTCCACGCGGACGTGCGCATGGCCAAGGTGTTCCTCGGCGACTTCGCCATCTAGCCCGGCCTGGCGCCGAGGATCTCCTCATCCGCCCCGTGCATATCCTGGGGTGTCAGGTGCCCGAGCCGCACCAACACCTGCTGCAACGTCGTCACCGCCGCGCCTTGTTCGCCACGCTGCAAGCTCTCGCGCGGCACGGAGATCCGTTCCGTCGTCATCGCTCTCTGCCTTTGAAGGGGGAGTTCGCGCGTGAAGACGGTGCAGCGCCACGAATGTGAAAGCCGGGCCACCTCGCCATGCGTCCGGGCGCGCATTGGGCTAGGACACGGCCGGAGGGACTACTGCGGCTCGTGCTCTACTTGGTCTTCACGGCCTGGCAGGTGTGGATGGGGGTGAGCACCGTCACTTGACCCCGGCGGACACGGGCGCCTACGGAATGCGCGGGGTGCCTGATGAAGAACCCGCGCACGCTCCACCCTTGCCCCTGGAGCATGGCCCTGGCCAGGATGGGACATTGCGCTCGGGAGGACAGCACATGGCCGCTCCGTTGAAGGGTGGGATGAGCCGGACGGGTGAGTCCTTCAAGCTCGTGCCCTGGGGCGCGGCCCTCGCCGTCGTCGAGGTGCCGCCCGACGAGCGCCAGTGCTCCTCTGGGGAAATCCTCACCCGGGAACAGCTCGAGGAGCTGCTGCGGCGCCACTCCATCCCGATGGTGACGGCCCCGGCCCTGTCCGGGTACATCAACAGCCTGCATCACCTCCCCGGCTTCGAGAGCCATGCCCCGGGCCCGTTTTCGCAGAACCCGGGCATGACGCCGCTCTCCAGGAGCGGCTGGCGCGGCAGGCTCGGAGAGGTCTCGGCACAGTACGGGGGTTTCATGCCCCAGCAGGACCTCAACGCCGTGCGCTACAACCATCCCATCTTCGACCTGCGCAGCCGCCTGGGCGGCTTGAGCTCGGTGAAGACGAGCGTGCGCTCGGAAGACGGCGGGGAGGCCTTCGCCACCTACCTGCGGGGGCTGCGGGACGTGGTGGGCCTGCGCCCGGCCGCCTATGCGAGGGCACGAGCGGCCCTGTATCCGAATCTGACGCCTGCCGCGGGCGAGGCCCTGTTGCTGCGCAACGGGTACATCTCCGTGAACGCGGACGATGTGAAGCCCCTCCAGGACGCGCTGCGCGATGCCAGCAACTACCGCAAGCAGGCCTACCGGGAGATAGCCGACAGGTTCCTGGAGCACGAGCCCGTGCGGCTCAACGGGACGGTGTACCGCACGTATGAGGCCCTGGACGACGCACGCAGGAGCACGGGCAGTCCGGGCGTGGTGCGCCAGCGGGCCGAGAACGCGCTGCGCGCCCTGCGCGAGAAGATCGCCAGCCGGGTGTTGAGCAACGGCCTCACCATGCAGCACCTCATCCACCTGGAGCGCTTCCGCCAGCAGGTGGCCGCCGCCAATCCGCGGATGCCTCCGGCGGAGATAGCGCGGTGGGTCTTCCCGGAGTTGTTGATGGTGGCCCGCCATGGCGGAGGCGTGCGCGGACATGCCGTCTCCGCCGGAATCGCGGGCGGGCGCGGCGCGGCTGGGGGCGCCGTCGTGACCCTGATTCTTGAGATCGCTCACATCGTTCATGCATCACCGCCGAATAAGGGCCAGCGAGTGACGAGGGCTGTTATTACCGGGGGCACTTCAGGCCTGGTAGGTGGAGCGACCCAGAACCTGGCCACGTCCAACGCGGGCAGTGCGCTGTCGCGCAAGCTCATTGGCCAGGGAATGAACACCCGCTTGGCGACGGGTACGGGCCGGGCCATGGGTAGCTTCGCGGGAGGCGCCCTGGCCGCACCTGTCTTCACGATGGCGTCGCTGGCGCTGGATGACGAGGAGCACAGCCGCACGGACTACGTCGCCACGGGGACGCGGGCCTTCATTTCGGGCGGCCTCAGTTCCGCGGTCGCGGCGGGCGTCGTGGGCGCGCTCTGGGGCTCCGAGGTTCCCCTCCTCGGCAACGCCGTGGGATTCATCGTCGGGTTCGCTGGGTACTACGTCATGGACGCACTCACTGGCGAGCAGGTAGAGCAAGGGGCCCGCCGAGCCATGGACGGCCCGTCAGGTGGCGGACGGTGAAAGGAGAAGCCAGGTGTTGGGACTGATGGGCGAGAAGAAGCGTATTTCGTTGTGGCGGCTCGGATTGATGGTTTGGCTGGTTGCCTTCGTGCTGTTCACGGCACTTGAGTACTACCTGAGCACCCACCAGCAAGGTCACTCGGGAAGTATCGATTGGCTATTCGTCGTCATCGCTGCGTCCGGTCCAACGGGACTGGTGGTGATGATCGCGGAGCACGTCCGGGCCCAGCCGACCCGCGAGCAGAAGGCCGCCCTCTCCGCCATCTTCGCCGCCGGGCCCGGCACCATCGGCGCGGTGCTGGTGACGCGCAACGGCGTCCCCGAGGTCATCGCTACCGTGCGCAGCACCGAGGAGTACCTGGAACTGGCCGGCTCGGGCCAACTCCCCCAGGACCACCGCGTCTACCTGCCCAGCGACGCCTGAGCCCCTCTCAACCCCCCGGCCTCCTCCATGACCAGCAACTCCGGGGCGGAAAGCGTGAGCATCCGCGCCCATGGGAGGCGGACGCACTCCCGCCTCGGGTGGCCCTCGCCGGTCCCGGTACCGTGGGCAAGTCCCTCCCCTGCCACGAACTCCTCACCCGGCCATGCGCCCATGCCCCTGCTCGCCCTCGCTCAGCCGCAGCCCCAACAGAGGCACCGGCCTGCCCGTCAGGGCGGCGAACCGACAGGCCACCTCTTCCAGCCTCCCCAGCCGCCGCACTGGTGTCCGGCTCCGGAATGGATGAAGGTATGGAGTCAAACGAACGCATGCCTTCTCCCCTGGTGGGAGCGCGCGCGCCCTAGCCTGCCCAGGCTCGCCGGCCAACGCATTTCCCGGGCGGGTATGACCGGGATGTACTACCTGTCCTAGATAGAGCACGCGACAGGAAGGTAGAATTTAGGGGACACTGTAGAAATGAAGCCCATTGATGAGGCCTCGGAGCCGTCCAACCCGGACAAGTCCAAAGGCCCCCCACTTGGTGAAGTGTTGGAATTCATGCGCCTGCTGTGGGCGGTGGATCACGGCCTGCAGTCGACTTCGAAGCGCATGGAGGCCACGCTCGGGCTGACCGGTCCCCAGCGGCTGGTGCTGCGGCTCGTGGGCCGTTTCCCCGGCATCACCGCGGGGCGGCTCGCGCAGATCATGCACGTGCACCCCAGCACGCTAACGGGTGTCCTCAAGCGGATGGAGAAGCGTGGCCTGCTCGAGCGCAAGTCGGATCCGCTCGACGGGCGCAAGGCACTCTTCGCCCTCACCGAGGCGGGCCGCGCGTTGGACGTGCCCTCCGAGGGCACCGTGGAGAACGCCGTGCAGCGCGCCATCTCCCGCATGCCCCGCCCCCGGCTGACGAGCGCCCAGGAGGTGCTGATGGCGCTCGCCCAGGAGCTGGGCGCTGGAGATCCCCAGCCGGACAACCCCAACGGCCCCGCCGCCCACAAGGACGACGAGCAGGTGCCGGTGGCGGAAGGTGGCGCGGCGGCGGCCTCGAAGAGCGCCAGCCGCTAAACCCCCGCGCCTTCTGGTAAACCTTCAAGCTTCCACCGGCGGACACCCGGGACCGGAAGCACCCCCCTCGGAAGCCGGGGGGACGCGCCGCGCCCTCGGGCCTGCTACAGAATTGGGAAATAGGCGGCCCGGCCATGGGTTGCCACGCGACCCGAGCGGACCTGACAGCGTGAACCTCGAATCCCCGCAGACCCCAGGCACGGAGCTCCCGCCTCCGCCTCCCCCGCAGCCCCCCGCTCCGCCGCCCGAGCCCGGAGCGGAGCCGCGCTCGCCGGGCGTGGAGCGCCTGCTCGCCGCGGTACGGGCCCGCCAACGCCGCCTGCTCTGGTTGCAGGGCGCGTTGCTGGGCACCGCCACCCTGCTCGTGCTCGCCGTGGCGGGCGGCTTCCTCGCGCTCGCCTCCCCGGCTGCTGGCCGCTGGATGATGATGCTGTCCCCGGTGGCGGGCGCGCTGGTGGCGTGTGCCTTCGGGGTGTGGCTCTCCCTGCGCACCGTGGGCGATGACCTTCGCACCGCGCGCCTCATCGGCGAGCGCCAGCCCCAGTTGTCCCTGGACGTGCTCGCCGCGGTGGAGTTGTCGCGCGAGCGCGGCCCCCAGCCCCAGCACTCGGCGGAGCTGGCCCAGGCCTTCCTGCGGCAGATGGACCTGCGCGCCGAGCAGGTGGATCCGGGCACGGTGGTGGACTCCACCCGCCTCAAGCGCACGGGCCTCGCGGTGGGCGGCGTGGCGCTCGTGCTGATGGTGGTGCTGGGCCTGGCCGGCTCGTCCTGGCGGGCCGGGTTGGACAAGGCGCTCGAGTCCGCGCGGCAGATGACGAAGCCCGAGCAGCGCGAGCCCATCACCGGCGACATCGAGCTGACGTACCGCTACCCGGCCTATACGGGACTGGCCCCGCGCACCGTGCCGGGCACCAATGGAGAAATCAGCGCGCCGGCCGGCACCGAGGTGCAGCTCAAGACGCGCTCGGACCGCGAGGTGGAGCGCGCGGAGCTCGTCGTCAATGGCGAGACGCTCCCGCTCACCGTCAACGACAAGCGCGAGCTCACCGGCACCTTCGTGACGAAGAAGAGCGGCAACTACCACTTCCTCTTCTACGGCACGGGCCGCAAGGCCATCGCCACCGGCCCGGACATCCCGCTCAACGTGGAGGCGGACACCCCGCCCCAGGTGAGCCTGCTCACGCCCGCGGCGGAAATCGAGATCGACCCGGGCGAGAAGGTGACGCTCAAGTACGAGGCCCTCGACGACTACGGGCTCAACGGGCTGGCGCTCGTCTTCCGCACGCCGGGCGCGAAGGAGGAGACGCGCATTGCCCTGCCCCGCGAGGATGGCCGGCGCGACAAGGGCACCTATACGTGGGACCTGGGCTCGCTGAAGGTGGAGGCGGGAGACCGCATCTCCTACTACGTCGAGGCGAGGGACAACGACGCGGTGGAGGGCCCCAAGCGGGGCGTGAGCCGCACCCAGGTGCTGCGCGTCTACAGCGCCGCCGAGCACCGCCGCGCCGCGCTGCAGAAGGCCGAGGCGCTCTGGGGCCGCATGGTGGACCACCTGGCGGACCGGATGGAGGGCCCGGACCGGGACAAGACGAAGGACGTGCAGAAGGTGACGGCGGCACAGACGGCGGACACCAGTGGCCTGACGCTGGTGGCGGACATGCGCGCGCTCGCCCAGGAGCTGGGCCGCGAGCGGGACAACCCCGCCGAGCTCGTCGCAGCGCTCGCCAACATCGCCCAGACGCTGGGCCAGAAGGTGCGCGCCACGGCGGACCTGCGGCGCATCTACCTGCGCACGCAGCAACGCCGCACGGGGGATGACTTCGGCACCGGGGCCCGCCTGGGCGTGCTGGTGGAAGAGGAGATCGCCGAGCTGGAGAAGGACATCCTCTACCTGGAGTCGCTGCTGGACCGGCAGAAGCTGGAGGCGCTGCAGGAGCTGGCCAAGCAGCTGGCTTCCGAGCGGCGCGAGCTCTCCAACCTCCTCGAGCAGTACAAGCAGAACCCGGACGAGCAGGTGCGCGAGCAGGTGATGCAGCAGATTCAACAGGTGCGCAAGCGCATCGACGAGCTGATGCAGCGCATGTCGGAGATGCGCCAGGGCATCCGGGACGAGCACCTCAACGCCGAGGCCCTTCAGGAGATGATGAAGGACCAGGACATGCAGAGCGCGCTCGACGAGGTGGAGCGGCTCATGCGCGAGGGCAAGACGGACGAGGCGCTCGCGAAGCTGCAGGAGCTGTCCATGCAGATGGACGAGATGCTCAACGGCCTGAACGAGGCGCAGGACGAGTTCGGCAACGAGCAGTACCCGGAGCTGGCGCAGAAGTTCGGCGAGTTCATGGACGAGCTGCAGAAGACGGCGCAGGAGCAGCAGCGCGTGGCGGACGCCACCAAGGCGCTGAGGGATCAGGCGCGGCAGCAGAACAAGGACCGGCTGGCCGACAAGGGCCGGGCGATGAAGGACGAGCTGCAGCGGCAGATCGAACAGGTGCAGAAGCACTACCAGGAGCTGCGGCCCGAGGAGCTCAACAGCCGGGCGTCACGTCCGCTGGAGGAGGCACAGGCGGAGCTGGAGAACGCGAAGAACGCGCTGAAGGTGGACGACTTCGACCTGGCGGCGGAGGCGGCGCAGCGGGCCTCGGAGGCCTCGCAGCAGCTGGCCAGCTATGGCGAGCAGCAGCGCGCGCTGGACGAGCTGTACGGCAACCCGGACGACGTGCGGAAGCAGTCGGCGGAGCTGGCCGAGCAGTTGGAGAAGGACGCGAAGTCGGTGGAGGACGTGAACCGCAAGCTGCAGTCGCTCTTCCCGCCGCCGGGCTCGCAGATGGGGCCACAGGAGAAGCAGCAGTTGCAGCAGCTGGCGCAGGAGCAGCAGTCGCTGGAGCAGAAGGCGAGGGAACTGCGCCAGCAGATGCAGGACATGGAGCAGATGGCGCCCATCTTCGGCCAGGAGGCGGGAGATCAGATGGATGAGATCGGGCGGCGGATGGGCGAGGCGGCGCAGCGGATGCAGGGCAAGGACGCGAACCGGGGCTACGGCGAGCAGCAGGCGGCGCTGGAGGGGCTGAAGCAATTCCAGCAGCAGATGAAGGAAAGCCAGCAGCGGGGCAAGGGCAAGGGGCGCGGGTTGCCGTTGCCGATGGGGATGGGGCGGCGGGAGGGCAACGGGAGGGATCCGCGCGAGAAGGTGGAGATTCCGGACGAGGAGGCCTACCAGGCGCCGAAGGAGTTCCGGAAGGATCTGCTGGACGCGATGAAGGAAGGGACGCCGGAGAAGTACCAGGACCAGGTGAAGCGCTACTACGAGGAGCTGGTCAAGTGATGAACCGGGTTGCGAGCACCCTCTCCCTCGTCCTGTCCCTGTTCCTCGTCACGAGCGCCCAGGCCCAGGACGCGCTGAAGGCGGAGGCGAAGGAGCGGCTGGGGAAGGTGGAAGCGGCGTTGGACAGCTGGGACGTGCCGGCGGCGCGCCGGGAGCTGCAGGCGCTGGAGGGAATCGTCCCGCAGGACGTCGAGCCGCTCAAATACTTCCAGGGCCGGGTGGCCTTCGAGGAGGGCCGCTACGACGAGGCCATCGAGCTGTTGCAGGCGGCCAACATCGAGGACAAGCCGGGCAGCTACCTGCGCCTGGCCAAGGACACGCGCGCCATCGTGAAGGACTACGCGCGCGCGGAGAGCGAGCACTTCATCTTCTACTACCCGAAGGGGAAGGACGAGGTGCTGGTGCCGTACGCGCTGGAGACGCTGGAGTCCATCCACCGCGCGCTCGCCGAGGACCTGGGGCACCGGCCGCCGGGAGGCAAGATTCGCGTCGAGGTGGTGAACAACGCGCGCGAGCTGTCGAAGGTGAGCACGCTCACCTACCAGCAGATTCAGACGACGGGCACCATCGCCATCTGCAAGTTCAACAAGTTGATGGTGACGAGCCCCAAGGCGGTGGCGCGGGGCTACGACTGGCAGGACACGCTGGCGCACGAGTACATCCACCTGGTGGTGAGCCAGATGAGCCACAACACGGTGCCCATCTGGCTGCACGAGGGACTGGCCAAGTTCCTCGAGTCGCGCTGGCGGGGCGAGCCGGGGCTGGCGATGACGCCCTCGACGCAGGCGCTGCTGGGGCGGCGGGTGAAGGAGGACAAGCTCATCCCCTTCGAGAAGATGCACCCGTCCATCGCGATGCTGCCCACGGCGGAGGACGCGGCCACGGCCTTCGCCGAGGTCTACTACGCCATCGATTACGTGCACGAGACCCTGGGCAACAAGGGCCTGCGGGAGATCATCCTCGGCCTGCGCGATGGCAAGCCGGACCGCAAGGCGGTGGAGGCGGCCACGGGGATGCCCTTCGCGCTGTTCGAGAAGAACTGGCTGGCGCACATCAAGAAGCAGCCCTTCCCCAAGGAGCTGCTGCCGCCCGAGCAGGTGGTGCTGAAGGAGAACGCGAAGGACCAGGACGAGAAGAAGAAGGGGCGGGAAATCTCCTTCGGGGACTTCGCGGAGGTGACGGAGGTGCCGGCGCGCAAGTTCGCGCACCTGGGCGAGCTGATGCGCGAGCGCAACCGCATCAAGGCGGCGGCGGAGGAGTACGCCAAGGCGCACAAGCTGGTGGGCGACAAGTACGAGTCCATCTCCAACAAGTACGCGCTGGCGCTGCTGGAGCTGCGGCGGCTGGACGAGGCGGAGACGGTACTGCGCGGCTCGCTGCGCGTGCACCCGGGCTCGCCGAGCACCAGCGTGCACCTGGGCCGCATCCTGCTGTTCCGCAAGGACTACCCGAAGGCCAAACAGGCCTACCTGGAGGCGCTGGCGGCGGACCCGTTCGACCCGGAAATCCACATCGCGCTCATGCGCATCCACGGGGCGCTGGGGGAGACGGCGCTCGTCACGCGCACCAAGGCGGCGAGCGCGGTGCTCACCGGCCTGAAGCCCGAGGACGTGGAGCAGGTGTCCCGCGAGTTCATGCGCGAGGACAAGGAGCTCGTCGAGACCGGGGACATGGGCCAGCCCGCCGGCAAGGACGCCGCGCCCGCCCCCGCGGCTCCGGCGAAGGACGGCGGCAAGTAGTCAACGGGGGACATGAAGCCGGTTCCTCCATGCGTGCGGGTCCTCTAGTGTCCCGCCGCATGACTACCCGGCTCCCGACCTTCGTTCTCGCCGCCGCCGTGTCCCTGCTCGCGCCCTCCGCGTGGGCAAAACCCTACCGGGCCATGGTGACCCGCACCGCGGAGACGACGCGGAGCGGGAACCTGGAGCTCGGCCTGCGCTACCAGGGCTTCTTCAACCTCGAGTCCGAGCGCGCCCTGCCCTACCAGCAGCTCTCCCCGAGCATCCGCTGGGGCATCCTCGACAACCTGGAGGCCAACGTCTATTTCGAGCTCCTCGGGCTCGGCCTGCCCGGCGACAACGACTTCCAACTGGCCTTCGGTGACATCCCCCTGGGCCTGCAGTGGACGTTCCTCGAGACGCGTCCCTTCGCCCTCGCGGCCTACGCGCGCGTCACCTTCCCCACCGGGCCGGACGACCAGGACGCCATTCCCCCCAACCTGTCCGACGGCACGTGGGACTACGAGGGGACGCTCGTCGGCGAGCTGCGGGTGAGCAAGGACCTGCGCTTCATGCTCAACACGAGCTACCTCCACCACGGAACGCGCGACCGCGGCGCGCTGGCGGACTTCGACGTCCCGGATGCCGTGCAGGTGGGCCTCGCGGGCACGTACAACCTCGACAACTTCACCCTGGTGGGCCTGGAGGTCATCGGCCGCATCTACTTCGAGCCCGCCATCACCCCGGTGTGGACGAACAACGCCAACCAGGTGGAGATCATCCCCGTGGTGCGCCGCGAGGTGTTCCCGGGGCTGGTGCTGGAAGCGGTCGCCGGCATCGCGGTGACGCCGGACCTCTCGAACATCTACCGCTTCCGCGCGCTGCTCGGCGGAACCTACGAGTTCGACCTCGCCTCGGGCCCACGCCTGCCTGAAGACAAGGACGACAAGCCCGCGCCGAAGAAGAAGAAGCCTTCGACCCGGAAGCGCTGATTCAGGCCTCGGCGCCCACGCCCACCACCAGGGAGCCGGGCTCGCGCGAGGCCGGCTGGGGAGCCCGGGGACGGCGAGCCTCCGGGACGTGCTGGGGACGCTCGCGCCAGTCGAAGCGATCCTTGAGCTTGAGGAACTGGCTCTCGAAGTAGCGGTGGCTCAGCGTGGCCGCCACCACGCTCACCGCCAGCGTCAGCACGAAGTAGAGCGCCACGCTCTGTCCCGGCAGCGCCTTGCGCACCACGTTGAGGGCGAGCATGTGCAGCAGGTAGACGCCGTAACTGACGGTGCCCACGTAGCGCACCCAGGCGTGGCCCAGCACCGGCGCCAGCGGATGTGCCTCGCGGATGCAGGTGGCCACCACCAGTGCCGTCATCACCAGCGAGATGAGCCAGGTGGGCGCCTCGTGCCACACCACCACGCCCGCCATCAGCACCGCCATGAGCGGCACGCTCCACACCTGCCCCAGCACCCGGGCCACCCAGGCGAAGCCCTTGGGCGAGTGCGCCAGGTGCGCGGCCAGGCACCCCATGCAGATGGACGCCGAGACGCTGGTGAGCACGCGCCCGCCGGGCTGGCTCGCATCCAGGTACCCCGCGGACACGGCCCACGGCGCGCCCAGCGACACCACGAGCAGCCCGCCCATGAAGACCACCGGCATCCACGTGCGCCGCGACAGCGCCATCACCAGGGGCCACACCAGGTAGAACTGCTCCTCGGTGGCCAGCGACCAGGCGAAGTAGAAGATGACGCGCTTGTCCGCGGCCGGCGGGACGAACCAGTTGGACGTGTAGGTGAGGAAGGCCGGCAGGTTGGAGAAGAAGTCCCCGCGCACCACCGGATCCTTCTCGGAGACGAACACCAGCGCCGCGTACAGGCCGAGCACCGCGTAGTAGAGCGGGAAGATGCGCAGCGAGCGCCGGGCGAAGAAGCCGCGCAGCGAGATGTGCCCCGCCTTGTCGCGCTCGCGCAGCAGCAGCGTGGTGATGAGGAAGCCGCTGATCGCGAAGAAGAGCGACACGCCCAGGTAGCCCCGGCCAATCAACCCCTGGTGACTCCCCGCCACGTGGTAGGCCACCACCGCCACGATGCTCAAGCACCGCAGTCCGTCCAGTCCGGCGAAGAAGCGGGCGTTCAGGAATTGGTTATGAGCGGTTGGCATGGAGTTCCCGGTTTGATGGGACTCCATGTTTAGCAGTGCTGAAGGATTACGGAAGATGGAAAGTTCGACTCCAGATGCGAAATTTCAATTTCTGTACATCCGAGCCGACAAAGCGCTTGCCATGTCGCATACCATGCGACGTCGCCCCCATCAGTGGGCCGGGGCGTCGATGACAGGGGGCTGTTCGGAAGACGGGTAACTGGACTCGTACATGCTGAAGACCATGAAGGCTCCGCTCAAGAGGCCGAGCGTCACCATGATTCGCGAGGTCCAGATCCAGTTCCCGTCGTCCTGCTGAGTGCCCGTGGCGCGCCATGAGGCCGCGATGCGCCGCAAGGAGCGCCAGGACCCGAAGGCAAGCGCGGCGAGCGCCGCGAGCCAGCCTCCGAGGACGGCCCAGCCTCCAGGGTCGCCGGGCGTGACTACCTCGTGGATGGCCGGGGAGCCCGGAACGTAGCGCACGCGAAGCGAGCTGCCTCGCGCGGGCAACGGTTCGTCAGCGCCCAGCCCCAGCCCACGGGTCCGGTAGAACGGCGCGGCGCCCATGGGCTCGAAGCGGTAGGTGACGTAGCGGTAGGTGGATTTCCGTCCCTTGTAGGTGTTGACGCTCGTGCCGGTCGCCACGACGGTGGCGGCGGCGTCGACACCTCGCCACGAGGGAAGGGCGCGGACGACGACATGGCCGATCGTCAGCTCGATCAAGAACAGGCTGAACAGCAGCCCACCCGTCCAGTTCTTGAATGAGCGGTAGCGGGCTGGGGTGGGCCGGCCTTTCGGAAGGCGGCCCATCAGGAAGCGCCGCCTTCGCCGCTGCTGCCGGAACGGAGCCGGGGGAGGTGCTCGGTCATCCGCCCATGGGACTACGTACCGGCGGCCCATGACAAGCTCCCGAGCCTGCCCGAGGCCGTTGGGTCAGCGGGGGGCGAGGGGCTCGACGCCCACCGTTCCACGGCCCCTCTACGGACTCGTGTCAGCGGACCTTCTAGCGCCGGAGCCCACCCGCAGCGCCGTCGTATGGGGGAGATGCTCGACTTCTGCGCGAAGCACAACGTGGCCTCCGACATCGAGCTCCTCCCCATCCAGAAGATCAACGAGGCCTATGAGCGCATGCGCAAGGGCGATGTGCGCTACCGCTTCGTGATCGACACCGCCAGCCTGCGTTAGGCACGAGCGCATGGGGGCCCGGCACGCCACCCCGGGCCCTCTCGACATACTTCTTCCGTGCGGAGCCTGACGGTGGCGCCAGTGCGCACCAGGGACCGCTGGCGCTCGTGTACAGTGCGCGGCCATGCGCTCCGCACCACTTCCCACCGACCTGATTGGTCTCATCGGCAACACCCCCATGGTGAGGGTGAGCCAGCTCGACACCGGCCCGTGTGAGCTCTACCTCAAGCTCGAGAATCACAACCCGGGCGGCTCCATCAAGGACCGCATCGGCCTGTCGATGATTTCGGCCGCCGAGCAGGCCGGCCAGCTCGGCCCCCACCAGCAGCACCTCGTCGAGGCCACCGCCGGCAACACCGGCCTGGGCCTCGCGCTCGTCGCCGCCCAGAAGGGCTACCGGCTCACCCTGGTGATTCCCGACAAGATGAGCCAGGAGAAGGTGCTCCACCTCAAGGCGCTCGGCGCCGAGGTGGTCATGACGCGCTCGGACGTGGAGAAGGGCCACCCCGACTACTACCAGGACATGGCCGAGCGCATCGCCCGGGAGCTGGGGGGCTTCTACGTCAACCAGTTCTCCAACCCCGCCAACCCCCTGGCCCACGAGACCGGCACGGGCCCGGAGATCGCCGCCCAGCTCGGCAACCGCCTGGATGCCATGGTGTGCGGCGTTGGCTCCGGCGGCACCATGGGCGGCCTCTCGCGCTACTTCGCCAAGGCCATCCCCGGGTGCGAGATGGTGCTCGCCGACCCCGAGGGCTCCGTGCTCACCGAGTACGTGCAGACGGGCAAGATGGGCAAGGCCGGCTCCTGGGTCGTCGAGGGCATTGGCGAGGACTTCCTCCCGGCCAACGCGGACCTCTCCCGGGTGAAGAAGGCCTACACCATCCCCGACAAGGAGAGCCTCGAGACGGCGCGCCTGCTGCTCAAGAAGGAAGGCATCCTCGCGGGCTCGTCCTCCGGCACGCTCATCGCCGCGGCGCTGCGCTACTGCCGCGAGCAGACCACGCCCAAGCGCGTGTGCACCTTCGTCTGCGACAGCGGCAACAAGTACCTGTCGAAGATGTTCAATGACTTCTGGATGGCGGACCAGGGCTTCCTGCCGCGCCAGGCCCACGGCGACCTGCGGGACGTCATCACCCGCCGCTACGCGGAGCGGGCCGTCGTCACCCTGTCACCCAATGACACGCTGCTCGTCGCCTACGGGCGGATGAAGCTCTACGAGGTCTCCCAGCTCCCGGTGCTCGAGGGCAGCAAGGTGGTGGGGATGATCGACGAGTCGGACCTGCTGCTCGCGGCCATCGACGATGAGACGCGCCTGCGCCTGCCGGTGCGCGACATCATGACCACGCGCCTGCAGACCGTGGACGTGCGCACCCCGGTGCGCGAGCTGCTCCCGCTGCTCGACAAGGGCTTCGTGCCCATCGTGATGAATGGCGAGGAGTTCATCGGCCTCATCACCCGCATCGATCTGCTCAACCACCTGCGGCGCAAGCTGCGCTGAGCGGGCCGGCGCTGTTCGGGCCGTACGCGGTACCCCATACGCGGGGTAAACCTCGCCGGGAAGGGCCCCGCTCCCGCGGGAAGCGGGTGGTCCTCCCCCAGGCGTGGATGGTATGTGCCCCTCCCTTTTCTGGAGGAGACACCCCATGCGTACCCTGACATTCGCCCTGCTCGCCCTGGCCGTGACCGGCTGCGAGACGACGTCGGGCACCGGCCGGAAGACCGCCGCCGAGCGCGCCGCCGAGATCGAGCGTTACCGCGCCCAGAAGGCCGCCGAGGAGGAGGCTCGCAAGCAGGCCATCGCCGAGGGCCGTGACCCGGACCAGACCGGGACGACGGGCACGGCCGAGGCCACGCCCGCGACCCCGGCCACGCCCGCGACGCCGGACACTCCGGCCACGCCCGCGACGCCGGCCACGCCCGCGACGCCGGCCGCCCCTGCCGCCGTGGCTCCCGCGGCCCCCGCGCTCCCGGTGGGGCCGAGAACGGGCCTGTTCGGCCTCCGGGCCTCGCTGCTGGGCAGCAGCCTGGGCACGGGTGAGTCCGCGGGCAGCACCTCCACCGTGGGCCTGCGGTACTTCTTCACCGAGACGGTGGCCATCGACGCGGACGCCGGCTTCGTCTTCGCCTCGGTGGGGGAGACGTCCGTCTCCGGCCTGGCGCTGGGCCTTGGGCTGAACGCCTATGGCGGCGCCCCGGGCAAGGCGCTCCGGCCCTTCTTCAGGCTGGAGGGCGCGATGAACCAGGTGGGCGCCGCGAACGCGAGCACCACCGTGGTGAGCGTCTCGGCCGGTGGTGGCCTGGAGTACTGGGTCGCGCCGCAGCTCTCGGTGAGCACCTCCCTGCTGCTGGGGCTGGCCACCGTGCCCAACGCGGACACCCTCGCCATCGGCACCGTCCGGCCCGGGCTCGGCGTGACGCTGTATACCGAGTAAGGCGTGCCATACTGGCCGTCCCGCCATGCTCTCCCGGTCGCTCGCGAATGGAACCAGGACGTGGACTTCCCCCAACGGGGAGCTGCGTCTCTGGAAGCCCGCCCCCCACGTCCTCGTATTGAGGTTCCGGGGGGCGCTGTTCGAGGCCGAGTTCTCCCGGACCGCGGTGGCGGTCATCAACGACTTCGCCACCAGCAACCTGGGGAAGATGGACATCTTCCACGACTGGCAGGGCATGGCGCTCTACACCACCGAGGCGCGGACGGAGCTGACGGAGCTGGGCCTGCGTCTCATGGCGCGGCTCAACTCGCTCAACGTCCTGTTCAGCTCGAACGTCGTCGAGATGGGCGTGACGATGGCCAGCATCACGTTGGGGGGCATCCGCATGTTCAACCAACGCGAGGCGTTCGAGCAGGCCATCCGGCAGGCCGTGGAGGCGCGGGGGGGCACGTACACCGCGCTGCCTCCGGACTGACTACCCGCGGCCGATCGTGCAGTGCATGAAGCTCGAGAATACGCTGCGCTCGCTCATGGGCCGCGAGAGCTACGACTGAAAGGCAGACATGGACTTCACGGCGTTGGTGTCGCTCTCGGCGCGCCTCTTCGAGGGCGCGGGCGTGGCGGTCATGGTGGTGGGCACGCTCGTGTCGATCGTGCTGGTGCTCGTCCACTACCGCCACGGGGGAAGTGAGCACGCCTTCCGCAGCTTCCGGGAGAAGGTCGGCCGCTCCATCCTGCTCGGGCTGGAGCTGCTCGTCGCCGCCGACATCATCCGCACCGTCAGCGAGGAGCCCACGTTGCGCGGTGTCCTGGTGCTCGGGCTCATCGTGCTCATCCGCACCTTCCTGAGCTTCACCCTCGCCGTGGAGCTCGAGGGACACTGGCCCTGGCAGCGCGCGGAGCTCCGCGGGGAGGAGGGCCGGACTTCCAAGCCGCAAACTCCCCGGGAGCCCTGAAGGGTACTCCGGGAGCTCAGGCCGCGTGGAGCCGGGAGGTAGCGGCCGAGGCACGGGCGGCGGACGGGCTGGAGCGCTTGGAGAGGGTCGTCATGGCTGTTGGCACACAGCGATGGACCGGGACGAGGGGCAACGTTCAGCCTGGAACTCCCCTGTCCGGGCGCGAGTCCTGAAGGCAGGACCCTTCGACAGGAAGTCTGCCCGGCTGATATCACTCCGGATGCGAGGCTTGTGACCGCGGCGGGAAGTGCAGGGGGACACTTTCCGCGGCCCGGCTCGGCGCTCCACATCATCCCCACGCATACGCCTCTCGCTCTCATCGAATCGGAGCCCGCATGGCCAGCGACACCGTCGTGGACTTCAACCGCCTTCCTCGCACCACCCGCGAGCGAATCGTTGACAGCCTGGGCCCCACGCCCCGGCTGGCACCGCTCTTCGCCGACCCCCAGTCCAAGGCAAAGCCTCTCTTCTGGTGGTCGCTGTTGGGCCTCTACTGCCTGTACTCCTTCCTCGGTTGGACCCTGAGGGATTTCGGAGAGGTCGGCCCCATGGCCAATGCGGTCCAGGGCGTCTGGAGCCTTCCCATCTACTTCGGCTCCGCCTTCTTCCTCACCGCCGCGGTCCTCGCCATCGCATTCCACGTCATGCGGAGCAAGGCCCTGCCCTTCCCGCCCGGGCGCTACCTCTTTCCGCTCGACTTCATCGACGCCCGTTCCCGCAACCTGCGCATCGTCTCCTTGAGCGAGCTCGACGATTTCAAGGCAGTCCATGAGCACACGAATGGCGCCTATACGCACACCACCTTCACCTTCGACTTCGGAGGCGGTCACCGCGAGCAGTTCGTCGTCCGCAACAAGGACGAGGCCGAGAAACGGATGCGGGAGTTGCAGCGTGCACGCGCGGCGTTCGGCAAGGCGCTGGAGGCCAAGGACGCGAACGCCGTGCACCACTTCGATCTCTTCTATGAGGTGCGCGTGCGGGGCGGCTTCGAGCCGTTCCAGGGAAACACCGCCCCCGTTCCCCAGGGAGGCGTGCTCGCCGGAGAGCTGCCGCGGCTGCTCGAGCGGCGCTGGCTGGCCGCGCTCGCGGTGAGCCTGGTGCTGGCCTGCGGCACCTGGCTGGTCCGCAACCTCCTCAGCGACTACGTGGCCTTCAGCAGCGCGAGGACCGCGGGGCTCGAGAGAGGCTTCCGGGATTACCTCCGGACGGGCTGGCTCCACGTGGACAAGGCGAAGGAGCTCGGCGAGAAGGCGGGCTTCAGCGAGTGCGAGCAGAAGGACACCGAGGCGTGCTGGCAGGCGTTCACGGTGAACTGGAGGGAGTCACCCCGGCTCCAGGAGGCGCGCGTGGAGCGCCTGCCGCGAGCCGCGCTCAAGCAGGCGCCGGCCACCATCTCCGCGCTCCGCCAGTTCCGCGCGAGGTACCCCAACTCCGTGGTGGATGCGGAAGCCAAGGAGCGCATCCACCAGCTGTTCGTCCAGGCCCTCACCGACTTCCAGTCGCAGGCCTCCACCCAGAACCCCGGGCTCGTCCCCTTCGTGGGCAAGCTGCTGGCCCACCTCGAAGCCACTGAAAATCCCCGGGTGCTCGTGCGCTTCCGCCGGGTGGCCTCCCCTTCGCTCCAGAAGGCCGACAAGCTCCTGGCGAGGGCCGGGAGGGAAGAAGGCAGAGCCACCGCCGAGGTCTCCCCCTACTTCGCCGATGAGCGCTTCCTTCCGCTCGAGAACGACATCGCCCAGGTGATGGGAAACGCCTTCAAGCAGATCTTCCCCACCGATCTGCTCTTGCTGCAGAAGGGAGAGGCGCTCACCACGCAGCCGGACACCTTCAATGCGGGTGTCCCCGTGCTCGGCATCGTCTACACGGTGGGCTGGTCCGGTGCGTCCTACAGCTCGTCCAAGGACAGCCGGATGTTCGTGGGCATCGCCTTCGATTTCGACGTGGACATGAGCCTCCCCAACGAGAAGCCCCTGCGCTTCAGCCTGACCGTCAAGCCGCCGGATCACTTCACGGTCGAGTACAGCCGTTACGTCGGGCGCGGGGGACTCGACCTGGACCCGTCCGGCGGCCCCACCAGCGAGACCGTTTACAGGATCATGGCCCTGCGCGCCTTCGACGAGCTGGGTGACAAGCTGCGCCACACCTTCTTCCGCTCCGACAGCAAGGCCTTCATGGCGGGCAGCACCGCCTCCAACGCCTCGCCTTGAGCGGCGGGTAGCCGGCAACTACACGGTGCGCGTGCGCAAGTGGAACTGCTCGCGGACGCCCAAGTGGCTCGGCTGGGCCTGGTACCAGAACCGCTAAACCCAGACGCATGGGTTGGAGCCCGAGTGGCTCCAGCCCCGGTTCACGGATTCAGGGCAGATTGTCCAGATCCCTGCCGAGGAGGGCATCGAGCAACGAGGGCTCTCCTCCGTTGAGGAAGTAGACGCAGCGGCTTGGAACAGGCACGTTGGCCAGCTCGAGCGGGAACGGCCGGTAGTCGAGCTCCCACTCGAGGTGCTGCACGAGCAACTCCGCGTGTGGCTTGATTGCGTCTGGCGGCTGCAAGAAGTACCTCGGCCGGGAATACGTGCCATCGGCCCGGATGTGTTGCACCGTGGCGTAGACGAGGTAGAGCGGTGCGAGCACGCTCACAGCGCCAGCCAGACGGGTCAGAACCCGTCCCCCATCCGGTAGAGGGCGCTCCAGGTACACGCAGCACCGGAGACAGGCGGACATACCTGGCTGCGTCACGTTCCCGACGGGAAGACCGGGAAATGCAGCCCGGAGTCCACCGAGAAGAGAGGCCCAGCGCTCCCAGGTCATCGCCTTCTTCCAGGCCGCGGAAAACCGCTGGAATTCGGGAGTGGACCTGTCGATGTCGATGAAGACGGTGCTTCCGGGAGGGTAGTGGTCGTGCGCGATGCGGAGGAGCTCCGCTCTCGTGAATGCCCTCATGGCTTGGAAGGCCTCGGGATGTCGAAGGGGACCGTCTCGATACCATCGGAGACACAGGCGGTTACCAGAGCGCCCGGATGCTTCTCCCTGAGCATCAGGTCGTAGAGGGTTTTGAACTCGCTGCACAGCGTGAACATCATTTCACCACGCCGGGCATTGGAGAGGACCCTGTACGCAGCGCGGTTGGCCATCTCCGCCGCGTCCCGCTGGGCCGTCCGCAAACCGATGTCCCCCTGGCCATTTCGCAGCGGCAGACCGACCTCGAACTTGCATACAGAGGTCGCCCCCGAATCGCCCTCCGTGATGCGAGCGTGGATACAGACGGCTCGCCATCCGCTTGGTTGCGCCTCGGACTGCTCGACGGTCGTCTTGAACCAGAAATGCTCGGGAGTGGTGCGCCCGATGACGTCGTTGCGGCCAGTGCATCCCGACTGACCGCTGGCCGCCAACAGCAGGAGGCCCGCGAGCAACCACGCGCGTGGCGCTCTCAAGCCTTGCCCACGACCTTCTTCAGGAAGCCCCAGAAGCGGCCCGCGCGTTCCTTCAAGTCCTGCCCCCGCCGCTCCTCCGCCGCTCGCGCCGCGTCCGAGGCCACGCCCAGCCGCTGCCGCAACTCCTCCGGCGTGTAGCGCGTCGCCAACGTCGCCTTCATCTCCTTGCGCGTCGAGTACTCCTGCGCGTTCACGTGCAGCACGCACTCCGAATCCAGCCGCAGCGTCACCGCCACCCGCACCGAGCCCTTCGGACCCTTCGGCAGGCCCTCCAGCCTCACCGTCCCCAGGTACTCGTTCGCCGAGATGTGCGTGTCCTCTCCCTGGAAGATGGACAACTCCATCACCTCTTCGTTGTCCCGCGTCGTGGAGATCGCGAACGAGCGCTGCGCCGGCAACGGGGTGTTGCGCTCGATGACCCGCGTGAACGCGCCTCCGGGCATCGCCACGCCAATCGTCATCGGCAGCACGTCGATGAGCACCACGCTGCTCACCTTGTCCACCGCGTTCGAGTACAGCGCCGCTCCCAACGCCACCGCCTCGTCCGTGTTCACCCCCGCGTGCGGCGGCTTGCCGAAGACTTCCTTCAGCTTCTCGCGCACCAGCGGCATGCGCGCCTGCCCGCCCACCATGAGGATGTCGTCGATCTCCCCCGGCCTCATCTTCGCGTCCAGCAGCACGTCCCGCACCACATCCAGCGTGCGCATCACCATCGGCAGGCACGCCCGCTCCATCTCCGCCCGCGTCAGCGTGACGTGCAAATCCCTCGGTTGCCCCGCCTCGTCCATCATCAGCATCGGGATGTGGACTTCATAGGAGTTGGACTCCGAGAGCGCCACCTTCGCCCGCTCGGCCGCGTCCGTCACCCGCGACAACGCGATCCGGTCTCCCTGGAAGCTCACCTTCTCCTGCTGCTGGAAGCGCTCCAGCAACAGGTCCACCAGCACGTTGTCGAAGTCCATGCCGCCCAGGAAGATGTCGCCTCCCGTCGCCATCACCTCGAACACGTTCCGGTCGATGCGCAGGATGGTCGCGTCGAAGGTGCCGCCGCCCAGGTCATAGACGAGCACCTTCTTCGTCACCTCGCGGTTGAGCCCGTACGCCAGTGCCGCCGACGTGGGCTCGTTGAGAATCCGCTCCACCTTCAGCCCCGCCATCCACCCCGCCCGGCGCACCGCCTCGCGCTGCGGCTCCGAGTAGTACGCCGGCACCGTCACCACCGCGCGCTCCACCTTCTGCCCCAGGTGCTGCTCCGCCAACTCCTTGCACTCGCGCAGGATGATGCCCTGCACCTCTTCCAGCGACAGCACGTGCTCGCCCATCCGCACCGCCGCCCGGCCTCGCGAGTCGGCGACGATTTCGTAATGGAAGCGCTCGCGCACCTGGTTCACCACGGCGCTGTCGAAGGGACGGCCCACCAGGCGCTTGGCGCCGTAGATGGTCTGCTCGGGGCGCAGCAACACCTGGCTCTTCGCGCGGTGGCTCACCAGCAGCTTGCCCTGCGTCGAGAGCGACACCACCGAGGGGATGGTGTTGTAGCCCTCGCGCGAGCGCAGCACCACGGGCTTGTTGTTCGTCACCACCGCCACGCACGAGTTGGAGGTACCCAGGTCGATGCCGATGACCGGGCCCTTGCTCTCGATGCTCGCCGGGGGCGTGAGGAAGACGGTGCGCACCTGCGCCGGTGAACTCTTCGGCTCGGGAGGCAGTGGGGCCGCCGGTTTCGCCGCCGGAGCGAGCTGCGGTGCCGCCGGCTGCGCCGGAGCCCGGGGCGCTGCGGGAGCGGGCGCCGCCACTGGAGCCGCGGGGCGGACCGCGGGCGGTGGCGGCGCGGGCTTCCTCGCCGGAGGCCTGAAGGGCTGCCCCGCGACGGGCCGTGCGAACTCGAGCGGCTCATCGTCGTCAGACGACTCCAGCTCCAGCTCCACCGCGCTGCTGGCCTGGCCGGCGCGCGCGGCGGGTGGCGGAGTGGAGGGCCCGGGCGTGGCCGCCGCCGAGAGATCCGCCAGGTCGAACTCCTGCATGCTGCTGCTCTGGCGCGCGGGTGGCCTCGCGGCGGGCGGGGCCTCGGCTCGCGGACGCTCGGGCGGCAGCGTGGCGGCGACGAGCTCGTCGAGCGGAATGTCGACGGCGGTGATGGGCGGCGGTGGAGGCGGGGCGAAGGCTTCGGCCGGACGCGCACCGGCTGCGGGCCGCGTACCGGGGGCGACGGGCGCCACGGACGGAATCCCCTGCATCGGCGCCACCGCCGGAGCGGCCGGTGGCCTCGCGGCCGCGGCCGCCACCGGAGGAGCACTCCCGGGCGCCTCGCCCTTGCGCTGCAACATCCTGTCGACGAGCGACTGGGAGGGCGGGTCCAACTCCGTGAACTGGATGCCCATGCCCGGGGGCCCGGACAGGTCCTCGGGCGGCCGCACCCAGCGCACCACCGCCGAGCCCTTCAACACCCGGAGGCCGTCCGCGATGCGCACCTCGAACTTCACCGGGGTGCCCACCGGCTGCGGCTCGCGCGAACGGATGAACATGCCCCCGGGGCTGATGTTGACGGCGAACTCCTCG
>DASQMW010000186.1:0-12455 GCA_035645295.1 Archangium sp.
GAGAAGACGCTGAAGCTGGAGCGGGCCCGGCGCCGGTAGGAACTCCCTCGAAGAAGACTCCCTCGAAGAAGACTCCCTCGAAGAAGACTCCCTCGAAGAAGACTCCCTCGAAGAAGACTCCCTCGAAGAAGACTCCCTCGAAGAAGACTCCCTCTCCCCTCGGGAGAGGGTGGGGGTGAGGGTGTCTGTCCCCGTGCTCCACCCCGTGGCACACGGTGGGCCTCGGGTTCAACCCGGGGCCCGTGGCACCCTCACCCCGTCCCTCTCCCGGTGGGAGAGGGGAAATACCTGGGCCGGGGCGCTCCTTCGCGGACCTGGCTGAAGGCGGCTCGTCCACCTGCAGCGCGCCTACGAGCTCGACACGCGGTTGGGTTTCAGCCTGTTCGAGTTCGCCCGCTGCAACGCCCTGCGCGGACGCATGGAGGACTACCGCCAGGCCAGCGAGCGGCTCGCCACGTTCAGCACCTACCGCGTTCCCTGGCTGATGCTCCGCCTGCGGGTCTGCGCCTGGACGGGAGACCTGGAGGGCGTCCGGCAGGTCCAGCGCGCGCTGGAGGACGAGACCCTCGGTCCGGCCAGGATGGGCATCCGCTACGCCGCCGCCGTGCTCGGCGAGATGGACTCCCTCGCCGCACTCGCGCCCCTGGAGGAGTTGCTCTCCCGGCCCCTGAGCCCCCGCTTCGCCTCGTTCCTGCGCCAGCTCGCCGCCGAGCAGCTCTGCCTCACCGGCCACCCGAAGAAGGCCCTGGAATACTTCCTGCGCGCGGCCGAGACGGCCCTCATCGACCTGGAGTGGGCCGACCGCTGCCCCGCGCTCGCCCCCTTGCGCGCCCTGCCGGGCTTCGCCGAGGGCCGCCGCCTGGTGCGCACTCGCGTGGAAGCCATCTGGAACGGGTGAGCTCCGGCCTGGAAATCCGGGCACTTGGGGCGCTCGAAAAAAATCGAAAATACCGTGTCGATCTCTCCGGCCCTCGTTCGACGTCAGGGTAAGAGCCCGGGAGAAACCCCGGCATCCACCCAGAAGGAGACGGCGATGAAAGTCATGGTGTTGGTCAAGGCCACGAAGGACAGCGAAGCGGGCGTCATGCCGAGCACGGAGATGCTGACCGCGATGGGGAAGTACAACGAGGACCTGGTGAAGGCCGGCGTGATGCTCGCGGGCGAGGGACTCCACCCCAGCTCGAAGGGCGCGCGCGTCCAGTTCTCCGGAAGCAAGCGGACGGTGATCGACGGGCCCTTCACCGAGACCAAGGAGTTGGTCGCCGGCTTCTGGATGTGGCAGGTCAAGTCGATGGAAGAGGCGATCGAGTGGGTCAAGCGCTGCCCCAATCCCATGCTCACGGATAGCGAGATCGAGATCCGCCGGGTGTTCGAGGCGGACGACTTCGGGCCCGAGCTCACGCCCGAGCTCCGGGAGGCGGAGGAGCGTCTGGCCGCGGACCTGGCCGCGAAGAACGCGAAGAAGTAACCGGGGTGCCCCCGGCCTTGCACTGGCGGCCGAAGCTGCTCTGATCGGCCGCCGTGACGGCTTCCGAGACGCAACGTGCGATCCACGCGGTCTGGAGAATCGAGTCGGCCCGCCTCATCGCCGGACTCACACGGTTCGTGCGTGACGTCGGGCTCGCCGAGGAGCTCGCGCAGGACGCGCTCGTCGCCGCGCTCGAGCAGTGGCCCACGTCGGGTGTCCCGGACAAGCCGGGTGCCTGGCTCATGGCCACCGCGAAGCGCCGGGCGCTTGATCAATTCCGCCGGACCAGGCTGCTCGAGCGCAAGCACGAGGAGCTCGGCCACGAGCTGGAGACCGAGCGGACGCCGGACCTCGAAACAGCCCTCGACGAGGACGTCGGCGACGACCTCCTGCGCCTCGTGCTCATCGCCTGTCATCCCGTCATCTCGACCGAGGCCCGCGTGGCGCTCACCCTGCGCCTGCTCGGAGGTCTGACGACCGAGGAGATCGCCCGGGCGTTCCTCGTCCCGGAGCCCACGGTGGCCCAGCGCATCGTCCGGGCCAAACGGACCCTCGCCGAGGCGCGTGTCCCCTTCGAGGTTCCCCGCGGGGACGAGCTCACCGCCCGGCTGTCGTCGGTGCTCGAGGTCATCTACCTCATCTTCAACGAGGGCTACTCGGCGACGGCCGGTGACGACTGGGTCCGGCCCGCGCTCTGCGAGGACGCGCTTCGTCTGGGACGCATCCTGGCCGGGCTCGTTCCCACGGAGCCGGAGGTCCACGGCCTCGTCGCGCTGATGGAGCTCCAGGCTTCGCGGCTGAGGGCACGGGTGGGTCCATCGGGAGAGCCCGTCCTGTTGCTGGAGCAGAACCGGGGGCGCTGGGATCGCGTCCTCATCGGCCGGGGGCTCGCGGCGCTGGAGCGTGCCGAAACGCTCGGGGGCGAGCCGGGCCCCTACACGGTGCAGGCCGCGATCGCCGCCTGTCACGCCCGGGCGCTCACGCCGGAGCAGACGGACTGGGCCCGCATCGCGGCGCTCTACGAGGAGCTCGCTCAGCTCACCCCCTCCCCTGTCGTGGAGCTGAATCGCGCGGTCGCCGTCTCGATGGCCTCCGGGCCCGCGGCGGGCCTCGAGCTCGTCGATGCGCTGGCCTCGGAGCACGTGCTCGAGGGCTACCACCTCCTGCCGAGCGTGCGCGGCGATCTCCTCGCGAAGCTCGGACGCCTCGACGAGGCCCGTGCGGAGTTCGAGCGCGCGGCCTCGCTCACGCGCAATGCACGCGAGCGCCAGCTGCTGCTCGAGCGCGCGGCCGCGTGCACTCGCGCCACGCCCCGGGGCGAGTGAACGCTCAGGGAGCGGGAGGCTTCGCCCGGCGCGCCCGGTGGTAGTGCGCGACACACAACTCCTTGGCCAGCACCGGCTTCCCACAGTCCGGCTCCTTGCAGCGCGGCGAGTCCTCTGTGGGTACCTCTCCAGGCGCTCGCCCGGTGAACATGGCCTCGGCCACGGCCAGCAGCCGGTCCACCTCCGTGCGCGTCAGGTGGTGCGCCTGGGCGAACTCCACCAGCCGGTGCGCCCCCGCTGCCTCGTCCTCCTCCACCCGGAAGAGTTCCGCCAGGGGCACCCCCAGTGCCCCAGCCACCTGCACCAGCGTCTCGTAGCTGGGGCTGCGCTCGCCCCGCTCCAGCAGCGAGGCGAAGCTCACCGAAATGCCACTGCGCTCGGCGAACTCCTCCTGGGTCAGGCCCCGCCGCTCGCGCAGGCCGCGGATCCGCCGCGCGAGCCCTTGCAGGTGCCCGCTCGCATCCTGGGCTGGCGGGGAACTGGAGCGCATCGCCAACCCATGCTAGCGCACCCCATCTGTTAAGGTCTCGCCCAGGAGAGCACCCCGGCCATGCACGCCCTCGAAGGGATTCACTACTACTTCCGCAAGGCCGCGCGCATCATGGACGTGGGCGAGCGCATCGAGACGCTGCTCGCCACCCCCCTGCGCGAGGTCAAGGTCCAGGTCTCCATCGAGCTGGACAACGGGGAGATCCGCACCTTCATCGGCTACCGCACCCAGCACGACAACAGCCGCGGCCCCATGAAGGGCGGCCTGCGCTACCACCCCACCATCACCCAGGACGAGTGCGTGGCGCTCGCCTCGCTGATGACGTGGAAGACGGCAGTGGTGAACCTGCCCTTCGGCGGCGCCAAGGGCGGCATCGCGGTGGACCCGACCCAGCTCTCCATGAAGGAGATGGAGCGACTCACCCGCAAGTACGTGGACCAGATTCAAGACGTCATTGGTCCCACCCGCGACATCGCCGCCCCCGACGTCAACACCAACCCCCAGGTGATGGCGTGGATCATGGACCAGTACTCGCGCTTCCACGGGCACTCGCCGGCCATCGTCACCGGCAAGCCCGCCGAGCTCTACGGCACCAAGGGCCGTGACTCCGCCACCGGGCGAGGCCTGCTCTACATCACCCGCGAAATCCTCCGCGACGCGGGCATGCCCATGAAGGGCACGCGCTTCGCCATCCAGGGCTTCGGCAACGTGGGCAGCCACACCGCGCAGCTCATGTGGCAGGACGGGGGCGTGGTGGTGGCCGTGTCGGACGTGTACGGCGGCGTGTACAACCCGGCGGGCCTGGACATCCCCGGCCTCTTCGAGCACGTGAAGCGCACCGGCACCGTCACCGGCTTCGGCGGCGGCCAGGCCTGCGCCAGCGACGACGTGCTCGTCTCCGACTGCGACGTGCTCATCCCCGCCGCGCTCGGCCATGCTTTGAACCGCAACAACGCCAACGCGGTGCGGGCGCGGCTCATCATCGAGGGCGCCAACGGCCCGACGGACCCCGAGGCCGACGAGATTCTCGACAAGCGCGGCGTGCTGGTGGTGCCGGACATCCTCGCCAATGCGGGCGGTGTGACGGTCAGCTACTACGAGTGGGTGCAGAACCTGCAGCACCTCTCGTGGGAGGAGGACCGGGTGAACGCCGAGCTGGAGCGGACGATGAAGGAGGCGTACGACCGGGTGGCGCAGCTGGCGCGCTCGCGCAAGGTGACGTTGCGCACCGCGGCATTCATCCTGGCCATCGGCCGCGTGGGCAAGGCCACGGTGTTGCGCGGCATCTGACAGGGCGGCCGGGCAACCGGCGGCCCGAGGCGCCCTCCCCTTTCGCACCGGCGGCGCATCGGTTATCAGCGCCTCACAAGCACATGGTCACCCTCCAGCAAATCGAAGACGCCCAGCAGCGCATTGGTGAAGCCGTCTACCGCTCGCCCTGCCCGAAGTCGGAGCAGTTCAAGGAGCTCACGGACTGCGCCACGCTGAACTGCAAGCTGGAGAACCTGCAGCGCACGGGCGCCTTCAAGGAGCGCGGGGCGCTCAACAAGCTGCTCACCCTCTCCGCCGACGAGCGCAACCGGGGCGTGATCGCCGCCTCGGCGGGTAACCACGCGCAGGGTCTCGCCTACCACGCGGGCCGCCAGGGGGTGAACACCACCATCGTCATGCCGGAGCGCACCCCGCTCATCAAGGTGACGCGCACGCGCTCGTACGGCGCGCGGGTGGTGCTGCACGGCGCCAACTTCGACGAGGCCTACGCCGAGGCCCTGCGCATCCAGGACAAGGAAAACCGCGTCTTCGTCCACCCCTTCAATGATCCGCTCATCATCGCGGGCCAGGGCACCATCGGCCTGGAGCTGCTCGAGCAGTGCCCGTACATGGACATGGTGGTGGTGCCCATTGGCGGCGGCGGGCTCATCTCCGGCGTGGCGTGCGCGCTCAAGGAGACCAACCCGCGCATCAAGGTGATTGGCGTGCAGGCCTCGGCCATCGCGAGCATGAAGGCCTCGGTGGAGGCGGGCAAGGTGGTGGAGCTGCCGGCGGGCACCACCATCGCGGACGGCATCTCGGTGAAGCGCCCGGGCGACTACACCTTCGAGATGATCCGCCGCTACGTGGACGACATCGTCACGGTGGACGAGGAGGAGATCGCCAACGCCATCCTCCTGCTGCTGGAGCGCGAGAAGTCGGTGGTGGAGGGCGCGGGCGCGGTGGGCCTGGCGGCGCTCATCCACGGGAAGATTCCCTCGGCGCGCGGACGCAAGGTGGTGCTGCTGCTGTCCGGCGGCAACATCGACGTCAACCTCGTCAGCCGCATCATCGAGCGCGGCCTGGTGAAGGACGGGCGCCTGGTGCGGCTGGTGGTGCGCATGCCGGACCGGCCGGGGATGCTCGCGCGGCTCACCACGGAGATCGCCCAGGCGGGCGCCAACGTGGTGGAGATCTACCACAACCGCGCCTTCTCGAAGGCGGGCCTGGGCGAGGTGGCGGTGGAGGTGACGCTGGAGACGCGCGGCCGTGGCCACATCGAGGAGCTGATGGGCGGCCTGGGACAGAAGGGCTGGCAGGTCTCGGAAGAGACGTGAGGCTCGCGGTCAGCTCTCGGGCACGGGCCGCCGCTCGACGATCCGCCTGAGCAGACCGCGTTCCGCAAGTATCTGCTGAACGCGGTGGCCCAGGACGACGTGCTCCGGGTTGGCCGCGCTGAGAGGCTCCGGGCCGAGGATGATGAGCGAGCCCTTGTCCTCCACCGGCTCGACACGCACGGGCTCCGGCAGCGGCGGCACCTCGCCCCACTGGCGCGAGAAGTACGTCAGCCAGCCCACGAAGGTGTCGGCGGCGCCTGGTGCCATACGGTCCCGGAAGTCATCGGAGACAACGACAGCCCAGTCCGGCTCCCAGGCCAAGGCCATGGCGCGCACCACCCCGGTGAGTACGGGGAGGGTGAGCAGGCGGTCCAGCCCCGGTCCCTTCGAAGGGAAGTGGAGAATGACGGTGTTCGGAGCCACCTCCGCGAGGGAGGCACACCAGAACGTCACCATTCCTCCCTCCTGGTTCACAGGCACATGGCCCGTCCAGGCGCCAAAGTGGAAGCCGTCATCTCCACTCTGATACTTCTTCTTCCCGAAGAAGCGCACGAAGGTGTCGTAGGTGGGCTCGAACTGGAGTTGGGGCGGACGCTTCTTCGAACTGTGCTGTTCGTACCAGCGGGAGTAGTCGGGGTGGCAAGCGGACAGGAGGCGAAAGAAGGTCTCCGCACGCCGGGCACACTTTTGGGCCGACTCCGGGCGGCATCCCCAGTAGGCCGCAGAGTAGTAGGTCTCGCGCATGCGTCACTGGCCTCAAGGCACAGGCTGCGTGTACACCACATCTATACCTTCGATACCCCATCGCTTGAACAGCCTCTGGAGAATGGCAACCATGCGTGGCTCAGCCACATGCCAGCGGACGCGCAACCCTCCAGCCAATCGCGACTGCCTCCTGGCTTGTTCCCGCAGAGCATTGAGGCCCTGGAACGCGAAAATGGCTTCCAGGTCGGGCCCGAAGAACTGGTCGTACCCAAGACCCTTGGCCTCCAGCAGCGTGCCCGTCTGGGCGTCATACCCGTCATACTCCACGCACTTACCGTTGCGGCAGACCTTGTAACACCAGCCCTTGGGCACACCCGCAACCTGCGCCTGATAGTCCCTGGACCGCTCGGACATGCTGGAGGTGTCTTCCACCCACTGGCCGGGTCCACCGATAGGCGGCACCCAGTTCCCACCACCTCCCACGGCCATGTGGAGGACAGAGATGGCACCCACTCCCGCGCCGAGCGTTGTCGTCGCCGTGCCCCCCGACACCACCACCAGCCGCTCCGCCAACTCGCCCCGGGCTGTGAGCGACAGCACCCGCATCTCCACGCCCAATTCGCCCATGCGTCCCACGGTGCCGGCCGTGCCCGCCGCACCGCCGTACAGCATGAGCAGGTGCGTGGACAGCCGCGCCGCCTCGCGTATCTGGTCCTGCAAGGACATGGCGCCGTAGCGCGCGAAGTACTCGGGTGAGGAGGCAATCAGGTGAGCCACTGCGGTGGGCAGTTGGGTGAGGCCCTCGACGGTGCGGATGGGGTGGAGGACGGACACGGCGAGCGCCAATGCCAGTTCCCCCATGGCGTCCTGCGCCCCGTCCAGCGCGGCATTGAGCGGGTCGCGCCCCAGCCCCACCTCGGCCCAGGGAGGCGTGTCGATGCGCTGGAGTGCTTCATCCACCGGGAAGAGGGCTCCGCTGTGCGAGAAGTAGAAGGCGCCCACCACCAGGCGGTGCACCTTGAACACCCCCTGCTCCAGGTGCACCTGACCCAGGCGTTGGATGGGTTGGCCGTTGAGGGCCACCACCAGATAGCCGTCCGGACGCACCACCATCAGGTGCCGGAAGCGCTCGGTGCGCCGTAACAGCTCCACGTACGTCACGCGCTCGCCGCCCGTGAGTACTTCTCGCAGCAGCCTGGAGAGCACCAGGCGCGGGCCGAAGCTCCGCTGAGTCACCGCCGGTTTCGTCAGCCTGTCCCGGAGTTGATGCGCCTGCGCCAGGTAGAGCGCCGCGCCCACCGGGTACCGGGCTTCCTCCCCCAGACCACTCGCCTCCTGCAGCGCCTGGAACGCATCCGGCTCCTGCCCGAAGAAGCCGCCCGCGCTGCCCTCTTCCTCCACCAGCGTGTGAGGCGATGCCGCTTGTGACGGGCTGGAGCCAGTAAAGCGCGGATGATGGCCCGTGGCGCATCCACCCATCAGCACCAGCACGACCAGAGCCAGGAAACTCGAAACAGAGCGGCACCACGATTCACCTGGACCCTGACCCATGAACGCAGCGGACATTCGCGCCTCCTTGAAGCGGCTTCACGGGTAGACGTCTACCAGTGATGTAGGCCCAAGTGCGCCACCACGGCGAGACGTCTCCCCCGAGCGGAGGCCGAGGCTCTTCGCTCCTTCCCCCCTCCTCTGCCCTCTCAGTCCCCCCTCTTCGCCCGGGCATCCGGGCTCGGCGATACTCGCGCGCCATGCGCGCCCTGCTCCTCCTCGCCCTGCTGTCCTCCAATCCGCCCACGCCCGCGCAGGCCCAGAAGCTCGCGGCCCAGCGTGCCTGGGAGGATTTGTACCTCGCCTGGTCCTCCGTGGACCCCAAGGGCTACTCCCCGCCCGAACGCCGCACCATCGCCGCCTCGCTCCTCAAGGGCTGCGAGGCCCTCGCCACCCCCGATGCCGTGATGGCGTATTCGCTCGGCGAGCGCGCCGTGCTCTTCGACGAGACGGCCCCGGGCCTGCGCTGCCTCGCCCGCACCTCGCTCGCCACCGACCAGCGCGGCACCGCCGAGGACACCCTGCGCCGCGGCCTGGAGCACTTCCCCAAGGACGGCCACTTCGGCCTGGAGCTGGGCAAGCTCCTGCTCGAGGACAAGGATCCCCAGGGCGCCCTCGCGGCGCTGGGCAAGGTGCCACCGCGCTCGCCCGAGGCGGTCAAGGCCCGCGTGCTCCTGCAGAAGGCCCGCAGCGTCTCCAGCGAGGAGAACGCGGCCATGGCCCAGGCCCGCGCCATCGAGCGGCGCTTCACCGGCGAGACCGAGGACACGAAGGGCTCCGTCCAGCCCGCCTCCGGCACGGCCTCCACCGGCCTCTCCTATGAGTCCGGCGTGGCCTCGGACGGGATGCGCACCCGCTCCAACAGCCGCTTCGTCGTGAAGTACTTCAACAACGCGCGCGACTTCGGCCAGCGCGCCGAGTACGAGGGCCGCATCGTCTCCGCGCTCGACGAGGCCCACTTCCACACCCGCCAGGTGCTGGGCGAGGCGCGCGAGGCCCCCGTGGACGTCATCCTCTATACCCGCGAGGAGTTCCGCACCCACCAGGGCTCGGCGCTGGCGCGCATGGTGGCCGGGCTGTACTCGGACGGCGCCATCCGCATCAACGACGCCGCCGAGCTCACCCAGCAGACCAAAGCCACCCTCGTCCACGAGTACGTGCACGCCGTGGTGGATGACCTGGTGCAGGCGGCCCAGGGCGGCCAGCGCGTCCCCATCTGGCTCAACGAAGGCCTTGCCGAGTACGTGGAATGGCGCTACCTGGGCAGCGACAAGCCGCCCCACGCCCTGGCCACCCGCATGCGCGCCGCCGCCCAGACCGGGCAGCTCCCGCGCCTGTCCGAGATGGCCGGGGGGGCCCTCATCCAGCAGCGCGACCCGGCCCTGGCGTACGGGACGTCGGCCGTGGCCGTGCGCGAGTTGCTGAAGGAGGGAGGGCCCGGCCGCCTGCTCGAGCTCATCCGCGAGGTGGGCCAGGGAGTCTCCTTCGAGGAGGCCCTCCGGCAGCGCTACGGCCGGGGCGTTCCGGAGCTGGAGGAGGCTGTCCAGGCCGCTCTCTCGAGGAGGTAACGGGCAGGCGGAATCCGCGTTCGCGAAGTTTACCCCTCCACTCGAGTCCCCTACACTCGCCTACGGAAATTTTTCGCTTTGGCGCTGCGGCAAGAGTCCTGGCCCTGGGTCCGCAGCGAGGTGACGATGTCCGACACGCGCGCGGCGATGAGGGAGTTTCGCTTCCTGGATGAGAAGCGGACGCGGGGGATTCTTCCCCCCGCGGAGGAAGCTCGTTGGAACGAGCTACGGGGGCACCTGGATGACCCAGGTCTGCCCGCGCAGGAGCAGGCCGCGGCCATGGACCCCGCGCAGCAGCCTCAGGGCTACTACGCCGCCGACGGCCAGTGGTACGCCTACCCCGAGGGGTACGATCCCAACCAGGGCTACGATCCCAATCAGGGCTACGCGCAGCAGCCCGCCCAGGGCTACGACCCCAACCAGGGCTACGACCCCAACCAGGGCTACGCCGCTCCGCAGGGAGAGACCTGGCCGGCCGAACCGCAGCAGGCCTACGCGGACGACGCCGGACAACAGCCGAATCCCGCCCACCCCTCCCCGGTGCCCGGGTACGTGCCGCAGCAGCCGCAGCCGATGCCGGATCCGGTCAAGCTCAGCCTCGAGACCGAGAACCTGGAGGTCCCCGCGCTGAACGAGCCCGCGCCCTGGGAGGAGCCCACGCCGGAGACTCCCGCGCTGGCCGAGGCCGAAGCCGAGCCCCAGGCCGAAGCCGAGCCCATGATGTTCGACGAGGCCGAGCCCCAGGCCGAAGCCGAGCCCATGATGTTCGACGAGGCCGAGCCCGCCACCGAGGACGTCTTCGAGGTGGCCGACACCGATGTCTCGCCTGTCAGCGAGGCCATCCCCGTCCCCGAGAGCGTTCCCGAGTCGGTCGACATGAGCGACTGGAACGACGTCACCGCCCCCTCGGCGGCCTCGCTCGCCGCGCGGCAGCGGGAGCTCGGATTCGAGCCGGAGGGTTCGGATCCCATCGAGCTGGGCGAGGACGACTTCTCCTCGCTCAACGCCGACATCCAGACGCCTTCCGCCGCCTCGGCGCCGCCGGTGGCCGACGAGCGTCCGGCGACCCCCATCCGCACCATCGATATCCAGCACTCCGACATCGAGCTGCTCGAGGGCGAGGCCGATGCGCCCCTCGCCGCCGAACCGGTGCTCGCCGAGGAGTCCGCGGCCCCCGTCTCCGACGAGTGGGCCTCCGCGCCGCTCGCGGTGGACTCGGAGCCGGGCGCGCCGCAGTCCACCGACGACTCGGACGCCGCCCTGGCCGAAGAAGATCCGATGGAGATCACCGCGTCGTACGCGATCCCCGTGTACCCGGAGCCCTCGCCCGACGCGGCGCCCGTGCCCACCCTGGACACGAACGACGTCCAGTCCGAGCCCTCCGCGGCGGACGGGACGCCCACGTTCGATGTCTCGGAGCTCGAGGCCGCTCCAGCCCTGGACGCGGCCCCCGTGGCCGAGACGCCATGGGAGACCACGTCGGAGGAATCCGCGCCCGCCGTCGGCGATGGCACGGAGCAGCCCACGTTCGACATGGCGGAGGTCGGTGCCGAGATGGAACCGTCGGCTCCCGCCTCGGAGTACGAGTACGGCGCACAGGCGACGACGCTGGAGCTGAACCCGGTGCAGGTCGCGCCTGATCTGCAGGCGGACACGGTGCAGGTCGCCGACTCGTTCGAGCCCGAGGCCGTACAGCCCTCGGACTGGGGCGTGCAGACGGACACGCTCGAGGCGGCGCCCGCGGACGAGCAGACGTACGACGCGGGCAACCCGGGCGATGCCGTCCCGTTGGCCAGCGCCTCGGATTTCCTGGGTCACTCGGAGCAGACGGGCACGTCGGTTTCGGACGAGCCCATACCGCTCGAGGCGACGGATGCCAGCGCGAGCTGGAGCGGGAACGAGACCGGGAGCACCGGGGAGAGCCTCCATCTGGAGAGCGCCGCGGAGTACATGAGCACTCCGGAGTTCGCGACGGCCAGCGCGACCTGGGGCCACCAGCCGGAGACCGCTGCCGAGCCCGAGAGCACCTCGGCGTACGGCGCGCCCCTGGTCGAGGAAGCCGGCACGCCAGCCCTCGAGGCCCAGCCCGAGTGGGCAACGTCGTCCGAGGAACAGGCCGCCATCGAGGTGCAGGGCGAGTGGATGACCTCCGAGCCCGCCGCTGACACCGAGGCCCAGCCTGTCCTTGAGGCGCAGGCCGAGTGGGCCACGCCTGCTGAGGAGCAGCCCGCCGCCGAGGCTCAGCCCGAGTGGGCCACGCCCGCCGAAGAGCAGCCGGTGATGGAGGCTCAGGCCGAATGGGCTACCCCCGCTGAGGAGCAGCCTGCTGCCGAGGCCCAGCCCGAGTGGGCTACTCCCGCTGAAGAGCAGCCGGTGATGGAGGCTCAGTCCGAGTGGGCCACTCCCGCCGAAGAGCAGCCGGTGATGGAGGCTCAGTCCGAGTGGGCCACGCCCGCTGAAGAGCAGCCCGTGATGGAGGCTCAGGCCGAATGGGCCACTCCCGCCGAGGAGCAGCCTGCTGCCGAGGCGCAGCCTGAGTGGGCCACTCCCGATGAAGAGCAGCCCGTCATGGAGGCGCAGTCCGAGTGGGCCACTCCCGCTGAAGAGCAACCGGTGATGGAGGCGCAGACCGAGTGGGCCACTCCGGCTGAAGAGCAGCCTGCGGCAGAAACTCAGCCCGCTGCCGAGGCTCAGCCTGAGTGGGCGACCCCCGCCGAGGAGCAGCCCGTCCTCGAGGCTCAGACCGAGTGGGCCACTCCCGCC
>DASQMW010000187.1:0-22696 GCA_035645295.1 Archangium sp.
CGCGCACTACCGTCGCGGGCAGCAGCCGGAACGCGCCGTCCATTTCTACGCCCAAGCCGTCGAGCGGCTCCTGGCGCGGTATGACCTTGGGGGCGTGAACCGCTGCCTGGAGTCCCTCCAGGCCTGTGGCATCGAGGGGAAGTCCCTCCCCTGGCTGCGTGCGCTCCATGCCACGGTGGCCTTCTGGACGGAGGATTTCACGGCCTGCTACGAGCTCGGCAGCGCGGTCCTGCCCGAGCTGCGGGCGGGGAACGCCGCGTGGTGCAAGCTGATGGGGGCGCTCATCGCGGCCTGCTCCCAGAGTGGAAGACAGGAGTACGTGGCCGAACTGGCCCCGCTCCTGCTGCGCACCACCCCGGATGCTGATGCCATCGCGGCCTATACCGAGGCCCTCTCCTTCCTCTCCAACATCACCAGTTGGTCGGGTGTGCCTGAAGCGGCCGCCGTCTTCCGCGCGCGCATGGCCGAAGTGGGAGACGGGACCTGGAATGGTCTGGCGCAGGGCTGGGCATTCTGCGCGCACGGCTTCTACGAGTACTTCTTCGAGGACAGGCCATGGCGGGCCTTCGTCTGGTCGGAGCAAGGGACGAATGCATTCCGGGAGGCGGGGGCGGAGTTCAGCTCGCTCGCGACGCAAGCCATCGCGGGGCTGGCGCTCGCCGCGCTCGGAGATCGGCCCGGTGCCCTGGACCTGCTGCGGGAGGGTCTGAGCACCGCCCTGATGCAATCGCTGCAGAAGTTCTCCATTGGCTATTCCCGGTTCCATCTGGCCCTGGTGTTGGCGGATGGTTCCGAGGAGGAGTCGTGGGACGAGGCGGAGTGCCTGGCCCTCGAGGGAATGAAGGACGAAACCCCCAATCTCCTGTACCAGGGACAGACCACCCTGGTGCTGGCGAAGGTCGCGGCCGGCCGCGGCCAGCAGCCAGACGCCGAGGTGCTGATGCGCAGGGCCTGTGAGTTGCTGGCGCCATTCCCGTCCTACCTGCTCTTTGCCCGGAGGGCCCTCGTCTCCCTCCTGCTCACCCAGGGGCGCGCCGAGGAGGCCCGGCAGATGGCGATGCTGGGACTGCGGGAATTGGAACGGATGGGGAACGCGGGGGTGCATGCGGTGGCGGTGCACCTGGCGATGGCGGAGGCCTGTTTCGCCACGGGTCATGCCGAGGAGGGAGAGGCCGCGCTGCGTGAGTCCGTCCGGCATGTGCGCGCTCGCGCCGAGGACATTTCCGAACCAGAGACCCGGGCGCGCTTCTCGAGTCAGGTACCTGAGAACGCCCGAGCGCTGGAGCTGGCCCGCCAGCGTTGGGGTGAGTCCATGGCGGGGGGCCTTGTTTCCCGCTGAAGCTTCACGCCCCGAGTGCTATGAAGCCGTGGCTCGCTCGCTTGCCTGGGCCGGAGGCTGACGGTTCGCTGCCGGCTCAAGCGCTGCACGCGACAGGCCGCACATTCATCTTCAGCCCAGGAGGTGTCGTGGAACGGAGCCCCTTCGGTACAGCCCCAGGAGGACAGCCTGTCGAGGTCTACACCCTCACCAACAAGCGAGGGGTCGAGGCTCGGGTCACCAACTACGGTGGAATCATCCTCAGCCTGCGCGTGCCGGACCGGGACGGCCGCTTCGACGACGTGGTGCTGGGCTATGACTCGTTGGCGGGCTACCTGGCGGAATCCCCGTATTTCGGCGCGCTGATCGGCCGCTACGGCAACCGCATCGCCCGGGGCTGGTTCACGCTCGATGGCAAGCCCTACACCCTGGCGACGAACAACGGCGTCAACCACCTGCACGGCGGCCTCAAGGGCTTCGACAAGGTGGTGTGGACCGCCGAGCCGTTCGAGAACGAGCAGGGCATGGGCCTCGTCCTCACCTACGTCAGTCCCGACGGCGAGGAGGGCTACCCGGGCACCTTGACCGCGAGGGTCACCTATACGCTGACCGGCGATAACGAGCTCGTCTTCGACTACCACGCCACCACCGACAAGGCGACGCCGGTCAACCTCACGCAACACAGCTATTTCAACCTGGCCGGCGATGGGAAGGGCGACATCCTGGGCCATGTCGTCACGTTCAACGCGGACCGCTTCGTCCCGATCGATCCGACGTCCATCCCCCTCGGCGAGCTCCGCGACGTCACGGGCACGCCGTTCGACTTCAGGCGGCCCACGGCCATCGGTGCCCGCATCCGCCAGGATGACGAGCAGCTCCGCAACGGGCTGGGCTATGACCACAGCCTCGTGCTCGACAAGGGCGGCAAGGCTGGCGCGCTGACGCTGGCCGCGCACGTCCTGGAGCCCACCACCGGTCGCGTGATGGAGATCCACACCACCGAGCCGGGCATGCAGTTCTACTCCGGCAACTTCCTCGACGGCACGCTGAAGGGGAAGAAGGGCGCGGTCTACCACCACCGCTACGGCTTCGCTCTGGAGACCCAGCACCTGCCGGACTCGCCGAACCAGCCCGGCTTCCCCTCGACGATTCTGCGCCCCGGCGAGCACTACCGCTCGCGCTCCGTCTACAGGTTTTCCGTCTCGGGTGCGTGAACCCAGCCGCTCTCCCTCTGGTGAAAGAACGATGACGCTCCGCGAACAGGTCGAACAGGATTTCCGCAAACGCTTCGGTGCAGCCCCCACGGCGGTCATACGGTCTCCGGGCCGCGTCAACCTCATCGGTGAGCACACCGACTACAACGATGGCTTCGTGCTCCCCATCGCCATCGACCGCGAGGTGTGGATCGCACTGCGCCCGCGCGACGACCGCCGCGTCTCCGTCCACTCGCTCGACTACGGCGCGTCCCTCTCCTTCGAGCTCGGGCCGATCTCCCACTCCGGCACGGAGTGGGTGGAGTACGTGAAGGGAGTCGCCTGGGCGCTGCAGGAGGCCGGTCACACCCTCAAGGGCTGGGAGGGCGTGATGAGCGGGGAGGTGCCGCGCGGCGCGGGCCTCTCGTCCTCCGCCGCCGTGGAGCTGGCCGTGCAGCGCGCCTTCGCCACCGTGAGCGGGCTGCCGTGGAAGCCCTCCGAGATGGCGCTGCTCGGCCAGCGGGTCGAGAACAAGTGGATCGGCGTCAACTCGGGCATCATGGACCAGATGATCGTCGCGGGGGGCCGCCAGAACCACGCGCTGCTCATCGACTGCCGCAGCCTGGAGCTTCAGCCCGTGCCCGTGCCCGCGGGTGCCGTGGTGGTCGTGCTCGATACGGGGACGCGCCGCGGGCTGGTGGACTCCGCCTACAACGAGCGCCGGAGCCAGTGCGAGGAGGCCGCGCGGTTCTTCGGCGTCAAGGCGCTGCGCGACGTCGACGCGAAGACCTTCTCGGCGCGCCAGAACGAGCTCGAGCCGCTGGTGCGCCGCCGCGCGCGGCACGTCATCACCGAGAACGACCGCACCGTGCAGGCCGCCGAGGCCATGCGGGCCGGAGACCTCAAGCGGCTGGGCCAGTTGATGGACGCCAGCCACGACAGCCTGCGCGACGACTTCGAGGTCACCAACGACGCGCTCAACACCATCGTGACGCTGGCACGGGCTCAGCCGGGCTGTTTCGGAGCCCGCATGACGGGCGCCGGCTTCGGCGGCTGCGCGGTGGCCCTCGTCTCGCCCGAGCGGTCCGAGGCATTCGTCCAGAGCATCAACGAGAAGTACAAGCAGGCCACCGGGAACACGCCGCAGTGCTACGTGTGCCAGGCCGCGGACGGGGCCAGCGTCGTCTGACGCGCGGTCCCCGCCCGGGCCGTCCGGCTAACCGGAGAACCGTTCCTCGACGACGAACGGCTCGCAGGGGCGGCCCTCGAGGTCACGGAAGGCGACATGGCGTTGGATGGCCTTCCGCTGGTCTCCGTCCTTGGAGTACTCGGTGCCGTTGCGCCACACGTGCAGGTACATCGCATAGAGGCCCTCGCCCAGCCGCACGAGCGAGGGGTGACCGGGGCCGTTCCACTGCCCTCCGAGCGCCGGGTTCTCGCTGTCGATCAAGAGCCGCTCGTCCATCACCTTGTTCCCGAGCAGGTCCAGCTTCGCGATGTACGTGCGGTACTGGGAGTTTCCGAAGAAGCCGGCGCTGTAGACGACGTGGGATTGGCCATCCTCGTTCACCACGAACTGGCCTTCGATGAGCCCGTCATGATGCGGCCCATTGGTGAACAGGACCTTCGCCGGACCCAGCAGCGTGATGCGCCCATCGGCGTCCTGCCTGAACTCGTGGGACAGGATGGGGGTGGCGGCCTTGCGATGCTCCTGGCTCACCGGGTCCTTCCACTGCAACCCGTTCCCATCCACCTTGGTGAGCAGGAACGTCCGCTCCTTGCCCTCCGCGTCGACGGTCGCGGCCACGTGGCCGTCAATCATTCCGACCACGGGGTTCTCGCCAGCGGGGCCCCCCGGGTAGTCGGGCGCCAGGTCCTTCACGCGGACGTTGATGTCCAGGAAGCCGTGGTCCGTCCACTCGCCGTCGATGACGGAGGCGGTGGCGTAGGCGGAGCGCAGGATGCCGGCGCGATCTCTCGCGGTGTAGTGCAGCGTGAGCAGGCCGTTGCGCACGTCGATCTCGGGGGCCCAGCGCGCCACGACGAGATCCCTGGGAAGGTCGGGCGAAAGCGGATCCAGCTCGCCCGCGTTCCACCACGCGGGGATCTTCCCCTCGGGGAAGATGGCGCAGTGCTTGCCATCGGCCATGTGCGGCACCCAGGTGCCCCCCACGAAGCGATACAGCCGGAAGGCGAACGGCTGGTCATTGGTGGTCGCGATCAGCCAGAGGCCCGCGGTGCGCGCGCCCCCGGGGCTGTTGGCGGTCAGCCGCAGCACGAAGGGATCCGGCATGGGCTCGTTGATGAGTGGCTCGGGGACCCGCTGCAGGTTCGCGACGATGTCCTTGAGCGTGCGCGACTCGTCCGAGGGGAGATCGAAGAGGCCCGCCGGGTCGTCTCGCAAGGTGTTGGAGCGGAGGCGGTTCGGCTCGGGAAGCTGGGCACTCGCGGGGCCACGCGGGGATTCAAGGTCGGAGGGAGCACTCATAGGAGCGCGCAAGCTACTGGAGGGCGTATTCCCAGTTCCAGTGCGCTCTATGGCCGGGGCCTCATCTCCGCTCCCCTGCCAGCCCCACGGCCAGCAAGGCGCAACCGGGAGAAGGGGCGGCTACCTGTGCCGGGAGCGGCGCAGGATGGCCGAGGCCGCGCGCTGGGCATCCGACAGGGCCTTGTCCTGCTCCTTGTTGACGAGCCAGGTCGAGTTCAGCTCGTTCACCAGCAGGTCCATGTGGGCGCGCTGGTACTCGATGGGCGGCAGCGCGGTGGCGATGGTGGCGGTGCGGGTGTACTCCGCCCGGTGCGGCAGGGCCCGCATCTCGGCGCTCTGGAGCATGGAGGCGCGTACCGGCAGGTGCCCGGTCCGGGCCCACTGTAGGTTGTTGTCGTAGAGGAACTTCAGGAAGACGAGCGCCGCCTTCTGCTTCGCCGCATCGGGCTTCGGCTGCTGCGGCAGCACCCACGTGTGGCTGTCGGACCAGACCGCCTCCTTGCCGTAGAGGTTGGGCATGTCACGCACGACATAGTTCTTGAGGGCCGACTTGGGATCCTTGGCCTGCGCCGCGTAGGTATCGACGCCCCAGGTGCCGTTCACGAGCACCGCGGCCTGGCCAGCGAGGAAGGCCTGCTGCGCTCCGGCATAGTCGTGCTTGCGGTTGGCGTGGCCGGCCGCGTAGAGCGCGTTGAGCAGGCGCAACGCTTCCTTGCTCTCCTTCGACTCCAGCTGCGCCTTCCGCTCGGCGTCGACGAGGTTGCCGCCCTGCTGCCACACCCAGGTGAGGTACTGCCAGGCCGGCATTGGATCGGACCCGGAGGGGATGGCGAAGTACGGCTTGCCCGTCTTGGCCTTCATCGTCTCGGCGTGCCGCAGCAGCTCGGCCGGGCTGGTGGGCATCTTCGGCTGGCCCTGGGCGTCGACGAGCCCCGCCTGGGTGAACAGGTCCGCGTTGACGTGCCACAGCAGGGCGTGCAGGTCGAACGGCAGGGCCCAGACCTCGCCCTTGGAGGTGACGGCCTCGCGCGCCACCGGCACGAAGTCGGCGGTGTCGATGCCCACCGTGGCGAAGTCCTTGCCGAGCGGCTGGAGGAGGTTGCGCACCACGTAGTTGGGCAGGACGCTGCGGTGCATGACGGCGATGTCGGGCGGGGTGCGGCCCGCCACGTTGGCGCTCAGCCGGTCGTAGTAGACGCCCCATTCCACCGACTGCGTCTTGACGGTGATGCCCTCCTTGTTCTCCGCGTTGAACTTGTTGGCCAGCACCTGGATGATGCCGCACTCACCGACTGCCTTCGACAGGTCGGTGACGTGGGCGTACTCGTCGCTGCAGCCGCCGAAGAAGCGGAACAGCGTGATCTCCGTGCCGGCGAGCGCGGGGCTGGCGCCGAGGGTCACGGCCAGCAGCAGCGTGGCCGGAAGTAGCGTCTTCATCTTCATGGGAAGTGTCTCCTTTTCCCGCGCCTGCCAGGCGGCGCACTACTTGCCGCCGGTCATGGTGATGCCTTGCACGATATAGCGTTGGAACACGACGTAGACGCCGAGCATCGGGGCGCTGGCGAACACGGCCGAGGCCATCAGGAAGCCGAGCCCCTCGGACATCGCGAAGTTGCCCTGGAGCGAGCCGAGGCCGACGCTGAGGGTGTACATCTCCGGCTGGGTCGCCGTGACGACCGGCCAGAGGAAGTCGTTCCAGGCGAACAGGAAGGTGAAGATGCCGAGTGTCGTCAGCGCCGGGCGGGACAGCGGCAGCATCACCGACCAGAAGATCTTCAGCCGGCTCGCGTTGTCGAGCTCCGCGGCCTCTTCCAGCTCGCGCGGTACGGCCTTGAAGAACTGGGTCATCAGGAACACGCCCATGGGGGCCGCCAGACGGGGGGCGACCAGGGAGAAATAGGTGTTGTGCATCTCCCAGCTGGCGAGCATGGCGTGCAGCGGCACGAAGATCGCCTGCTCCGGTACCATCAGTCCGGCCAGCACCAGCAGGAAGACGGCGCGGCGGCCGGGAAAGTCAATGCGGGCGAAGGCGTAGCCAGCGAGCGACGAGAGCACCAGCGTGAGTGCCGTCATGGCGAAGGCGACCACCACGCTGTTGAGCAGCCAGCGGGGGGTCATCGACACCCGCATCAGGGTGGCGAAATTCTCCAGGGTATGCGGCCACGGCAGGATGCCGCGGGTGGAGCCCACCAACATGGCGTTGGGCTTGAGCGACATGGCCAGCACCCACAGCATCGGCGTCATCCACACGAATGCGGCGCCGATCAGCAGGGCGAGGAGGAGACGGTCACCGAAGGTCCGGTTCATGGCTTCACTTCTCCTGCCGCGACAGCCGCAATTGCAGCAACGCCACGCAGAACATCAGGGAGAACAGCACCATCGACACCGCGGAGGCATAGCCGGAGCGCCAGTCCCGGAAGCTGGTCTCGTAGATGAGCTGCACCAGCGGCCGGGTGGAGTTGGACGGACCGCCGCGCGTCATCAACAGCGGCTGGCCGAACACCTGGAGATGCATGATGGTCTGGAGCACCACGACGAGCAGCGTCGTGCGTGCCAGCGCCGGCAGGGTGATGTGCCGCAGCACCGCCCAGCGCTAGGCGTTGTCGAGCCGGGCGGCCTCGTAGACCTCCGGGGGGATCTGCTGCAGCCCGGCGAGGAAGAGCGCCATCGGCAAGCCGGCGCTCCACCACAAGGTCGTTACCACCAGCGCCGGCATGGCCCAGTCCCGGTCCGCCAGGAAGGCGATCGGCTCCAGCCCCACGGAACGCAGCGTGTGGGAGAGCAGGCCCTGGTCGGGGTTGAGCACCATCGTCCACACCAGCGTGACGACGGTGACCGAGAAGATGCTGGAGGCGAAGAAGATGGCCCGCAGCGCGCCATACAGCCGCAGTGGCTTGTTGAGCGCCAGGGCCAGGGCCAGGCCGAGCACCGTGGCCGCCGGCGCCGCCATGGCGGCGAACTGCAGGGTGCGCTTGAACGCTTCCCAGAAGTACGGGTCGTCCCACAGCTCCTGGTAGTTCAGCCAGCCGATGAACTGCCGGTAGTTCCCGACGATTTCCCAGTCGTGCAGGCTCATCCACAGGCCGAGGCCGAAGGGATAGAGCAGGAAGACGGCGTAGAACCCGAGGAAGGGCGCCAGGAAGCCATAGCCGGCGATGGCGTCGCGGTACCGCCTCAGCCAGCTCATGGCACGCCCCCTCCTGAGGGGGTCGCCGCGGTGGGAGGCAGCGCCACCCCATCCGCGCCGAAGAGCCGGCCACTGCCGGGGTCGAGCGCCAGGGTCACCGTATCGCCCATGCGGACCGGGCTGTCGCCAGTGTCGGTGGCGATGAGCGTGGCGCCGTCGGCGCTCGTGACATGCAGCAGCGTCTCGCGGCCCAGCCGCTCGATCGCCCTGGCCTGGCCACGGAAGATGCCCTCGCCAGCGGTCGGCCGCAGATGCTCGGGCCGGACTCCGAAGGTGACCGGCGCGCCCGCGGTCAGCGCGCCGCCATTCGCCGCGACCTCGGCCCTGCCTCCAGGCAGGGAGACCTCCACCCGGCCTGGGCTGGCGGCAACCACCCGGGTCTCGAGCAGATTCATCTTCGGTGCGCCGATGAAGCTGGCAACGAAGGTGTTCGCGGGCATCCGGTAGATCTCGAGCGGCGTGCCTATCTGCTCGATCCGCCCGTCGCGGAAGACGACGATGCGATCGGCCATGGTCATCGCCTCGACCTGATCGTGCGTGACATAGATGGAGGTGGCGTCCAGCCGCTGGTGGAGCTGCACCAGTTCGACCCGCATCTGCACCCGCAGTGCCGCGTCCAGGTTGGAGAGCGGCTCATCGAACAGGAAGACGTCGGGGCGGCGGACGATGGCGCGGCCGATGGCGATGCGCTGGCGCTGACCGCCGGACATCTCCGCGGGGCGGCGAGCCAGCAGGTGCTCGATCTGCAGCGTCTTCGCGGCGTGGGTGACACGCTCGGTGATCTCGGCGCGCGGCGTGCCAATGTTGCGCAGGCCGAAGGCCATGTTCTCGGCCGCCGTCATGTGCGGGTAGAGGGCGTAGTTCTGGAAGACCATGGCGACGCCGCGGTCGCCGGGCGGCGTGTCGTTGACCCGGCGCCCGCCGATGAGGATCTCGCCCCCGCTGATCTGCTCCAGCCCGGCAATCATGCGCAGCAGGGTGGACTTGCCGCACCCCGAGGGGCCGACGAAGACGATGAACTCCCGGTGTCTCAGGTCGAGCGAGACATCGTGGATCACCGTCTGGGCGCTATAGCGCTTCCGCACATCCCGGAGCATCACATCAGCCATCGGTCACATTCCTGGAGGCGGCGACCGCCCCGACGGACAAGAGGTTCATCGCCAGCACCGCGATGGGCGGCGTTGGAGGTATAGGGGGGTTGCCAGGTCCGAACGCCAAGTCTCGCTGAAGCTCGCGTGAACGTATAGAGCGAAAAGGCGGCTTTCTTCTTTAACAGGGATGTCGAGGTGGGGGCTGGGATGGACGTGCTGACTGACCCGAACCGGGCCCTGGAGTTTCCCACGGCTCGACGCGACCCGGAGAGCGGCTACACGCTGCACGGCAGGCGGTTCGAGGATCCATATGCCTGGCTGGAGCGGCTCGAGGCCGCGGAGACCCAGGCGTGGCTCACGGCACAGGAGGCCGTCACGCACGCGGTGTTGCGCTCGGTGCCGGGACGTGAGGGGCTGCGGGCAGCGGTCGCTCGCTCAACGCGTTATGCGCGGCTCTCGCCGCCGATTCCCGCCGGGCCGCACGGACGCGAGTTTCTCTGGCAGGCGGACGCCAGCGAGGACAAGCTCAAGTTCATGCTCCGGCGCGGCAAGGGCGCGCCGCTCGAGACGGTGCTCGACCCCAACACGTGGCCGAGCGGCGAGGCCCTGGTGTTCGCCGTGCCGTCACCCGACGGTGCGCTGGTCGCGTTCGGGAAGGCCGTTGGCGGCACCCATGACGCGGTGCTTCACGTGCTCGACGTCGAGACGGGGCGGCTGCTTCCCGACCGGCCCCGAGGTACGAGCCACGCGTCGCTGGCCTGGCGGCCCGATACGTCAGGGTTTTTCTATGCGGCGTGTCCCGAGCCGGGCGAGGTGCCCGCGGGCGACGAGGTGCACTGGAACGCCATCTACGAGCACCGGCTCGGGTCAGGCGTGCCGGCCCGCCGCGTCTTCGGCGACGACCAGGTGAAGGAGTACTGGTGCTCCGTCAAGATCAGCGAGTGCCGCCGCTTCGCCGTGCTCTCCAAGTGGGACTACGTGCACGCCAACGTCGTCTACCTCCTGCGCCTCGCCGATGACGTGTTGGTGCCGGTGGCTCCCACCATGCGGTCTCTCCACCAGGTGCAGGTGATCGGCGACTCGCTGCTCGTCCAGACCGACCTCGACGCCCCGCGCGGCCGCCTCTGCATCGCGTCGCTGACGGCGCCCACGGAGTGGCGGACGCTCATCCCCGAGAACGCGGACACGCTGCAGACGGTCTCTGGCGTCGGCGGCCGGCTCTATGCCGTCTACTCGCATGCGGCGTCGCATCGTGTGCGTATCCACGCCGAGGACGGCGCCTACCTCCGTGACCTGGTGCTTCCAGCACTCGGCTCCGTGAATCGCAACGAGGGTGAAGGCATCGTCAGCGGCATCAGCGGTGCTTGGAGCGGCGACGAGGTGTGGGTGAGTTTCATGTCGTACGTGCAGGCCCCCTCGGTCTATCGGTATGACTACGCGGCGGACCGCCTGTCGCCGTACCACGTCCCCGATGTCGGGCTCGACGCCTCCGAGTATGTGACGGACCAGGTCTGGTACGAGTCGCTCGACGGTACTCGGGTGTCGATGTTCATCATCCACCGGAAAGACCTGCCTCGCGACGGGCGCCAACCCGTGCGTCTGAGCGGCTACGGGGGCTTCAACATCTCGGTGGAGCCGCGCTTCACGGCGCTCCATGCCGCCTGGCTGAAGCTGGGCGGCGTGCTCGCCTTCGCCAACGTGCGAGGTGGCGGTGAATACGGCCGCGCCTGGCATGAGGCAGCATGCAAGACGCGGCGGCAGAACGCCTTCGACGACTACATCGCGGCGGCGCGTTGGCTCGTCTCGGCGGGCTACACGACGCCTTCCAGGCTCGCCTCGCGTGGCAACAGCAACGGCGGTCTGCTCGTCGCCGTCACCGCCATGCAAGCGCCCGAGGCCTTCGGCGCCGTCTACTGCCGCGCGCCCACGCTCGACATGCTGCGCTTTCCGAAGTTCGGCTACATGAGCTCGGCAGCCGTCGAATACGGCTCGCCTGAAGATCCCGTGGAGGGCGCGTATCTCGCCGGATACTCGCCCTATCACAACGTCCGAGCCGATCGCCGGTACCCCGTGATGGCCTTCGTACCGGCGTTGAACGACCGGATCGCGCCGCCGTACGATCCGCTCAAGATGGTCGCCAGGCTCCAGGCTGAAGGCATCCAGGGTGGACCCTATTTCCTGCTGCCACTCCGGGACTCGGGACACGGCGGCGGCACCACGCTGACGGCGCTCGTCGAGCAAGACGTCGACGAGCTGAGCTTCTATTGCTGGGCGCTCGACGTCGCACTGCCCGCGCTGAGGCCGCCGGCGCCACCGGAAAAGAAGTAGGCCGGCGGTGCTCCCGCCTCAGTAGTCCGGCTTCAGCAGCCCCTCGATGACGTGGTGCTGGATGACGAACTCCAGGTTGTCCACGAGCCGGTAGGTGAGGTGATCGCGCACGCGCGGCGGAAGCGATTCCGCGTAGCCCCGGGTGATCTGAAGATCGTGATGCTTCGCGTTGGTCGCATCGGGCGCATCCACACCGACGACGAGCACCGGCCGCGCCTGATTCGAGCGGTTGGCGGTACCCCGGTGGATGGTGAGCGCCGAACGGGCCGAGATGTCGCCCATCTGCGGGAGCTTCTGCACCATGCGCTTTTGATAGCGCGGATAGAGCTCCTTGGGCGGGAACATGCCCTTGGGATGGCCGCTGAGATCGTCCCACTGCGTGCCGGGCGCGACCTCGAACGGACCCATTTCGACGACCGTGTCCACCGCCGTCAGGTTGAACGCGAGCGAGTTCAACCGGCGCCCTTTCATCGTCGCTTCGGGAGCGGGGAAGTCGCGGTGCCAGGGCTGGTCGGCGGCGCCTGGGAAGGGGATGTCGAAGCCCACCTCGACGATTTTGTAATCGGGCCCGAGCACTGCCTCGCAAACGGCGATGAACCAGGGATGCGTCGCGATGTCGACGAAGCCGCGGATGCGCTCGGGATGGACCTCGACATAATAACGCTCCGGCCCCCGTGGCAGCGCTCCGCCGGGCACCTGGCGCGCTTCCGCGAACAACCGTTCGATGTCCTCGCGCATCTGCTCGACCCATTGGCGGCTGAACGCGCCCTTGAGGCCGATGATGCCATCACCGTAGAGGCCGCCCATGATTTGGGCGGTGTCGTAGTTTTGTTGCTCCTGGATCGGGGCTGTGCTCATGAAGAACCTCGCGAGATCGGAACGGCTCGACGCTAGTGACTTTGGAGCCTGAAGGCGAGTGGGCTCGTCGTGTAGGATGTCCGGGCGGGCGAATCTCCGGCCGCGCTCACGCTCAAGTGGATTCGGATGAGATTCCTGCCGCTCATCGTGCTCTGCGCCGCGCTCACCGCCGCCGCGCCACCTCCCGCTGCCTCCTACACCAACCCCGTCTTCGACGAAGACTTCCCGGACCCCACGGTCATTGATGCTGGCGGCGGGTGGTTCTACGCCTATGCCACGCAGGGGGATGTCGGCGGCCGGGTGCAGAACTTCCAGGCCGCCCGCTCGCGCGACCTCGTGCGCTGGGAGCGCGTGGGCGACGTGCTGCCCGTGAAGCCCGCCTGGGCCTCGCGGACCCAGCTCTTCTGGGCGCCGGACGTTCACCGCCGTGGCCGCACCTTCTACCTGTACTTCTCGGCCGGTCTCGATCCCGACCGCGCGGCTCGATTCAAGAAGGAGCAGGGCGCGGTGGACAGCAAGGAGGGCGTCTTCTGCCTGGGCGTCGCCACGTCGCCCAAGCCCGAAGGCCCGTTCCGCGACAGCGGGCGTCCTCTCACGTGCGGGCTCTCCTTCGTCAACATCGACCCGATGGCCTTCGACGACCCGCGCACGGGGAAGAAGTACCTCTATTGGGGCTCGGGCTTCCAACCCATCCGCGTGCAGGAGCTGGCCGAAGACCGGCTGAGCTTCAAGAAGGGGAGCGCTCCGGTCGAGCTGGTGAGGGCGGACAAGAACGTCCCCCTCCAGACCCTGATCGAGGGCGCGTGGGTCGTCTACCGCGACGGCTACTACTACCTCTTCTATTCGGGCGAGAACTGCTGTCACGGCGCGCTGCAGGAGATCAAGTACGCCGCGATGGTCGCGCGCTCCCGCAGCGCCACCGGCCCCTTCGAAACGCTGGCGCAGGCGACGGGCGCGCCCGACAGCGCCATTCTGCGGCGGAGTGACGCGTGGATTGGGCCGGGCCACAACTCGGTCGTCACCGACCGCGCGGGGCAGGACTGGATCGCCTACCACGCCATCGACGTCAGACGCCCCTACGTGGAAGTGGTCATCGGCGGTGACCGGTCGGTGCGCCGCCCGATGCTGATGGACCGGCTGACATGGCGCGACGGGTGGCCACGCGTCGAAGGCGGGGTGCCTTCAGCGGGGCCCACGGCCACGCCGTCCGTGCTCCAGAAGTGAGAAGACCGCCTGGCCTCCGAACGCGCGGCGCCAGTCGGTGTCGTTCTCGGCCTCGCCAGCAACCTTGAGCACGAATGACTGGCCGGCGGCCTCGACGCGGTAGACGCCGGCGCCCGACATCCCGGCGGCGATCCGGGTGATGGTGCTGGTGGGTCCCCTGAGGTCCGCGGGCAAGCAGTCTTCGACTGTCATGTTCGGCTCCGGCTCGTGCGAGGTGCGTCCGCTGCGCGAGGCGGAGTCTAGATCATGACCCGGCGGATTCTGGTGCCGAGCGCTCAGTTCTTCGGGAAGCGCACGTGGAGCGAGCTGGGCCCGCGATCCTGGAAGTTGGAGCCCTGGTAGTTGTAGGGCTTGCCCGCGAGCTCCCAGCGCGGAAGCGTGAGCAGGGCGCGCAGGGCCTCCTCGACCTCCAGCCGCACGAGGGAGGCTCCCGGGCAGTAGTGCGCACCGACCCCGAAGGTCACATGCCGGTTGGACGTCCGGGTGATGTCGAAGCGATTCGGGTCGGAGAACACCTCGGGGTCACGGTTGGCCGCGGCGGTCATCGCGTGGACGAACCGCCCCTTGGGAATGCGCGTGCCGCCGAGCTCCGTGTCCTCCACGCACAGCCGGTTGATGGACAGGACGGCCGGCTCATGGCGCAGGCTCTCCTCGATGGCGCCCCGGGTAAGACGCGGGTCCGCCCTCAACGCGCTCAGCTGCTCGGGGTGATTCAGGAGCGCGAGGACCGTGTTGGTGAGCTGGTTCGTCGACGTGACGAACCCCGCGCCAATCATCTGGAAGGACTGGATGACGGCCTCCCCCGCGAGCTGGGGATTGCCGTCCTCCCCCGCGATGAACTGGCTGACGAGATCGTCCCCGGGCGCCGCACGGCGCTTCTCGACGAGGTCCTTCAGGTAGGCCACCATGTCATTGGAGGTCCTCCGCACGGAGTTCCTCACGTCGTCCGTGCCGACCGCCACTCCCGCGGGCTTGAGCAGGTCCCTCGACCATCTCATGAACTGCTGCCTGTCCGCCTCGGGGAGCGCGAACATCTCGGCGATGGTATTGATGGCGATGGGCTCCGCGAAGTCCGCGACGACGTCCATCTCCCCCTGGCGCCGTCCCTTCTCCAGGGTCCGCTCCACGAGCGACGTGAGCCGGGGCCGGAAGCGCTCGAGCGCCGCGGGCGTGAAGCCCTTCATGACGAGCTGACGCAGCAGCGTGTGGCGGGGCGGATCCTGGAAGAAGACGAGCCGTGACCAGGAGGCGAGCATCTCCTTCGACGCCGTATCCTCTCCCAGCAGCCCAAGGCTCCCCAGCAGCTCGTTCGCGCGCCGCGAGGAGAAGTGCGGGCTCTTGGTGAGCGTCTCGATCTCGGCGCCGCGCGTGAGGATGAAGCACTGGAAGGGCTCGAAGAAATAGACGGGGGCCTGGGTGCGCAACCGTTCGAACGTGGGGAAGGGGTTGGCGAAGAAGCTCTCGCTCATCAAATCGATACCGGCGCTTGCGCTCATCATCTCTCCAGGACTGCGTGGCAAAACGGGCTGGGAAACTAGCCCGGCAGACGTCGCTGCCGCCCCTCCCCGGGCCCAAGGGCCACGCAAGCCCGGCCACTCGGTGGGCCAGCATCCTGGGCGGAGGGCCCTTCCAGGGGTTAGAATTCGCCAATGAACTCCAGCCCCTCCAGCCGGTCGTCCGTCGTCGTGGCGGAGCTGGGGCCCACGAATACGGGGAAGACCCACCGCGCCATCGAGCGCATGCTCGAACACGACACGGGCATGATCGGTCTGCCGCTCCGCCTGCTCGCTCGTGAGGTCTACGACCGGGTGACCGCTCGGGTGGGCGAGGGCCGGGTCGCGCTGATGACGGGGGAAGAGAAGCGCCTGCCGCCACGCGCCGACTACTGGATTTGCACGGTCGAGGCGATGCCGACGGATCGGCAGGTCGACTTCCTCGCGGTGGATGAAATCCAGCTCGCCGCCCACCGGGAACGCGGGCACGTCTTCACCGATCGACTGCTCCATGCACGGGGGCTCCGGGAGACCTGGTTCCTCGGCGCGGACACGATGCGGCCCGTGGTCCATGCGCTCATCCCCCAGGCTTCGGTGAAGCGCGCCACCCGCCTGTCCCAGCTTCGCTATTCCGGGACCCGCTCCCTGAAGAGCCTTCCTCCGCGCTCTGCCGTGGTCGCGTTCTCCGCGGACCGCGTGTACGAGCTCGCCGAATCCCTGCGCCGCCTCCGGGGCGGGGTGGCCGTGGTGCTGGGCGCGCTCTCCCCGAGGACACGCAATGCCCAGGTGGCGATGTACCAGTCCGGGGAGGTCCAGTACCTCGTGGCCACGGATGCCATCGGAATGGGACTGAACCTCGACCTCCACCACGTGGCCTTCGCGGCGCTCTCCAAGTTCGACGGCGCGGAGCAGCGGGACCTCTTCCCGGATGAGCTGGCCCAGATCGCCGGCCGCGCGGGGCGCCACCTGAATGACGGGAGCTTCGGGACCCTGAACACGCTGCCCGAGCTGCCCCCGCGGGTGATCTCGGCCATCGAGTCCCACCGGTTCCCGGCGGTGCGCAGTCTCATCTGGCGCAATTCGACGCTCGATTTCTCGAGCCCGGAGGCCCTGCTGGATTCGTTGTCGCGGGCTCCGCGCCACCATGGCTTCATCCGGGTGGAACGCGCGGACGACTTCGATGCGCTCAAGGAACTCTCGCACGTTCCCGCCATTCGAGAGGCCGCCACCGACCGGTCCATGGTCGAGCTGCTGTGGCAGGTCTGCCAGATTCCGGACTTCCGCAAAGGGCTCTTCGGCCAGCACGTCGCGCTGCTGCGGGAGACCTTCCTTCAGCTCTCCGAGGGGGACGGGAAGCTGGAGCAGGCCTGGCTGGCCCGGCAGGTGTCTCCGCTCGATGACGTCTCCGGAGACATCCACACGCTGATGGACCGGCTGGCCGCCATCCGCATCTGGACGTACATCAGCCATCGTTCGAGCTGGCTGCACGACGCCGAGCACTGGCAGGAGCGCACCCGCCGCATCGAGGATGCGTTGGGGGACGCCCTTCATGAGCGGCTCGTGGAGCGCTTCGTGCAGCGGGCCGCGCGCAGGAGTGCACGCCGGTTCGTGAGGGCCGCCGCGCAGCCTCCGGCCTCGTCGGACAGCCCCTTCGCCAAGTTGGGGCAGTTGCTGGGGGACGTGCCGGGCGCTGACGGCGCGATGACGGAGGAGCAGTTCGTCCAGCGGGTGGTCGACGCCACGCATGAGGCCTTCGAGGTAGACGCGGCCGGACGCATCTCGTTCGAAGCGCAGCCGCTGGCCCGGCTGGTTCGCGGGAAGGACCGGCGCACCCCGCAGATCGCCCTCGCGGAGCCGGAGGTGTGGACCGCGGGCGCGCGGCAGCGGCTCGAGCGCCGTCTGGTGGCACTGGCGCGGGACCTCGTCACCGAGGCCATGGGGGGCTTTCCCGCCGAGGCCCTCACCGGAACGGGCCGCTCCGCGGCGACGCGGGGCCTCGCCTACCGTCTGGCCGAGGGGCTGGGCGTGATTTCCCAAGGGGAGGCGCACGAGCAGTGGCGGCTCCTGGATGACGAGGCCCGGGAGCGCTTGAGGACGCTGGGGGTCCGCGAGGGGCAGCGCTTCCTCTACGTCGCCGAGGCGCTCGCACCGCAGGCGCTCGACCGGCGCTGCATGTTGACGGCGCTGTTCCATCAGAATCCGCCACCCAAGGGCATTCCACGGGAGCCGGCGCTCGCGGTCGCGGACCTGGGCGGCTGGAGTGCGCGGGCCTTTGGCTATGAGGTGCTCGGTCCCGTGGCGTTGCGGATCGACATCGTCGAGCGGCTCTGCGACATGCTGCGCCACCCGCACGGTGCCCAGCGGGTGCACTCGTTCCTGCAGGAGCTGCGGCTGGAGGGCGGCATTCGCAAGCGGGTGCTGCGAGAGCTCGAAGGACGCTCCGAGGGCGCTCCGGTGAAAAGGCGGCGGCGGCGGCGGGGACGGAAGGGGCCGGCGGCGGCTCCTGACAAGGGTGGCGCCGCTGGGCGGCCGGCTCACGCTGGCGCGCACCAGAAGCCCCGGGGGAGCGGGGCGGATGCTCCGTCCAGCGGCTGATTCAGCCGTGTGCTAGGCCGCCACGCGCCCCTCCAGCGCGGAGATGCGTTCCAGCCAGTCGTCGAGCTGGCCAGAGGTGTTGAGGTACGTGCGCAGCTCGGGGCCGCCCTCCACGTCGCGCAGGTAGCCCGCCAGGTAGCGGCGCGTGTACGGCACTCCCCACCCGGGCGAGCGCGAGGCCACGTTGGCGAGCAGGTGCTCGCGCAGCAGCCCCAGCCGCTCCGCGGGCGTCGGAGGGACAGGGGTCCGGCCCGCGCGCAGCTCCCGCACCTCGCGGAACACCCACGGGTGATCGATGGCGCCTCGCCCCAGCATCGTGCCCGCGCAGCCCGTCTCCGCCAGCGCCCGTTGCACGTCCGCCGCGGTGCGGATGTCCCCGTTGACGACGACGGGCATGCGTACCTGTGCCTGCGCCAGGGCCGCCCAGCGCCAGTCCGCCGTGCCCGTGTAGCCCATCTTCGCCGTGCGGCAGTGCACCGTGAGGGCTCGCACCCCCACGTCCTCCAGCCGGGGTGCCAGCTCCACGATGGGCATCTGGTCCTCCGGCCCCAGGCCGATGCGCGTCTTCACCGTCACCGGCAGCGACACCGCGCGCACCACCTGCGCGGCCATGGCCACCATCGCCTCCGGGTCCCTCAGCCAGCCCGACCCCGCGCCCCGCCGGGCGATCCTCGGCACCCAGCACCCGCAGTTGATGTCGATGAAGGCCGGCCCCGCCTCCTCGGCGATACGCGCCGCCTCCACCAGCCGTGCGGGATCCGCGCCGTAGATCTGGATGGCGGTGGGCCGGTCATCCTCCGCCAGCACGAGCTTGCGCTTGTTGCGCTGGCAGCCCAGCAACAGGGAGTCCACGTTGACGAACTCGGTGAAGCACACGTCCGCGCCCAGCTTCCGGCAGATGCGCCGGAAGATGGCATCACTCACGTCCTCCATGGGGGCGAGCAGGACGGGCTGGGAGGCGAAGAGCGCGGAGAAGGCGTCGGACGGCATGCGGGGAAGGTGCATGCCACAACTCCGCGGCGCAGACGAGGGGTGGGCGTCCTGTCGAGGCCGCTCACTCGGCGTCGAAGAGCCGCAGCAGGGTGACGTTGCCGCCCTCCAGTGGCGCGTCGAGGCGGTAGCCGGTGTCGAGCACGAGCCGGATGGACCCGCCCTTTCCGGTGCTGCCCTCCGTCAGCTCGAGCCGGAACACGTGTCCGGGCTCCTGGTTCACGGTGACTGTGCCGGAGAGCGTGGCGGTGCCCCCCGAGAGGCCGAAGGCCCACAGCTGCGCGCTGTGCAGCGTCAGCCCGAGGCCATGGTCCTGGAAGGTGAAGTGACCCACCGGCTGGGCGGTCCCCGGCGTCATCTGCACCTCCACGCCGAAGGTGGCCTTCTTCTGGGCGAGCCTCGCCCAGCCACCGCCCGTCACCAGCCCGGAGGAGTTCACCACCGTGAAGGTGCGCGTGAAGGTGGTGGTGTTGCCCAGCCCATCCGTGGCGGTGATGGCCAGGGTGTGCTCTCCAGGCAGCAACCCGGCGACCTCCTCACCGGAGGTGACCGGCGAGCCGTCGAGCGTGGCCGTCAGCTCCGCGACGCCGCTCCACGTGTCCTCGGCACTGAACTCGAGGCGCTGCGTGCCGTAGGCATAGGCCTCCGGTTGGGGCGACACGACCGAGACCGCCGGAGCATCCGCGTCCACCCGCACCTGCGCCGCGAACTCCTCTCCGAAGTCCCCACCGCGCGCATCCGCCTTCGTCATCGTCAGCCGGAGGGGGTACAGGCCGCTCACTCCGGGCGACACGAGCGGAACGTCGAACGTCTTGGTGTCCCCCGGGTGCAGGATGTCCGTGGGGTCGATGGAGATGCGCTCGGGTGCGGAGAACGCCGCCTGTCCCTCCAGGACGCGCAATTGCCACACGGTGTACGGGGCATACGCGCCATTCACCTGACGGCGGCCCCAGTTCCACGTCATGCCCTCGTTCTGGAACGTCACCGACGCGTTGAGCACCTGGTTCGGTCCGACGATGGCCGGGGCCTTGCCCGCCACGAGCTTCGCCGCGAGGCGCGGCCTGGGGGTGATGCCGAAGTAGCGGCAGACGCCCTCGTACATGCCCCAGGCCGATGTCGCCTGGAAGATGGGGTCCTGGAGGAAGAGGTTGTCCGGGTACCACTTCCAGTTGTCGTGGAAGGCCAGCTCGATGAGCGCCGCCGGCACCTGCGCCTCGCGCAGCTCTCCGAGGTTGGAGGTCTTCACCCCGCGATCGGTCCACCGGCTGTAGCCGCCGTAATCGAAGGGCGCCGGGTAGGGCGAGTAGTAGGGCCACTCGGGGACGCCCTGCGCCGGGTAGGGGTTCAGGTAGGCATGGCGGCCGTAGCTGTCGTCGAAGTACTCGCGGATGGACTTCACCGCCCCCTCGTTCAGCGCGGTGGCGAAGCGCTTCGAGCTCTCCTGCAGGTGCGGGTACTTCGCCGTGTACCAGAAGGTCTCCGTGCCCCGGGCCCCTCCGTCCCCGAAGGCATTGGTGTGGAGGCTCAGGGAGAGGTCCGCCCCGACATAGTTCGCGTAGTAGGGACGGGCCCGGATGTCCTTGTCGGAATGGCTGTTCAGGCTCGGCTCGTCCCAGACCCAGCGCGGGGCACCCTGCTCCTCGAGGTAGTACTTCGAGGCGACCTGCGTCTTCGGCAGGGGGAAGGCCGCGTTCGGATAGCCGAAGCGGTTGTGGTCGTAGAGGCCCGCCTCGCCGGAGAGCTCGCGCGAGAGGAACACCTGCGCACCGGAGGACTCCAGGTACTCCTTCATGAAGCGCATCACGTGGATGGTGATGTCGTCCTCGTAGATGGAGCCCCACTGGAGGCCCCGGTTCCAGAAGTACTCGTCGCTCGGGGTATACGTGCTGCCCGTCCAGCCGGCGGGGCGCTGCGTCGCGGGGTTCGGACCGGTGAGCGTGCGCTGCGCTCGCACCCAGCGCCGGGTGGTGGTGTTCCAGTAGCTCCCGTGGCTCGGGTGCAGGGCGATCTTCTTGCCCTGGAGCTCCAGAGAGAGGGCGTCCACGGGCGTCCGCGCCGCGGCGAGGCTGCGCGCCTGGTGCGCGGGGGGCTCCGAGGATGCCGGCAGGTAGGTCCAGAGCGGCTTGCCTTCAACGAGGATCTCGACCTCGCGAATCCCGGTGAAGAAGTCCAGGCCCGCGACCAGCTCACGCGTCATCTCGTCGGCCTGTTCGTCACCGAGCCCCTGCGCGACGGCGTCGGAGCTGAGCTCCACCACCGCGCGCTCGTCCTGCATCCGCACGCTCAACACCCGCGTGCCGGAGGGGAACGCGGCCTTCTCCGCGACGATGCGCTCGAGGTTGCGTTGCGGATCCACCTGCGCGAGCGTCGGCGCCGTGGCCCACAAGACCGACAGCGTGCCCAACCCGTACATCGCCTGCCGAATGCGCGTCTTCATGGGGCTCCTGGATGAGGATAGGTAGTAAGTCGAGTAATAACAGAAATCCAAGAGGAGGGGAGGGGCTTTGGCGGGCACCCGGCGGGGACGGGTATCCTCGGGGGCCATGAATCCAGTCCTTCTCTCGCTTCTGGTGCCGGGCCTGCTGATGACCACGCCGGCTCCCGCGCCGTCCCCGGTCCCCACCTTCGCGCGGCTCCCGCTGGAGCAGCGGCGCGCCGAGGTCAAGGAACTCTCACGTGAGAGGTTGGTGGAGCTGTTCGCCACGACGCCGGTCGCGTTGCTCCTGGACGCCGGCAAGGCCGCGGCCTCTCAAATGGGCACCTATGAGTCGCGTGTGGTGAAGTACGAGCGCGTCGCCGGCAAGCTGATGAAGCCGCAGAAGCTCCATCTGACGGTCCGGCAGTCGCCCCGGGCGGTGCGGCTGGAGATCCTCGACGGACCCGCCAAGGGCCGGCGCGTGGTCTACGACTCCACGGTGAAGAAGGGCGAGCTGCGGGTCCGCGAGGCGGGGGTCCTCGGGCTCGCGGGCGCGATGTGGATCGACATCAATAGTGGCCTCACCCGGAGCGACACGAACCACCCCATCACCGACTTCGCGTTCACGTCCATCATCGGTGTCCTGGAGGACAGCTTCAAAAAGGGGGAGGCCCTCGGCGGATACACCCGGAAGGACGAGGGCTTCGACTCCGCGGGGCGCTACTGCATCGCCTTCACCGCGCCCGCCGGAGGCCAGCACCTGTACGCGACGCGGGCTCGCATCTGCATGGATCCGGTGCTGGCCCTGCCGGTCATCATGGAGATCGACGACGCGCAGGGGCCGCTGGAGCGCTTCGACTTCAGCGACGTGAAGCCGGTGGCCAAGGCCGACTTCTCTCCGTCGTCCCTCTGAGGGGCGAAACGTCAGCTTCCGGCAGATCGGCCCCGCTCCGTGAAGGATGCCCCCCGCGGCCCCGAGCCGGGTTGTTATGGTGGGGGCCCTATGTCTCAGCTCATCGTCACCGCAGTGGGACCCGATCGTCCCGGACTCGTCGCAGACCTCACGCGTCACGTGTTCGATGTAGGCGCCAGCCTCGCCGATAGCCGCATGGTCAATCTGCGCGGCCACTTCGCCCTGCTCGCCCTCATCGAGGGCACCCCCGAATCGCTCGCCTCGCTCCGGCGCAAGCTCGAGAGCGATGGCGCGGGGATGGGGCTCCGTCTCGAGATGTACGAGGCGGCCGTGGCCACCACCCGTGCCCCAGGCAGCGTCCCCTACCGCCTCAAGGTCTACAGCAACGACCAGCCGGGCATCGCCGCCCAGGTGACCGCGCTCCTCCGCCAGCACTCCGTCAATGTCGAGGAGCTGGCGACGCGCATCGACTCGGCGCCCTTCGCCGGGACGCCGCTCTTCGTGCTCGAGGGTGTCGTCACCCTCCCGCAGGGCACGAGCGCCCGCAAGGTGCGTGACGCGCTGGAAGCGCTCGGCGAGAAGATCGGCTGCGACATCGATCT
>DASQMW010000188.1:0-6006 GCA_035645295.1 Archangium sp.
GGAGGGCCCGCTGGAGGTGCTTGCGCTCAGAGCGCGTCAGCGTGACACACCGACGTTTGTGACGCACTCCGCCGCTCCTTCCTGCCCCAACGGGCGAGCAGCGATACTACCCCTGACAGGACTTACCTCGAATAGCTTAGCGTCTCAGCCCTTCTCGTTGCGACCCCGGATGAGTTCCAGGGGGGGAGGACTGCATGCATTCACGTTTGCTGGCGGTAGTGGCGATGTCCGGGCTGTGGGTGGGGTGTGGGGGCCCGGCGGCCGAGGCGCTCAACAAGTACAAGGAGGCCTCGCTCTCCTCCGAGGATGACGTGAAGTTGTGGGCGGGGAGCGCCAGTGCGCCCCACGTCTACGCCACCGCCAACGGGGCGGCCACGCTCGTGGCCGTGGTGGGAGGCTCGAGCGGACAGGACGCCAACTGCCCGGTCCAGCAGAAGGACGGCAACACCACGCGCCTCACCGGAGGCTGTACCGACAAGAACGGTGTGGAGTGGTTCGGCTCGCTGGAGCAGGTGAGCGAGGGCGAGGACACCGGGAACGTCCGCTTCACCTATGACGGCTTCGGCTACCAGAAGTCCTTCACCTGTGAAGACAAGACCGGCCAGAACAAGGTGCTCTTCCATGGCACCAGCGTGGTGACCGGCAGCAAGTCCAAGAAGGAATTCCAGATCGACGTCCGCCTGGAAGCTGCCGGGCAGCAGGAGGGGACCTGCGACACCTCCAGCGCTTCCGGGGCCTGGGAGTACAAGGGGACCCTCGACGGCGCGGACTCCCCCCTGGGCGAGGGCAAGCGGACCTGGAACGGCTCGGGCCGCATCGGCTACGAGACGCGGGGCCTGGTCCAGGTGGAGACGAAGGACGAGGTGGTGGATGGCTCGGTGTGCGACTCCGAGGCGGCCTCGGGCAGCACCACCATCAAGTCGGGCGGCCACACCGCCGTCATTGAGTACGACGGCGCCACGGATTGCGAGGAGTCCAGCACCGTGCAGTGGAGCCTCGACGGGAAGGCCAAGGCGGAGATGGAGGGAGTGAGCTGCTCGGCCGCCAGTGGCCCGGCCTTCTCGGCGTGGAGCGTGGCGCTGCTCGGCGCGCTGGGGTTGATGCGCCGCCGCGCGCGCCGCTGAGCCCGCGCTCCTCGGCTCACGCCACCGGGGGAGGCTCCTTCGGTGCCGGAATCCCCGGGTAGCTCAGCGCGGGGCTGTCGATGACCTGGTTGGTCCACGGCACCAGGTCATCGAGGATCCGCGCGATGCCCCCGGAGATGTCCTCGAGCGGGAGATCGTTGTCCTCCAGGCCGAAGGGATCCTCGATCTCCACGCCAATCTCCTCGATGCCCAGGAACGTATGGGCGATGAGCAGGATGACGGGCACGGAGGCCCAGCCGAAGGGCTCCACGAGGGCGAAGGGCAGGCCGAGGATGAAGAGGATGAGCGTGCGGCGCAGGTGGAGCATGTACGCGAACGGCATCGGTGTCCGGACGATGCGCTCACACCCGCCCTGGTAATCGATGAGGAGCTGGACGTTGCGGTCGATCTCCATCTGGATGATGTCGGAGATGAGCCCGCTGCGGCGGGCCTCGACGAGGCTCGCGGAGATGCGCATGGCCACCGCGATGCCGGCGTTGCGTGCGTTGAGGACCTGGTCGATCTCCGCGCGGGGCAGCACGGCCGCGGCGGGCCCGAGGTTGTCGCCACCACCCCGGAGGACCCGGGTCAGCGCGAACGGGTACACCGCCGTCCACGCCGTCACGCGGCGCACCAGCTCGAGCGAGGGGATGTTCAGCGCCGCCGTGCGCACGAGATTCCGCGTCTCGTTGACGACGCCCCCCCACAGCTTCCGTCCCTCCCAGAACCGGTCGTAGGAGGAGTTGGTGCGGAACACGAGCAACAAGCTGAGCACGGTCCCGGCCAGGGTGTGCCCGGTGGCCGGTACGTCCACCTTGAAGACATTCTTGTGGAACCAGACCACCACCACGGTCCAGGCCACGAACATGCCGAGCCGTCCGACGATCTCTTTGAGGATGCCGCCGCGGAGTCTGAGGAGGTACCGCCACCAGTGATGCGGGTCGTATTGAACCATGTGTCTCGACGGCACGCCGCCCGTCGCCCCTGGCGCGGATTCTTCGCCCAGGACCCGCGGAAGTTCCATCGGGATTTGTTGGCTTCCCCACCTTTGTCGCGAGGCGCCGCTCGCCGGAAAAACGCGGTAGAGTCGCGCGCATCATGTCCGCCTTCATCCATGAATGGCTGAACCTCCTGGTGCGCTGGGTCCACGTGATCGCGGCGATCATGTGGATCGGAGATTCGTTCCTCTTCATGTGGCTCGACAGCCACCTCACCGCGCCTAGCCGCCCCCGCGAGGGCGCCGTCGTGGGCGAGCTGTGGATGACCCACAGCGGCGGCTTCTACGAGGTGGTGAAGCGCAAGTCGCTCGCCCAGGGCGAGATGCCGGACACGCTCCACTGGTTCAAGTGGGAGAGCTACACGACGTGGATCAGCGGCTTCCTGCTGCTCATCATCGTCTACCACCTCAACGGGGCGTCGCTGCTCATCGACCCGGGCGTCTATCCGCTCACCGGCTGGCAGGCGACGGCGATCAGCCTGGGAGTGCTGCCGGTCGCGTACGGGTTGTATGAGCTGCTCTGGAAGACGCCGCTGGCGAAGAACAACCGGGCGTTCGCGGCGGTGGGGCTCGTGTTGATCACCGGGCTGGCGTACGGGTTCACCCGCGTCTTCAGCGCCCGGGGCGCGTTCCTCCAGGTGGGTGCCACGCTGGGCACGATCATGGCGGCCAACGTGTTCTTCCGGATCATCCCCGCGCAGCGCTACATGCTCGCGATGACCCGCGAGGGCAAGCCGGTGGACACGACGCTGGGTCTGCGCGCCAAGGGCCGGTCCATCCAGAACCACTACCTGACGCTGCCCGTGCTGTTCACGATGCTCTCCAACCACTTCCCGAGCACCTACGGGGGCTCGATGCCGTGGCTGGTGCTGGGGCTGTTGTTCGTCGTGGGAGCGGGGCTGAAGTACGCGATGAACTTCCGCGCCAACACGCCGCCGCTGGCCTGGGCGGGCACGGGCCTCGCGCTGATCGGGGTGATCGTCCTGACGCGGCCGCCGCCGGATCCCTCGCTCGAGCAGTTCGCGGGCAAGCCGCCAGTGCAGTTCGAGCAGGTGGCCTCCGTGATGCAGACCCGCTGCGCCACCTGCCACGCGGCACGTCCCTCGAGTCCGATGTTCGCCGCGCCGCCGCAGGGCGTGGTGCTCGACACGCCAGACGCCATCCGCACCCACGCCGATCGCGTCTTCGTGCGCGCGGTGGCCACCAGGACGATGCCGCTCGGCAACCTCACGGGCATGACGGAGGAGGAGCGCGCGCTGGTGGGGGCCTGGTTCACCCAGGGCGGCGAGGTGCCCCAGGGCGCGAAGATGCCCGACTTCGTCGCGCCGGCCGTGGCCACTCCCGCTCCGGCGCCCACGCCCACGGCGGGCAGCGCGATGGCGGAGATTCCGGAGTCGTCGCGCAACTACTTCGCCTCGGTGTGCAGCACCTGCCACGGCCCGAAGGGCGCCGGGGATGGCATGGTCGCGGCGGCGTTGAATCCGAAGCCGCGCAACTTCGGCGACAAGGACTGGCAGCAGAGCGTCACCGATGAGGCCCTCAAGAAGGTCATCGTCGAGGGTGGTGTGTCGGTGGGCAAGAGCGCGGTGATGCCGCCGAACCCGGCGCTCGCCGAGGACGCCGAGACGCTCAACGGCCTGGTGAAGCTCATTCGTGCCTTTGGCACTTGAGGTAGGGACTCGGGAGGGGAAACAGATGCAGCCGTTCATCGTGCGTGGCCGTCGCGTGCTCACGCCGCAGGGGATCCGCCCCGCGGCGATCCACATCCAGGACGGACGAATCTCCAAGGTGGAGGCGGGTGACACCGTGCCTCCCGGCGCGAACGTGCTCGAGGCGGGCGACCTGCTCGTCACGCCGGGTGTCGTCGACAGCCACGTCCACATCAACGAGCCGGGACGCACCGAGTGGGAGGGCTTCGAGACGGCGACCGCGGCCGCCGCGGCGGGTGGCATCACCACCGTGGTGGACATGCCGCTCAACTGCATTCCCGCGACCACCTCGCGCGAGGCCGCCGAGGCGAAGCTCGCGGCGCTCGAGGGCAAGTTGCACGTCGACGTGGCGTTCTGGGGTGGGGTGATTCCCGGGAACGTGGACGCGCTCGAGGGCCTCGCGAAGTTCGGCGTGCCTGGCTGCAAGTGCTTCACCTGTCCGTCTGGCGTGGACGAGTTCCCCCACGTCTCGCGCGAGGATCTCGACGTGGCGCTGCCCCGGCTCCGGGACCTGGGGCTGACCCTGCTGGTCCACGCGGAGGCGCCGGGTCCGCTCGATGCCGCGGAGCGGGAGCTCGCCGGGAAGGATCCGCGTGACTACCGCACCTATCTCGGCTCCCGCCCGCGCTCGGCCGAGGACGAGGCGATCGCGATGGTCATCGACCTGTGCCGCAAGCACCGGGCGCGCGCGCACATCGTGCACCTGTCGAGCGCGTCCGCGCTGCCGATGATCCGCGCCGCGCAACAGGAGGGCGTGCAGATCTCCGCCGAGACGTGCCTGCACTACCTGGCCTTCACCGCGGAGGAGATCGCCGCGGGCGCGACGAGCTTCAAGTGCGCGCCGCCCATCCGCGAGGCGGAGAACCGCGAGCTGCTCTGGCGCGGGCTCGAGGACGGGACGATCGGCATGGTGGTCTCGGACCACTCGCCGTGCACGCCCGCGCTGAAGAAGCCGGAGGCCGGAGACTTCCTCCAAGCGTGGGGAGGCATCAGCTCGCTGCAGCTCGGGCTGTCGGTGCTCTGGACGCTGGCGAAGGAGCGCGGCTTCTCCGTGGAGCAGATGTTCCGCTGGAACGTCGAGGGCCCGGCGCGGCTCGCGGGCGTCTCGGACCGCAAGGGCCGGCTCGCCCCCGGGTACGACGCGGACCTGGTGCTCTGGGACGACGCGGCCTCCTTCGTGGTCCAACCCGAGGCCATCCGCCACCGTCACCACGTGACGCCCTACGCGGGCCGGCGGCTCTTCGGGCAGGTGAAGAAAACCCTCGTCGGCGGCCGGATGGCGTATGACGCTGCGTCCAACCAGCCCCCGGCCACCGTTGGCCGCTTCCTGGCGGTTCGGAGGTAACCCGTGGCAACGCATCAGCCCGTTCCGGCGGAGCTCAAGGGACTCGTGGATCTCTCGGCCGACGTGCTCGGCACGTTCGTGCTCTACGCGACCGACGACTACTTCGCCGAAAAGGAGAACCTGCTCAAGCCGGGCCCTCCCGAGTGGCGCGAGGGCGCGTACACCGACAAGGGCAAGTGGATGGACGGCTGGGAGTCGCAGCGCAAGCGCGAGCCCGGCCACGACTTCGCCATCATCCGGCTGGGCGTACCGGGCCAGGTGCGTGGGGCGCTCGTCGATACGACGCACTTCAAAGGCAACGCGCCCCAGCAGATCGCACTCGAGGGCCTCGAGGCGCCGTACACCGCCACCCCGGCGCAACTGCTGGCGGACGAGCGGTGGGTGCCCATCATCGAGCAGAGCGCGGTGAAGCCGGACTTCCCGAACGTCTTCACGCTGGAGAAGGCGAGCCCGCGTGTGACACACGTGCGGCTGCGCATCTACCCGGATGGAGGCGTGGCGCGCCTGCGCATCTATGGCGACGTGCAGGCCGAGGATCGCACCTTCTGGCGCGCGGGCAGCGTGGACCTGGGGGCGGTGGAGAACGGTGGCACCATCGCGGCCAAGAGCGACGAGTTCTTCGGCCCGCCGGCGAACATGCTGCTGCCCGGGCGCGGCGTGAACATGGGCGACGGGTGGGAGACGAAGCGGCGGCGCACGCCGGGCAGCGACTGGGCGGTGGTGAAGCTCGCGCGGCGCGGTGTCCTCGAGCGCATCGAGCTCGACACGCACTTCTTCAAGGGCAACGCGCCGCAGGCCACGCTCATCGAGGCGGTGGACGCCAGCGGCCTG
>DASQMW010000189.1:0-9923 GCA_035645295.1 Archangium sp.
TGGCTTTCGCTCGCTTCAGCGCCGGTCCATCAAGATCCGCAGGATGTACCAGAACAGCAGGGCCACGGAGGAGAACAGGGTCAGCGCCGCCGCGACGTGGGAGCCCACCGGGTAGTGATGAAGGACGTTGGACGTGTAATAGAGGATGTACCCGGCCGCGACCACGACCATCACCGCCGCGAAGAGCGTCCCCAGGGTGAAGCCGAAGATCATCGAAACGACGATCAGGCCCAGGGCCGCGAATCCGGCGACCGTCAGCGCGGGCCGGAGCCACGAGAAGTCGCGCCGGGTGAGCAGGACCGTTCCCGTCAACCCCACGAAGACGAGCCCGGTGAGCACCCCCGCCTTGGCAATGATGTTCGGGTCTCCTGAGAAGTACGCGGCCACGTAGAGCAGCGGGAGCATGATGATGGCTTCCGCCACCACGTAGAGGCCGAGCCCCAGGTATTGCATGGCCGGAGAGCTCGCGGACCGGGCCCAGCGATCCGCCACCCACCCCACGACCATGAAGGCGCCCAGGACGATGAGCCAGCTCATACGCCCACCGAGCATCGTCCGCACGAGCGGCTGCGCCAGCGGTGAGCTGATGAGCGCCGCCTCCAGCGCGATGAAGGCCAGCACCGCGCCCCCGAGATGGAGGTACGTCTTGCGAATGAAGGCCGTCCGCTCCGAGACCGGAGCATCCGCGGCGATCATCCCTCCAGCAGCAGTGTTCCAAGCCATTTCACGTCCCTCTTTCATTCATCTTCCATAACGGCGTCACAGCTCGAAGTCGCCCAGGTCGCCGCCGAGGTCCTCTCCAAAGCCCGCGTCATCTCCGGCGGACGCGTCCTCCGACTGGGTGGAGTCCATTCCCCCCTCGTCCCCCCAGAAGCCGCCGTCGAAACCACCCAGGAACTGGTGGGCAATCGCCGAGCCGATCACCGTCCCCGCGATGCTGCCCAACAGGCTCCCCGCGAACATGCCCCCGAGGCCGCCTCCCCCGAAGGAGCGCTCCAGCGTCCCGGGCCGGCGCAGCTCGGCCCGCGTCGCCATTCTCGCCAGCGCTCGAGGGTCCGGATTACTCGTGGCGGCGGCGCTCCGTTCCGCCGGAGACAGCTCCTGGCCCAGCTCCCGGAGCGCCCTCACCCGCTGCTCCGGCGTCAGTCGCGCGAAGGCCTCGGCATGCGCCTCCTCGATGGCCTCCGGCGGCGCCGTCCGCAGCAGATACCGGTAACGTGCCAGCGCCTGATCGTCAGCGGAGGGAACCGCCGTCCTGCTTCGCTCCGGCCCCATGGAGCGGGAACCTCCACCGAAGATGCGGTCTAGAAATCCCATTGAACCCTCCTCGCCGAGCCCCCGTGGGGAGCAGTCGACACACCGTGGAGATGCGAGGGCCGCTTTGCTCGACAGCATGACCGCCCCCCAGGCACCGCCAGCCCCGGGGGAGGCCCACGAGGCAGGGGCCCGGACGGCCGCCTGGTCATGGCCCCTGCATGCCGCACCGCGTCGCTTTCCTCCCCCGCTGCCGGGCGTTCCGTGGCAGGAAGTCGCCCGCACATCCGGAGGAGGCACACATGGCGGAGATGAGCTATCGCACGGCGCTGATAACGGGAGCCTCGAGTGGCCTGGGACGCGGGCTGGCGCTCTGGTTCGCCCGGCGCGGCGTCAAGGTGTACGCCGCGGCCCGGCGCCGCGAGAACCTGGAGGCGCTCGCCAACGAGGCCCGCGCCGCCAACGCCCACATCGAGCCGGTGGAGCTCGACGTCGCCGACGCGGACAACACCCTGGCCCGCATCCACGAGCTGGACGCCGCCTGTGGCGGGTTGGACCTCATCATCGCCAACGCTGGCTTCGGCCAGGAGACGTCCGGCAAGCGCATCAAGTGGGACATCGTCCAGAAGGTCATCGACGTCAACGTCACCGGTGCCGCCGCCACCCTGAGCGCCGTGCTGCCGCAGATGGTGGAGCGCAAGCGAGGCCACATCGTCGGCGTGGCCAGCCTCGCCGCCTTCCGCGGGCTGCCGCGCAACGCCGCCTACTCCGCCTCCAAGGCCTTCCTCTCCACCTTCATGGAGAGCCTGCGCGTGGACCTGCGGGGCACCGGCGTCCAGGTCACCTGTCTCTATCCCGGCTTCGTGAAGAGCGAGATGACGGCGCAGAACAAGTTCCAGATGCCCTTCCTCCTGGAGACGGAGGAGGCCGTGGAGCTGATGGCGAAGGCCATCCTGCGCGGGGAGGCGCAGTACGCCTTCCCCTGGCAGATGGCCAGCGTCATGGGCCTGCTGAAGCAGCTGCCCAACGCCCTCTTCGACGCCGCGATGCGCAAGACGCGCTGACTACGGCGCGCCCATGATGAAGTCCTGCACGCCCACCGAGCCCTTCTCGGGGGCCACGTCCTCGGGCTGCGTGCCCTTCTTGAACCAGATGTTGACGGCGTCCTTCGACCCGGACGAGGCGATCTTCCCCGTCTTCTTGTCGATGCGCAGCAGCATCATGGTGTCGCGCAGCCACTCGGGCGGCCAGAACTCGGACTGGGGACGCGCCGCCAGCGCCGGCTTCATGTAGTTGAGCCAGATGGGCAGCGACGCGCGGCCACCCGTCTCGTACTTGCCCAGCGGGTGCTCGTTCTTGTCATAGCCCACCCACGCCACCGTCACGAGCTCCCTCGTGAAGCCGGCGAACCACGTGTCGAACGAGTCGTTGGTGGTGCCCGTCTTGCCCGCCGCCGGCTTGCCCAGCTTCTGCGCGGGCCCGCCCGTGCCCTCCGTCACCACGCCGCGCAGCAGCGAGGTCGTGATGAAGCCCGTCTCGGGGCTCATCACCTGCTCGCCCGGCTCGAACAGCCGCGCGTAGCCCGCCGCCACCCGGTCCTGCAGCGGCGCCCACGCGTCGTCGTACGCCGTGTGGTCCTCCAGCGTGCGCCCGAAGCGGTCTTCAATCTTGCGGATGAAGTACGTGGGCTTCTTGCGGCCGTAGCGGTTGAAGACGGCGTACACGTTGGCCAGGTCGTACGGGTACACGCACGAGGAGCCCAGCGCCGCCGAGAAGTCCATGTTCATCGGCGTGGTGAGGCCCAGCTTCGTGCTCCACTCGGCCATGTTCTTCACGCCCACGGCGGCGAACGTCTTCACCGCGGGGATGTTCATCGAGTTCACCAGCGCCGTGCGCAGCAGCACGTCTCCGAGGAACTCGTCGCTGTAGTTGTCCGGCTTCCACGCGACACCGTTCTCCGGATCGTGCTCGACGATGGGCGAGTCCACGATGATGGTGGCGCCCGTCCACCCGAGCTGCTCCATCGCCGCCGAGTACACCAGTGGCTTGAAGGAGCTGCCCGGCTGGCGGCACGCCTGAAAGGCCCGGTTGAACTCGTTGGCGTCGAAGTCGTAGCCGCCCACCATCGCCGTGAGGTACTGGCGGTGCGGATCAATGGACACCAGCGCGCTCTGCAGCTCCGGCTCCTGCTCCAGCCGGAAGAGCGCCACACCCTCGGGGACTTCCTTGTCCAGCTTGCGGTCGAACTGGACGTTGTCGTCCGTGAGGTCCTTCTTCACCACGTGGCGCACCACGATGACGTCGCCCACGGTGAGCGCGCGCTTGGCGGAGGTGAGCATCAACCCCGGGTAGTAGCCCTCGGGGTTCACCTTGCGCGCCCAGCGCATGCCCAGCAGCGGCAGCAGGCCCTTGTGCGGACCCACCTGCACCTCGGCGCCCTCGGCCTCCACCTTCGTCACCAGGGCCACGTACAGCTTGTTCTCCTGGAGCTGCTCGTTGCCCATGGCCCTCGACGCCTTGGACAGGAAGACCTCGCGCTCCTCCTGGGTGGCCAGCTGCTGCACCGGCCCGCGGAAGCCCTGGCGCTTGTCGATGGCCATCAGCCCCTCGAGCACCGACTCCTGCGCGGCGCGCTGGCGCTCGCTGTCCATGGTGGCGAAGACCTTCAGGCCCTCGTTGAGCAGCACCTTGTTGGTGTAGCGCTCCACCAGGTTCTTGCGCACCTGCTCCGTGAAGTACGGGGCGAACTCGTGGAAGACATCCTCCACCGGGTACACGTTCACCGGCTCCGCGTCCGCCTGGGCGCGCTCCTCCGCGGAGATCATCCCCTCGTCGAACATGCGCCGCAGCACGTACGAGCGGCGCTTCTTCGCCGCCTCCGGCTTGAGGAAGGGCGAGTAGCGGCTGGGCGCCTGGGGCAGGCCGGCGATCAGCGTCATCTCCCCCAGCGTCAGGTCGCGCACGTCCTTGCGGTAGTAGTTCTCCGCCGCGCTCTGCACGCCGTAGCTGTGGTGCCCGAGGAAGACGTTGTTGAGGTAGAGGTAGAGGATCTCCTCCTTCGTCAGCGCCTCCTCCAGGCGCCGGGCGAGGATGGCCTCGCGGATTTTACGCGTGAGGTTCTTCGCGGTGGCGCTCTCGTAGCCCTCGGCGGAGATGAGCACGGCCTTCGCCGTCTGCTGCGTCAGGGTGGAGCCACCCTGCACGCTGCCGCCCAGGCCCAGCTTCTTGCGGATCGTCTTGGAGGCGGCGCGCGCCGTGCCCAGCACGTCCACGCCATGGTGGTCGAAGAAGCTCGAGTCCTCACTGGCGATGAAGGCCTGCACCAGCCGCTTGGGGATGCGCTCGTAGGGCACCACCTTGCGCCGGTGGTGGTAGAACTCGCCGGCCAGCACCGCGTCGTCGGTGTAGACCTCGGTGACGATGGGCGGCCAGTACTGGTCCACCTTGGGGATGTCCGGCAGCCCCTGCGAGTAGTGGTAGTAGATGCCGGCCACGGCGATCACCGCCGCGGTGGCACCCGTCAGGGTGGCCCACGCGGCGAACTTCAGCAGGCGCACCCAGATGGGGCGCTTGGGCGGAACACCGTCGAGCACCAGCTTCGACTCTGAGCGATCGGTCTTCTCGGGATTCTGACTCATGAGGGTTCCAGCGCGGCGCGCTTGAGCACGTCCTTCAACTCCGGGGGCATCTTCGCCTCCACCGCCACCTTGCCCCCGTGAGCCGGGTGGGGAAACTCTATGAACTCGGCATGCAGGAACAGGCGTTTGAGCCCCCAACGGGCCCGCACATCCCTGTTGAAACCGAAGTCACCGTATTTCTTGTCCCCAGCGACGGGGTGGCCAATGGCCGTCAGATGCCTTCTTATCTGATGAGTGCGTCCGGTCTCGATGACGCAGGAGAGGAGGGCTACCTCGCCCGATTGCTTGATGACCTTCCATCGCGTCACGGCCTCCTGCATGTTCACCCCGCGACGGGCCTTGGACTCGCCCGTCTGCTGGTGCTCGGCGAGCGGCAGGTTAATGACCCCCGAGTCCTTCGGCATCCGGCCTTTGACCAGTGTCAGATACCTCTTGCGCGGATGTCCGTTGGTGAAGATTTCCGTGAAGTGGACCATCGCCGGGCGGCGCTTGGCGACGAGGATGACGCCACTCGTCTCCCTGTCCAGCCGGTGGGCGGGGCTGGCGGCGAAGTCGTTCCTTACCGCCTTGGGCCCCAGGTAGGCGCGCACATAGTCCACCAATGTGCCGCCGGTGATTCCACTGCCCGTGTGGACGGCCATCCCACTGGGCTTGTCCACCGCCATCATCCAGTCGTCCTCGAAGAGGATGACCAGCTCGCTGGGGTCCACGGGGGGAGGGGGTGGGGGTTTGCGCTCCTCGGAGGGGGGGGCGAGCAGCTGCTCCTCGGACCCCCGGATGGAAATGGTGTCGCCGGCGGCCAGGGGCTGCTCTGGCTGGGCCCGCTTGCCGTTCACCCGCACCTTCTTCACGCGAATCATCTTGAAGAGGTGAGAGGTGGGCACGTTCGCGAGCTTCTTGCGGAGGAACTTGTCCAACCGCATACCCGCGCTGTCTTCCTCGATTCGGAACTCGATCATTTGACTGGCGCACGGACCACACCACACCGATAAATTCGGGTCCATGCCGAAAGCCCTCACGATTGAACAGCTGCTGCAGAACGGAAGCGCCGAGTGGAACCGCCTGCGCAAGGCCGGCAAGGTGCCTACCGAGCACACGGGCGCGACCTTCTCGCAGCTCTTCTCCGCCAATGCGGACCTGTCGGGTCTGGGACTGGTGGGCAGCGAGTGGGAGCGCTGCGACCTGTCCAAGATGAACTTCCGCGACACGGACCTCTCCAACGCCTACTTCCACGGCGGCCGCCTTCAGGATTGCGACTTCCGGGGCGCCAACCTGGAGGGCGCCACCTTCGAGAAGCTCAAGCTGCTGCGCTGCGACTTCACGGGCGCCCTGGGCCTGGACGAGGCCGATTTCGACGAGGTGGACATGGACCGCGTCACCGGCCTGGACGGAGAGGAGGCCCCGCCGCCCCCGCCGCCCCCGGTGCAGGGCATCACCGCCTTCACCCGCGAGCAGCGCGACAAGGTGATGGGCCCGGGCTCCCTGCTGGCCCCCGCCTCCGAGCAGCAGCAGTCCGCCGAGGGCGAGCTGCCGCCCTTCAAGCCCCAGGACAACCCGGGCCAGCTCTTCTTCCGCGCCCTCAAGCGCCTGGGGGCCCCGCCCCTCTGGGTGCTGGACGTGGCCGGCCTCCGCCCGCTGCTGCCCTCGCGCATGCCCCCGGGCAGCTCCCTGGAGACGCTCTACCGCGAGGCGGTGAAGACGCGGCTGGAGAACAAGAAGCCCGCCGCGGACCCCGGCGCGGTGGAGCGCGCCCAGCGCTCGCTGCGCATGGGTTCCAAGGACTCCAACCTCGCGGCCATGTACCTGCGCGAGGTGGGCGTGGTGCCCTCCTTCCGCTTCTCCGCGGCCAAGGTGCTCAAGGACGCCCTGCGCGAGGAGCTGGCGGTGGATGACCTCACCGGCTCGGTGGACCCGCGCACCACCGGCGCGCTGCTGGAGCTGCGGCTGCCCCAGGACGTGGTGGAGCACACCCACGAGGTGCGCCGCCGGCTGGCCGCCACCCAGCTGTACACCGCGCTGCTCGAGGCCGGCTTCAACCCGGACAACAACTGGGAGGAGGCGCTGGAGTCGGCCGAGCCCGCCATGGAGCTGGCGCAGCTCGCCACCAGCGAGGACCGGCAGGCGCTGCTCGAGGGCTTCCAGGTGTTCTCCGCCCTGCCCGAGGAGGCCCGGCTGCGGCGCCTGGCCTACCTGGCCGAGTCCCTCAACCACCTGGAGCTCCTCGGCCGTCTGCCCGAGGGCATGGAGCCGGCCTGGCTCTCCGGCCCCGAGACGCGCGAGTGCCATGACCGCGAGATGACGTACGTGCAGTCGCTGCGCGCCGACGACATCCCCAAGAAGGTGCCCGCGCTGGGCAAGGCCGAGCTGGGCGTGCCCGAGGGCGAGGTGCCCGAGGAGAGCGACGACGACCTCTTCGTCCACCTGCGCTGCGATGTGTGCGGCAAGGAGAAGCTCATCGTCCAGTCGCCCGCCGAGGAGTGACGGACGGGTGTAGGACGTCCGCGGACGGGGGGAGTGAACGCCCCGGGACACTCCCCCTGTCCCATCCGGTACACCCGCCGGACCCCTGGCCGCGCAAGTGGCCGGAATCCGGGGCCGAGGCGAGCGGCACGCGGAGTGCTTTGGGGAGGACACGTGAGCCAACGGGCTCATGCGGTCCTTCATCACACACCCCGGAGCCTTCCTCCATGAAACGCCTCCAGATTCTCACGCTCAGCCTGTTCGCGCTCGCCTTCGGCCTGGTCACCGCGGGCTGTGGCAACCAGAACAGCGTCACCATCAAGCTCACCGACGCTCCGGGCGACTTCAAGGCCGCCGTCGTCACCATCTCCGAGGTCTACCTCCAGGGTGAGGGTGGCCGCGTGGTCCTCAGCAACGAGGCCACCACCACCAACCTCATCACGCTGGCCAACGACACCAAGGACATCGTCAAGGACGCCATCGTCCCCGAGGGCCGGTACTCCGAGCTGCGCTTCGTCATCTCCGGCGCCTATATCGAGGTGGAGCAGGACGACGGCAGCACGGCCATCTTCGCCACGTCCAACGACTACGCGGGCCTGCCCGAGGGCGCCAGCGTCGCCGGCATCCTGCAGACCCCCAGCTTCAGCACCTCCGGCGTGAAGGTGAAGCTCGACGGCGACGTGGAAGTGGCCGGCGAGCAGAAGGTCATCCTGGTGGACTTCGACGTGTCCCAGAGCTTCGGCAAGGACCGCGGCCAGGGTGACAAGTGGGTGATGAAGCCGGTCATCAAGGGCGGGGAGATCGTGTTCAGCGGCAGCGTGAACGTGACCCTGGCCCAGGGCGAGGGCGTGACCCTGCCCACCGTGAACGGCACCGCCCTGACGCTGGGCGCCTTCCGCGCCACGCTCCGCAGCACCGAGACCGACCCGGACGGCGCCTCCGCTCCCGCCGCCGAGGAGATCGCCCTGACGGACCTCAACGGTGACGGCGTGTTCGAGGCCAGCTTCAAGTTCCTCGTCCCCGGCAACTACGTGCTGAGCTTCGCGGGCCCCGAGGGCGTGAGCTTCACCACCAACCCGAGCGTGCCGGTCGCCATCACCATCGGCTCGGGCACGGACCAGTCGAAGGCCTTCGTCCTCACCTCGGCCTCCGTGTCGGTGCGCTAGCAGCTCCTCAGAAAACGGAAGAGTCCCCTCGGGACTTGTAGTATCAAGAATCCCCCAAGCAGTACCCCCCTCAGTCGTACCGCACGGGGATACGGCACGGCACCGTATCCCCGTTCGGTTTTTTCCGGGTCCGGGACTCCGGGCTCAGAGGAGCGAGAGCTGCTTGGGCGCGCCGAGCGCACGCGCATCCAGGCCGTGCCCGCGCAACACCTCGGCCAGCTCCTCGGCGAAGCCGTGCAGGGTGATGACGTCCCGCGCGCCGGTGGCCTTCGCGTACCGCACCAGCGAGGGGCAGTCGGCATGGTCCGAGAGCGGGAAGGCCACGTCCGCGTTGTAGCGCCGCGTGGCCCCCGCCCCATCCAGCGCCCAGCCGGTGAGCACGGCGGTGGCGCGGGGCCAGAGGGGTGCGAGTGCCCCTCCCCGGTTGAGGTGCGGCGGGAAGAAGAGCACCTCGCCCGGCTCGACGCGGCCCTCGTAGCGCCGCAGCGGCTCGATGGGGACACCGAGCTCGCCGTAGAGCTTCGTCACCTCGTAGATGGAGGGGTGGGCCACCAGCGGGAAGCCCCGGTCCGCGAGGTACTTCATCGCCTCCTGGCTCTTGCCCAACGCGTAGGCCAGCAGCACCGGCACCGCGCCGCGCTCCAGGTGACGGCGCACCCAGGACTCCACCTGCCCCAGCACCTCCTCACGCGGCGGGAAGACGTAGCGCGGGTGCCCGAAGGTGGACTCGATGACGAGCATGTCGCACTCGGCCACCTGGGCAGGCTCGGCGGTGAGCGAGGGAGCAAGGCTGAGGTCCCCCGTGTAGACGATGCGCTTGCCGTCCTCGCGGGTGACGCGAATCTGCGCGCTGCCCAGGACGTGGCCCGCGGGCAGCAGCTCCAGCGTGAGCGGGCCCAGCGCGAAGGGACGGCCATAAGGCACGGCCAGCGGCGCGTTGAGGTCGCCCAGCCGGTGCGCCATGAGCCGCAGCGTGGCGGCGGTGGCGATGGTGCGCTCGTGCCGGGCGATGTGGTCCGAGTGGGCGTGGCTGACGAAGGACAGCGGGGACTTGCGCTTGGCGTCCAGGGACAAGGGCGTCCCCGTCAGGTGCAGTCCGTTCCTTCGCAGCTCGACACTCATGGGAGACGCTGGGTATAGCGTGCCCCGGCGGCCATGCACGTCTTCTCGCCCTACTCGCTGGCCGGTGCGTCCGGCAGCCGGGCAGACGTGCGTGCGCGCATCCGCTCCCAGAGATGGCCTCCGAGCTCGGCCACCAGCACGCCCAGGACGATGAGGCCACCGCCCACCCACTCACGGGGGCCGAGCTTCTCGTAGCCGAGCGCCACCGAGTACACCCCCGCGAAAACGGGCTCCATGGAGCAGATGAGCGCCACGCGCACCGCGGTGGTGCGCACCTGCGCCC
>DASQMW010000190.1:0-35560 GCA_035645295.1 Archangium sp.
CACTTCCGGCGCCGGTTCTCCAATCCCACCTGCTTGCTTGCTGGCGGGTGGCTCGTGGTACGGGCCATGGCACTACCTCCTATGTCCCTACTCGGACAACACCTCGGAGGTCAGGCCTTATTTACCGGCGTAGAAAAAAAGCGGTTGCCAGCCCCCTCGCCACTGCGGCATGACATAGCGCGTCACGCAGTGAACCCTGGGGGGATACATGGAAACGCAGCGCAAGATCGAGCAGGGCCCCGCGCTGAAGGGGCTGACCCTTCGCGCCAACGAGCTGAAGTTCTCCGCCATGGAGATGGGAGAAGGACCGGAGGCCGTCTTCTGCCTCCATGGCTTCCCCGACCACGCCCGCTCCTTCCGCGAGCAGATGCCCGCGCTGGCGGAGGCCGGCTACCGCGTCATCGTCCCGACGCTCCGTGGCTACGAGCCCTCGTCGCAGCCGCGCGGGGGTGGATACCACCTCGCCCAGCTCGCGGAGGACGTGCTCGGGTGGATGGATCAACTGGGCGTGCGCAAGGCGCACCTCGTGGGGCACGACTGGGGCGCGCTCATTGGCTACGTCGTCACGGCGCTGGCACCCGAGCGCTTCCACTCGCTGACCTCGCTGGCGGTGCCCTACACGCCGGACGCCATGTCGAGCCTCCTCACGGACCCGGGCCAGCTGCGCAACTCCTGGTACACCTTCTTCTTCCAGCTGCGCGTCGTGTCGGACGCCGTGGTGCGCTGGAACGACTTCCAGTTCATCGAGAAGCTCTGGCGCGACTGGTCCCCCGGCTGGCAGTGGCCCGCCGAGGAGATGGACACGCTCAAGCGGACGTTCCGTCAGCCCGGCGTGGCGCGCGCGGCGCTCGGCTACTACCGCGACTTCTACCGGCTCTACAGCCCGACGCATTGGCGCACCCAGAAGCTGCTCTTCAGCCCCGTGCGCGTCCCCACGCTCGCGCTCACGGGCGCGAAGGACGGCTGCGTCGGCACGCACCTCTTCGATCGCGTGAAGCCGGAGAACTTCCCCAAGGGCCTGCGCACCGAGCGCATCCAGGACGCGGGGCACTTCCTGCACCAGGAGAAGCCGGCCGAGGTCAACCGGCTCCTCGTGGAGTGGCTCGGCCAGCACCGCGGCTGAGCCCGCTCAGGGCGCGGGGGCCACCGGCAGGGAGAAGGAGAAGGTGGCTCCCTGCCCCAGCGCGCCCTTGCCCCAGGTCCGGCCTCCGTGGCGCATGATGATGCGCCGCACGTGGGCCAGGCCAATGCCCGTGCCCTCGAACTCGCTGGCACGGTGCAGCCGCTGGAAGACACCGAACAGTTTGTCCTCGTAGGCCATGTCGAAGCCCACGCCGTTGTCCTTCACGTGGATGACGAGGCCTTCCCCGCCCCACTCGGCCGTCACCTCCACCCGGGCCTCCTCCCGGGGCCGCGTGTACTTCACCGCGTTGCCGAGCAGGTTCTTGAAGACGAGCCTCAGCATGGCGGGGTCTCCCTTCGCCTCCGGCATCGGCCCCACCTCCAGGATGATCCGCCGGCCCTCGCGCTCCGGCGCGAGCTCCTCCCACACCTCCGCCACCAGCGGCTCCAGTTGGAGGAGGGACTGGCGCATCTCCACCCGGCCCATGCGGCTGAAGGCGAGCAGATCATCCACGAGCTGGCCGCCCCGCCGCGCCGACTCGGAGATGGTGCGCAGGTAGCCCTGGGACTTGGCGTCCAGGGCGCCGCGGGCATGGCGCTCGAGGAGCTCGACGAAACCGGTGATGTGGCGCAGGGGCGCCCGGAGGTCATGGCTCACCGTGTAGCTGAAGGACTCCAGCTCCCGGTTGGCCTCCTCGAGCTGCCGGGTCCGCTCGCTCACGCGCTGCTCCAATTGCTGGTTGAGCAGCCGCACCGCATCCTGCACCTCGCGCTGCACGGTGATGTCACGCGCGGCGGCGTAGATGAAGCCATCCTCCGCCGCGGGAGAGGTCGTCCAGGCCAGCCACCGCCAGGTGCCGTCCTTGCACAGGTAGCGATTCTCGAAGTGGAAGGCGTGCTGGCCCTGCTCGATGTCCGTCAACTCCAGGACCGTCCGCTCCCGATCCTCCGGGTGGACGAACTCCAGGAAGGGTTGGGCGAGAAGCTCTTCCTCGCTCCAGCCCAGCACCCGCGAGAAGGCCGGGTTGACGCGCTTGAAGCGGGCGTCCAGGCCCGCGACACAGAACATGTCCGGCGCCAGGTTGAAGAAGCGCTCGCGCTCCTCCTCCGCGCGCTTCTGGATGCTGATGTCCGTGGAGATGCCGCACAGGGCATAGAGCTGTCCCGACGTATCCAGCAGCGGGAACTTGATCGAGTGGTACGCGTGCAGCCCGTCCACGTGGGGCGCCCACTCCTCCGACTCCACGGGGCCGTTGCGGCGCAGCACCTCCGCGTCGTTGCGGCGGAACGCCTCGGCGATCTCCGGGCTGTAGAGCTGCTCGTCCGTCCTGCCGAGCAGCTCCCCACGATTGCGGCGGATGAAGGACTCGAAGGCCCTGTTGACCAGCACGTAGCGGCCCTGGAGATCCTTGACGTAGATGACAGGCGGGGCCGCGTCGAGGATGGCCCGGTAGTGCGCCTCCTCCCGCGAGCGGAGCTGCTCCAGCTCATGGTTGCGCCGCTCCAGCTCCTCGCGGACGTTCTTGAGCTGGACGAGGTTGCGCACGCGCACGCGCACCTCCTCGGCCGAGAAGGGCTTCACCAGGTAGTCCTGGGCCCCCTCGCACAGCATCTTCAGCTTGAGCGCTTCATCGTCACTCGTGGACAGCACCACGATGGGCACCCCCTCGAGCGACTCCTCCTGGCGCAGCGCGGCCACCAGGGCGTCGCCGCTCAGCCGGGGGAGCTGGATGCCGGTGAGGATGATATCCGGCCGGAGCAACCGGGCCTTCTCGAGCGCCTCCTGGCCATCGAAGGCGGAGATGACGCGGTAGTCCTCCTGGAGCGCCTCCAGCAGGAAGCGGTGCAGCTCCGGGTTGTCCTTCACCACCAGCACGGCCGGGCGGGAGGTGTCCTCTGGCTGGGCCTGGGCGTCCGCCTGGGTCCGCTCGTCCACCTGGGGGGTCAGTGCCTCCAGGGTGCTGCGCAGCGCCAGGCCCGCCTCGAGCCCCCAGGCCATCTCGGGGGCGCGCCGCGTCACCCTCGTCCCCTCGGGCGCCTGACAGGGCAACTCCACATGGAAGAGCTCACCGCCGCCCGGCGCCTCCGTCACGCGGACAAGCCCGCCATGCAGCTCGACGAAGTCCCGCACGAGGGACAGGCCCAGATCCGAACCCGCCTGTCCACGCGGGTCCTCCTGCCCCGAGTCCTCCACCTCCAGCAGCACCCGCTCGCCGGGAGCCCCGTTCACCTTCAGGTGGATGCGTCCACCGTCCGGAGTGGACTTGAAGGCGGTGGACAACAGGTGGATGACCACCCGCTCCAGCTTCTCCACGTCCACCTGCGCGGGGAGGGGCCCGGGCGCATCCACGGTGAGGGAGATGTGCCGCAGGAACGCCAGCGGCTCGAAGTGCCTGGCCACCTCGCGCACCAACGAGGCCAGCTCTACCTCGGCGTACGCCAGCGTCATGTGCCCCACATCCATCCGGGCGATGTCGATCAGATCATCGACGTGCCTGAGCAGGAGGAAGGCGTTGCGGCGCATGACGTCCAGATCCCTACGCTGGACTCCGGTGAGGTTGTGGCCGTGCGCGAGCAGGGCCTCCGCGGGCCCGAGGATGAGCGCCAGGTGGGTACGCAGCTCGTGACTCACGTCGGAGAAGAACTGGGAGGTCTTCATGGAAGAGGCATCCGCGGCAGTCGAATCTGGAAGGTGGTGCCCTCTTGCGCGGAGGAGCGGACGCCCACCGTGCCTCCATGGGCCCGGACGATCTGATCCACGATGTAGAGGCCCAGCCCGATGCTGCGGCGGGAGTTGTCGGAGACCTCCTCGCCGCGCTGCAAGGGCTGGAAGAGGCGGCCAATCAACCCGGCGGGGATGGGCTCGCCGGTGTTGTGGATGTGGATCTCCACGGCGTCCTCCTCCCCCACCACCGACACCGAGACGACCCCATCCTTGGGAGAGTATTGAAGGGCGTTGCTCACCAGGTTGCCCAGCACCTGCGCCAGCCGATCCGCGTCCCACAGGCCCCTGCCCACGCCCTGGTAATGCTCGCGCAGTTGCCGCCCGCGGTGGTTGAGCCCCACCTCTTGCACCACCTGCCGGACGAGCGCGTGCAGATCCACGTTGCCGCGATGCAGCGGAATGCCGCCGCCGAGGCGCGCCCGGGTGAAGTCGAGCAGATCCCTCACCAGGCGGGTGGCGCGCTCGGCGCTGGTGAGGATGAGGCGGGCGTAGAAGGCGTCGCGCTCGCCCAGGGACCCCTGGTGCACGAGCCCCTCGGCGCTCATGGAGATGGCACCCAGGGGGTTGCGCAGGTCATGGGACACGATGCCGATGAGCTGCTGGGCGAACTCGGCACGCTGGAGCGCCTCGGCTTCGGCGGCCCGGTGCGCCGTCACGTCCTGCATGGCCCCCACCATCCGGGTGGCCTGGCCGTGCTCGTCCCGCACGAGGAAGCCGCGGTCCGCCACCGTGGCATAGCGCCCATCCTTGCGGCGCAGGCGGTATTCCATCTCCCACCGGTTCCCCTCGGGTGATTCGACGACGGCCTGGAGGCCCTGCAGCACGCGTGGGAGATCCTCCGGGTGGACGGCCTCGGCCCACCACTGACCAGAGGGGTCCGCCTTCTGATCGCGATAGCCGAATTGATCCCAGACATCCTCGTTCCGGGTGATCTGCCCCGTCTTCAAATCCCAGTCCCAGAGCGCGTCCCGGGTCGCCTTCACGGCCAGCCGGTAGCGCTCCTCGCTCTCCCGCAGGCGCTGCTCGGCCTGCTGGCGCTCGGCACTCTCGCGGGCCTCCCGCAGGGCACGCTGGACACTCGGCACCAGCCGCTCCAGGCGATCCTTGAGGACGTAGTCGGTGGCGCCCTGCTTGAGCAGCTCGATGGCACGCTCCTCCCCGAGCGCTCCCGAGACGAAGATGAAGGGCAGCTGCGGCCGGGTGCGGCGCGCCAGCTGCAACGCCGACAGGCCATGGAAGCCCGGGATGTTGTAGTCCGAGAGGATGAGCTGGTGACGGCGATCGGCCAGGGCCTCGGTGAAGGCCCCATCGGAGTCCACGCGGGTGAACTCCACGGGGAGGCCTTCCCGCTCCAGCCGCTCCTGGATGAGCTCGGCGTCGATCGGGTCGTCCTCGAGGAGGAGCACACTCAGGAGAGACCCTGTTCGGGAGTCCGCTTCCCGCGGGGCCTCTGGGATGGAGGTGAGCCTCATTCGCCCCCCTTCGACACGGGCGCACCGCCCGGCGGAGGCTCATTGACCTCGGTCCAGAAGACGCGCAGGCCCTTGAGCACGGACTCGAGCTCCTGGAAGGAGACGGGCTTGATGACGTAGGCATTCGCCCCCAGGCCGTAGGAGCGCACGAGGTCCACCTCCTCGCGGCTGGAGGTGAACATCACCACGGGCACCAGCTTCAGGTCCGGATCACTCTTCATCCGGCTCAGCACCTGCAGCCCGTCCACCCGGGGCAACTTCAAATCCAGGAGCACCACCGACGGGTTCTCCGCCGGACGTGTGGCGTGGGGGCCCCGCCGGTACAGGTAGTCGAGCGCTTCCTGGCCATCCGTGGCCACGACCAGCTTGTCCGCGAGGTGGGCCTCGGCGAAAGCGGCCAGGATGAGGGTGACATCGTTCTCGCTGTCTTCGACCAACAGGATGCGTTTCAACGCCGGCATGGGGGGACCACGAGGGGGGGCAAGGTGGGGGGACCTTGTGAGGCAGTAGACGGGAGGCGCACCCGGGACGCAACCCAGGTGGGCGCCTACGATGGGATTACTTTACACCCCAATCGGTTCTTTCACCCGGCCAGGGACTACCCCTCGATCGCGCGCCGTGGAACCCGTAGCCGCAGCCCGCTGCCAGTTTCCCGATCCTGCCGCGCACGCCGCGAGCGCCACCACTTCTCGACGCCGATGACGGGCAGGACGGCGGCTCCCACCAGTGCGCACAGCCCCAGCTCCTGGAGCGACAGGGGCGCGGTGTCGAAGACCTTCTGCATGACGGGCAGGTAGATGAACCCGAGCTGCAGCAGCACCAGCAACCCGATGCCCGCGTAGACGAAGGGGTTGCTGAAGAGGCCGATGCGGAAGACGGAGTCGCGCAGGGAGCGGCAGTTCAGCAGGTAGAAGATCTGGAACATGATGACCGTGGTGACGGCCATGGTCTGGGCCTCGGCGAGCGCCTGCTCGTGCGTCAACCCCCGTGCCAGCTCGGCGTTGTACTCCCAGAGGAAGAGCCCGGTGGCACCGGCACACATGAGCACCGCCACCAGGAGGGTCCGCAGCAGGACGAAGCGGCTGAGCACAGGCTCGCTCGGAAGGCGAGGGGGCCGCCGCATCACATCCGGCTCCCGGGTTTCGAAAGCGAGCGGCAACGCGAGCGCCACCGTGGAGACCAGGTTGATCCACAGCAACTGGGTGGGGAGCATGGCCAGCAGCGGGACGTCCTCGCCGTTGAGCCGCATGATGGGGAAGAAGGCCACACCGACGATGAGGATGAGGGCCAGTCCCAGGTTGGTGGGCAGCACGAAGGCGAGCGATTTGATGAGGTTGTCGTAGACGCGCCGGCCCTCCTCCACCGCCGCGACGATGGAGGCGAAGTTGTCGTCCGTGAGGATGATGTCCGCGGCCTCCTTGGACACGGCGGTGCCGGTGATGCCCATGGCCACGCCGATGTTGGCCTGCTTGAGCGCGGGCGCGTCGTTGACGCCATCACCCGTCATGGCCACCACATGCCCCTGGTGCTGGAGGGCGCGCACCAGGCGCAGCTTGTGCTCGGGCGCCACGCGGGCGAACACGTGGGAGGCCGTGGCCACCTCACGCAGCTGGTTCTCGTCCAGCTCCGCCAGCCGAGCCCCCGTCACCACCCGGCTCCCCTCGAGGATGCCGAGCTGCTCGCCGATGGCCTCCGCCGTCTTCGCATGATCGCCGGTGATCATCTTCACGGTGATGCCCGCTGCATGGCAGCCCTTCACCGCGTGGATGGCCTCCTCGCGCGGAGGGTCGATCATCCCCTCGAGCCCCAGGAGCCGGAAGCCACCCGCCACGTCCTCGAACTGGAGGCCGGCGTGCGAGGCCGGGACGGACCTGCTCGCCATGGCCAGCATGCGCATGCCCCGCGAGGCGAGCCGCTCCACCTCGGCGAGCACCTTGCCGGCGCCGGGCCCCTCGCCCATGGCGCAGCGCCGCAGCACCACCTCGGGAGCGCCCTTGAGGAGGATGAAGCGGCCACCCTGCCCGTCCTCGTGGAGGGTGGCCATGAACTGGTTCTCGGACTCGAAGGGGATGGCGTCCACGCGGGGATGGCGCTCACGCAGCGCCTCCACCTTCAAGCCGACCTTCTCCGCGGCGACGAGCAGCGCCCCCTCGGTGGGATCGCCCGTGAGCTCCCAGGAGCCGTCCTTGGGACGGAGCGAGGCGTCATTGCAGAGCGCCCCCGCGACGAGCAGCTCGCGGGCATCCTCGGAGGGAGGACCTGGAGGCTGACCTTCGCGGCGCAGCTCGCCCTGGGGTGCGTAGCCCACGCCCGAGAGGGACCAGACCGAGGTGGGCGTCCACAACGCCTGCACCGTCATCTCGTTGCGGGTGAGGGTGCCCGTCTTGTCGGAGCAGATGACGGTGGTGCTGCCGAGGGTTTCCACGGCGGGCAGCTTGCGGATGATGGCGCGGCGGGCGGCCATGTACTGCACGCCGATGGCCAGGGCGATGGTGACGATGGCGGGCAGGCCCTCGGGGATGGCGGCCACGGCCAGCGTGAGGGCGGCCATGAGCGACTCGGCCACCGCGTAGCCGCGCAACAGGCCCACGCCCAGGAGGACGAGGGAGATGACGAGGATGGAGACGGTGATGTAGCGGCTGATGGTGGCGAGCGCCTTCGTGAGGGGCGTCTGCAGATCCACCGCCTCGCGCAGCAGTTGGGAGATGCGGCCGAGCTCGGTGGCGCTGCCGGTGGCCACCACCACGGCGGTGCCGGTGCCGTAGGTGACGTGGGTGCCACCGAAGGCCATGTTCGTGCGGTCGCCGACTCCCGCGTTCGCGGCGACGGTCTCCACCCGCTTCTCGGAGGGGACGGACTCACCCGTGAGAGCGGCCTCCTCCACCTGGAGGTTGCGCGTGGCGAGCAGCCGCACATCCGCGGGCACCTTGTCGCCCGAGGCGAGCAGCACCACGTCACCGGGCACGAGGCCGGCGGCGGGCACCGTCAGCTTCTGGCCGTCGCGCAGGACGGTGGCGTTCTCCGGCACCATCTGCGTGAGCGCCTCGATGGCCTTGCCCGCGCGGAACTCCTGCACGAAGCCGATGAGGGTGTTGAGCACCACCACGGCGAGGACGATGAGGCCATCCGTCACCTTGCCCAGGGCGACGGCGAGGCCGGCCGACGCGAGCAGCACCCAGATGAGTGGGTTGTTCACCTGGCGCCACAGCAGCTTGAGCGGGCTCTCACCGGAGACGCGCTGCAACACGTTGGGGCCATGGCGCTCGAGCCGGGCGCGGGACTCGGCCTCGGAGAGGCCCTCGTCGGGGATGACCTGGAGGGTCTCGAGCACTGCCTCGGACGGTAGCGCGTGCCAGGGCTGAGCCCGCGACCGCGGGGAGTCAGTGGGAGACACGGGCGTGGTCGAGTTCATGGGGCGCTCCTCTCAGAGCCAATGTGTGAACGCCGCCACTCCCTGGCCAAAAGCAAATCTGGCCGGGATGCTTTGGGAAAATCGAAGGATGACCGCGATCAGGCGCGGTGCCGCTCGGCCTCTCGGTAGAGCTGGGTGAGGGAGTAATCCAGCAAGGCCTGGCAGGAGCGCATGTAGTGCTGGGCGCGGACAAAGGGCAACCAGGCGCGCTTGCCCACGAGCACCTGCACCTCCTCCAGCTTCTGGCGGGGAATCCACCGTCCACCCAGATTGCGCACCAACACCTCGCCCAGGTAGGCGCCGATGGCGGGCACCGCATGCGCGTCGATGGCTTCCCGCAGGCGGCTCTTCGGGAACTCCTCGCGCCAGAAGAAGAAGTCGGCGTCCGTGAGCGACTCGGGGGTTTCCTCGAAGACGGAGGGGACCTCGGAGTGCAGCAGCGCCACGAGATGCTCGGCGAGGTCGCCGTAGTGCTGGCGAGCACGCTCGGGGTCCTCCACATCGGAAGGCAGGGCGGCGTCAGCGGGGAGCCACTCCTCGGGCTCGGGAGGCTGCCAGGCGTTGAGCTCGGCGATCCGGCGCTGGCGCTCGTGAATGGCGGAGCGGTCCAGCGTGCGCAAGAGGAGCGGCGCCAGGTCCGGATGGAAGCGGGGCTCGACGGGAGCCAGCGCGGCACTGCGCTCACGCAGGGTGCGCAACACGGTGTCGAAATCCAGGTCCGGCCGGAGGTGAACGTGCGCGCGAGCCTGGGCCTCACGGGCCGCGTCGCTGGCGAAGTCCACCGGGGTGGGCCACATCACCAGGAGGATGGATCCGTTGGGCAGTTCCTCCACCTGGTGGGCCGGCGTGGACAGCATGCGCTCGCGGCCGACGGTCTCCACCAGCTTGGGGCCGAAGACGTTGAGCCAACACACCTCGTAGATCTTGTCGAACCCGTCGCGGTGCCAGACCGCCTTGTCACGGCCGAAGCTGGGAAATTTCGCCAGCTCCCTATCCGCCGAGCTGTGGGCCGAGGCGTAGGAGACAGGGTAACGAGAGGCCCAGGCGCGCACCATGGCCACGAACTCGCGGCAGCGCTCCTCCAGCGCGAAGAAGGACAGGGGCTGCACCTCGAATGAGACGTCCAGTTCGCTTGGGCGCGGCGGAAACCAGATCCGGAGCGTCATGTCCAACGCGGGCCACTTCGTACGATAGAGCCCAATGCGGGAAATTCTGTCGCCGCGCTCCTCTTCCAGGGACTTCAAGATGGCAGCACGGGCGTACTTGCGTAGACGCTTACCTCTAACGACGTCCGGCATCCACTCGCCCGCGTACGCTTCGAGCGCTTGGAGGAATGGCTCCAACTCGTGCTCGAGTGCCGCCTGATGGTCGAAGGCACCTTCGAACTCGAGTCGAAGGTTGTCCTCCGCGTCCAGGTCGTGAAACCTCAGCACCTTCATTGCGACAGCACCTCCACTCCCGGAACCTGAGCCTGGACTCTTTTCATGGCTGTATCCAACGCGCCATTCATCTTGGGCTTGAGTGCGCCGCCCTCGTAGATGAGACGAACCCTGTGGACTGCCACCTCCCTGCCCTCGCGAACAAGATGTTGGAGGGAGGGTCGGCGAATGTTCAGCGTCTGGCCGTAATACTTCAGGGCTTCGATCGCGTCCGCAATCATCTGTGCTTCCAGGACACTGCCATCCAGCAACGAGAGGTCCCGGCTCTTGAAGCTGAACGTCTCCACGCGAGGCGGTGTGCCCGCGTGGGCGCCTTCTTCGATGACGAGCACATCCGCGAAGCGCAGGCCGCTCTCCGGTTTCTTCACCCCCACGTAGGTCTCGATTCGAGGCTTGTTGAAGTCCCCGAGGAAGCGGCGCAGTCCCCGAGGGAGGGCCGCGTCGGCGCGCAGTAACTCCACCATGGCGCGCTCGAAGGCCAGCCCCCGGGCGAACCACCCCCTCATCCGCTCGTAGCCCGCCCATGCCAGGGGAGTCTTCACCGCCGTCCCCTGCTTCAGTTGTGCGACGCGGTTCTCGTAATAAGCGATGTACTCGCTCCACAGCGGGTGTCCCTGGGCTCCCGGCGGCGGCGCGTCGAGGGAGGGACGCTGCTTCTCCAGCACCACCACGTTCCCAGCCAGACGAGGTCCCGCGGAGTCGAACTCCACCCGCGCGAGCTTGGCTTCCACCACCTCCGGAGTGAGACCGGCATCCTCATCCACCAGCGAGGCCATGCCTCCCTGGTGCTTCCCAGCACGAGTGCTTCTCGGGGAACGACGTGCCGCATCGTCCGCCACGGACGCCACGTCTCCCGAGCTCTTCCCCACCCCGCCCTTCGTCGCAGGGGGGCCCGCCCGCTGAGGCCTGGCCTGGGACAACCAGGCCTGCGCCCTGGCCACATCACCCCGCGCCTCGCGCAAGGCCAGGGCGGCATCCACGCCTCCCATGGCAACGAAGTGGCCCGCCTCACGGCTGGCGCGGATGTCCCTGGCCAGCGCACGCAGGCCATCCACGCCCAGCCGCGCCTCCAACTGCCGCGCCACCTCCTGGAGAGCCCTCATGCGCGGCTCCGTCACCAGGAACCCACGCACGCCTCCCGACCCAGCACCGAGCAGGGCGCGCATGCCCTTCCCACCCGCGTACAGGGCCACCAGCAGCGCAGCGGGCGTCAACTCGCGCGTGGCCTGCTCGTATTGGCCCTGCGTCAGCGCGTACGCCCCATGACCCGTCCCAGCCACCAGGGAGTAGAAGCCCAGCGGCACGCCGAACGTCAGCGAATCGAAACCGCCCAACACCACATGACCCGGGGAGAAGTGCCGCTCCATCTGGACCCGCTCCACCTCATGGAGGGCCTGCTGATAAGGCAGCGGCAACTGCCCCCAGAGCGAGGACAGCTCCAAGTAGCGGGCCCCATCACTCGTGGGATTGCTGGAGAGCGCGTCCCGGGCGGCACGGCCCAGTCCTCGCAGCACGTCTCCGGCCCGCTCGGCCCGGTCCGGGTAGTCCGAGAGCGGCAAGCCGCGCGCCTCCAACTCCTCGCGCACGGCCGGCATGAGACCCAGCGACTGCCCCAACTGCTTGTCCCCGGCCAGCAGCCTCAGCACTTCCCTCACTTCGTCGTCATGGGCCGAATGCAGGACGAAGAGGGCGAACACCTCGGCATGTGCGAGGCCGTACCGCTCGGTGGCGGTGAGGAGGAAGGTGGCACGCTTGCGTTGCAGGAGGGGCGCGGCATCGTCTCGCACGGGACCCAGCGCACCGAGCCGCACGGCGCCCCAGTCCTCCAACGTCTCCATCAGCCGGGGCATGTCCACCCGTTGCTGAACCTGGACGAATCCGGCGGGCGAGCACCCCAGCAAGGGCGCCAGCAACTCCTCGTCCCGGGCGGACAGGTCAGGCCAGCCCGGCGGCAGGGCCACGCCCGCACAAGAGAGCGGAGCCAGTGCCAGACCCTCCACCGTATCCGCCCTCTGCCCGGGGAAGCCGCCCGCGCCTCCCGCTGGCCTCCGGGGGGCTGAATGGGCGTGCGAATGGAGGCCGAAGCCGCTGGTCAGAGCGCCGCATGGGTGGCCCGTGGCGCAGCCCCCGAGCAACACCAGCGTGGCCACGGCCAGAACAACCGGGCCGAGGCACCACCCGGCTCCACGAAGCGCCCCAGCGATTGGAATGGGAAAGAGCCCAGGGGCCTGGGCGCTCACAACCCGTAGAGCTGATGCTCGCGGGCGTAGTCGAGCACCCTGCGCGGCACGAGGTCCGAGGACAACTCGCCCCGGCTCAGCCGCTCACGGATGTCGGTGGAGGACACGATGGCCAACGGTGGCCCCACGGTCCCATCGGCCGGGTAGCCCGCGCGGTACAGCACCACCACGCGCGCCATCCGCTGGATGCGATCGAAGTCCTTCCAGTGCGGCAGATCCTTGAGGATGTCCGAGCCGATGATCAGCGAGAAGCGGTGCTCCGGATGACGCGCCTGGAGGAAATCCAGCGTGTCCACCGTGCGCCCGTCCTTGCCCACCTCGCTCTCCACCCGCGACGTCTTCATCCAGCCCGCCGCGTCCTGGCACATCCGCTCGCACATGTGCACGCGGTGCTCGAAGTCCACCGTTGGCTTGCGAAAGGGATGGACGAACGTGGGCATCAGCCACACCTCGTCCACGTCCTGGGTGGCGCGCACGTAGTGGGCCGCCAGCAGATGGCCCACGTGCGGCGGGTTGAACGAGCCTCCGAGGAGCGCGACCTGCAAGGGGGGCCTCACTTGACGGACAGCTTGGTGCGGCGATCCACCGCCAACGTCTGCGGTTCCAGCACGGCCTTCCCATCCAGCCGGTAGGCCGAGAAGCGCAGATCCTTGTCCACGCGCTCCAGCAGGGCGCACGTCTGCTCCGCGGCCCCCGCGAGCCGTCCCGGCGTCAGGAAGAAACGCGGGCCAATCTGCACCAGCTTCGGCTCGGACTCCTTGCCGTGGATGAAGATGACCGCGTTGACCAGATCGTCCCGGCTCAGATCGTTCTTGTCATAGGTGAGGCAGCAGAGCGTGTCGCCCACCATGTCCAGCACCTTCCGGGGGATGCTCGGGTCGCGGTATTGGATGGAGTCACGCTCCGGCGTCCGCAGGAAGTGCTCGCGCACGAGCAGCGGATCCTCCTCCAGATTCTTGAACGCATCGTCCGGAATGGACAGCGAGCGCGGACGGGGCTTCTGCTCGGTGACGGCGAGCCACTTCGCCACGTCCTCGATGAAGTCCGCCCCCGAGTACTCCCGGCCTCCCCGGCTGCGCTCCCGCCGATCGAGGATCCACTCGTCCAGATCGGAATAACGGCCGCCGAGGAAGATGAAGCGCTGAGCGCCCTTGGCCCGCAGCAGCTCATAGGCCGCCTCGAAAGCGGCCAGGTCCCCATGGCTGTCGGACAGGATCCCGATGACGTCTTGGCTCACGACCCTTGAGCGTACAGCAGGTGACGCTCCCTCCGCTTGGCGAAGTCCCGGGCCTGGGTGTCGAAGCCCTCCATCAGACGATCCAGCGGCCAGCCGGACTCGATTCCCCGGCGGACCTGATCCGTGCCGCAGAGCAGGTCGAAGGCCGGCACGTCGTCCACGAACTCGTAGGCATCCTCGCGCCAGGCGAACTTGCCGCCCTGGCCCAGCTCGTAGAGCGCCTGGAAGATGGCCAGGCCCGTGCGCAGGGGGAGGAAGGCGTTACGGTCGGTGACGTGGATGAAGGCCCCATTGCAGGACTCACCCTTGTACTTGTCGAAGGTAGGGGTGAAGCCCACGGCGCGGAAGGCGACGCCGGGGAGCTTCTCGCGCTCCAGGCGGGCGATCAGCGCGTCCGTCTCCACCCAGGGGGCGCCGAACTGCTCGAAGGGACGGCAGGTGCCGCGGCCCTCGGAGACGTTGGTGCCCTCGCCCTGGCACATGCCCGGGTAGACGAGCGCGGTATCCGGCGTGGGCATGTTGGGCGAGGGCGAGATGAAGGGCAGCCTGGTGTCGGACCAGAAGTCCTCGCGGCGCCAGCCCTCCATGGGCACCACCGTCAGCTCGCAGCCAAAGCCCTGCTCGTCGTTGAAGAGCCGGGCGAGCTCGCCGGCCGTCATGCCGTGCCGGTTGGGGATGGGGTACAGGCCCACGAAGGAGCGGTAGCGCTCGCCCACCAGGTTGCCCTCGATGGTGACGCCGTTGAGCGGGTTGGGCCGATCCAACACGTAGAAGGGAATCTTCGCCTTGCCCGCGGCCTGCATGGCCAGGGCCATGGTGTAGACGTAGGTGTAGTAGCGGCTGCCCACGTCCTGGATGTCGAAGACGAGCGCATCCAGCCCCTGCAACCACTCGGCGCGGGGCGAGAGCGACTCGAAGGTGGAGCCGTAGAGGCTGTGCACGGGGACGCCGGTGCGCCGGTCGCGCGCCTCGCCCACGGCCACCATGTATTGGGCCTCGCCGCGAATCCCATGCTCGGGACCGAAGAGGGCCGCCAGCTTCACCCCGGGCGTCTGCGCCAGCAGATCCGCCATGTGGCGGAAGCGCGAGTCCACGCTGGTGGGGTTGACGATGGCGCCCACCTTCTTGCCCTTCAGCGGCGCGAAGCCCTGCTCCACCCAGACATCCAGTCCTGTCTTCACCCGTCTCATGTCGTCCCCCAACAGTTCAGCGGCCGAGCCGCTCCAGGGCCCTCTTCGCCGCCTTGCGCGAGTCGCACCCGAACAGGCCCGAATCCTCGCCAGGGCCGCCGTCCTCGGCCAGATCCTCCAGCTCGCCCCGCGCCGAGGCCAGCTTCAGCTCACCCAGCGCCTCCGCGGCATTGGAGCGCACGCGGCACTCCGGGTGCTCCAACATCTCGAGGAGCCGGTCCTCCGAGCCACCGTGGCCGGCCTTCACGCCGCTCCGGTAGAAACCCACCGCCTGGCCGGGTGCCTCCAGCGCCTCGGCGAGCTGCCCGTGGAGCCAGGCCCTCTTTCCCGGATCCTTCTCCTGGCTGATGAGCTTCTCGGTCTTCGGCACCAGCTCGAGCTTCTCCCGGGTGGAGGAGGCCTCGGCCACGTCCTCGATGGCGTTCTCCGCTTCGCTGTCCCTCAGCACCAGGCCCATGCCGAGCACCAGCGCCAGCACGCCGCCGCCCACCGCCAGCTTGCGCGAGGAGGCGAACGAGGGACGCGGTGCGGTCTTCACCGACTGGAGGACCGTGCGGGTGCGGCCCACCAGCTGCTCTCCCACCGTGCGGGTGCGCTCCACGAGCTGGCCGCCGACGGTGGCCGCGCGGGAGCCCAGGGCGGCCGCGGTGGCGGCCAGGTCCGGGCCCGGTGCGAGCGAGGAGGCGGGCATGCGCGAGAGGGCCAGGTTGCCGAAGGGCGGCTGCTCGTTCGGAAGTGGAGCCTCGGTGCCGGGCGCCACGTGTACCACGGTGGGCACCTCCACGCGGTAGGGCGCGCGGGGCACCCGGAAGACGCGGATCTTCCCGGGGATGCCCTTGAGCTCGAAGGCGCCCACCTCCTGCGCGGGCACCTCGGCCTTGTTCATGGACAGGTAGACGGCCTCGGTGAAGAAGACCTCGCCGGCCTCGGCGATGGACTCCACCCGCGAGGCGATGTTCACGGGCTCGCCGAAGACGTCGTTGGACTCGACCCGCACCTCGCCCACGTTGATGGCCACGCGCACGTCGAGCCGCTCGGCATCCAGCGCGGCGCGGTTGTACTGCCAGAGCCGGTCCTGGATGGCCATGCCGCTGAGCACGGCCTGGGTGGGCGACTCGAAGGTGACGAGGAAGGCATCGCCAATGGACTTGATGATGCGCCCACCAAAGGACTTGAAGACGGGCGTGAGGAGATCGTTGTGCACCTTGAGCAGGCGCTGGTTCTGCTCGAGGGTTTGCCGGCTGGTGCGCTCGGTGAAGCCCTGGATGTCGGTGAAAACGATGGCGAGGTTGGCGGTCTTCAAGGCGCGCGCAGTGTATGCAGTGGCGCTTTCCACGCAATCACGGAGGGGACGAAAGGTTCCCTACCGGCGCGACGGGCGCAGAGGACGCATCCTCTTGGGGGGAGCAGGCGGCTCCAGGCCCGCTCGCAGCCTCGCCGCCAGCTTTGCCCGGCCCGTGCGCTCGTAGAGGTTCGCTAGCTGACGGATGACGAGGGCGTTGGTGGGCTGCTCGTCCTTGAGGTGGAGCAGCTCCCTCTCCGCATCCTCCACCCTGCCCTGCTCCTCGAGGGCCCGGACGAGCTGGAGGCGCACCTGCACCCACTCGGGGCGGGAGCGGGCGAGGAAGCGGTAGTGAAGCTCGGCCTTGAGCCAGTCACCCAGGGAGGCCCAGAGGCCGGCGAGCCGGAAACGAGCATCCTCGTAGGACGGACGATAGAAGACGGCCAGTTCATGGGAACGGGCCGCGAGCAGGGGGTGGCCTCGCTCCTCCCACAGCAGCCCGCGGAGGTAGTGGACGCGGGGGTTGTCGGGGGCCACGGCGGCGGCCACATCGAGGTGTGTCTCTGCCTGGTCCAGGTCTCCTCCCAGCTTCAGCAGCAGCCGGGCCGCTTCCAACCGGGGGAGGGCCTCGGCGGGCCAGACGCGAACCACGGCCTGGACGGACGCCAGGGCCCCCGCGCTGTCACCCGAAGCCTCCCGGGCCAGGGCCACTGTCAGGTCCCCGGCAGACGATGCGTCCATGGCAGCCGCGAGCGTGCCCGCCACCACGAGCCAGAGCATGGCGGGCAGATAGCAGAGCGGAACTGGCTTTCAAAACCCTACCTTCTTCTTGACGGGCGCCCCGGCGGCGCATGAAACCCATGACCGTGCAGATTGCTCAGAGAACGCTCGAAGACCTTGGATTCGCGGATGTGCTCCGTGCGCTGGCCCATCGTTGCCGTACCGAACCCGGGAGGGAGCGCGCGCTCGCCCGGCCGTTCCTCGATGGCGAGGAGAAGGTCGCGGAGGCCCTGGAATTGATCGCCGAGGCCCGGCGGCTGGCGCAGGAGCAGTTCTCCCTGCCGCTCGGCGGGGTGACGGACCTGCGCAACGCGCTGGAACTGGCCTCGAAGGGAGGCCTGCTGGAGCCCCGGCAGCTCATCGCGTCGGCGCAGCTGCTGTTCGCTTTCGTGCGCACCCGTGAGGCGCTGGAGGAGCGGCAGCACGTAGTGCCCCGGCTGGCGGCCATCTCCCGGCGGCTGCCGATGCTGGAGCAGCTGGCGGTGCGCATCGACCGGAGCTTCGAGGCGGACGGGGAGATCTCCGACCGCGCCAGCCCGGAACTGCGTGAGGCGCGGGATCGGGTGCGCGGGCTGCACCGGCGGATCAAGGGCTGGCTGGAGGAGAAGCTCCACGACGAGAACTTCCTGCCGAAGCTGCGGGAGAACTACTACACCATCCGCAACGGCCGGTACGTGGTGCCGGTGGTGTCCAACTACCGGGGCGAGGTGCCGGGCATCGTCCACAACGCGAGCCAGACGGGGCAGACGCTGTTCGTGGAGCCCGAGGGGCTGGTGGGCATGGGCAACGACCTGGCCATTGCCCAATCGGTGGTGACGGAGGAGGAGCGGCGGATCCTCCAGGAACTGACGAACCAGCTGGGGCGCGAGTCGGCGAAGGTGCTCGAGGGCATCGCGGCGGTGGCGGAGCTGGACGAGGTGGAGGCGGCGGCGGTGCTGGCGGGAGACCTGAGGGCGCACGCGCCCGAGTTCTCCGGGGTGGACGAGCTGACGCTGCTGCGGCTGCGCCACCCGCGGCTGGTGCTGAGGGACACCGAGGTGGTGCCCAACGACGTGGAGATGAAGGGCGAGGCGCGGGCGCTGGTGGTGTCCGGTCCGAACGCGGGCGGCAAGACGGTGACGCTGACGGCGGTGGGCCTGTGCGCGCTGATGCTGCGGGCGGGCCTGCCGATTCCGGCGGGCGAGGGCTCGCGGATGCCGCTGTACCGCTCGGTGCACTCGACGGTGGGTGACGCGCAGGACCTGTCGCAGGGCCTGTCCACGTTCAGCGCGCACGTGACGATGCTGCGGGACATCGCCCTGTCGGTGGGGAAGAACTCGTTGGTGCTGGTCGACGAGATCGCCGCGGACACGGATCCCCGCGAGGGCGCGGCCATCGCGATCGCGGTGCTGGAGGAGCTGCTGACGAAGGGGGCGGTGGTGCTGGTGACCACGCACCTGGAGGAGCTGAAGGCCCTGGCGCACCTGGATCCGCGCTTCCTGAACGCGCGGGTGGGCTTCGACGCGAAGAGGATGGCGCCCACGTACAAGCTGCAGCTGGGAGCGGCGGGTGCGTCGTCGGCCATCGAGGTGGCGTCGCGGATGGGGCTGCCGGAGCACATCTGCGCGCGAGCGCGGGACCTGGTGATGAACGCGGGTGGAGCGCTGGCGAAGGCGCTGGCGGCGGCGGAGGAGGACCGGCGCAAGCTGCAGGACGAGCTGGACCGGGCGAAGGTGGCGGCGGAGGAGTCCGAGCGGCTGCGGGCCCAATTGGAGGATCAGAAGCAGCAGTTCGAGCGCGAGCGCAAGGCGCGGCTGATGCGCTTCAACGAGGAAGTGGCTGCGGCGAGCGACCAGGCGGCGTCGGAGGTGCAGGAGCTGCTGAAGCTGCTGAGGGCGCAGTCGAACGAGAAGGCGGCGTCGGAGGCGAGGGCGCAGCTGCTGCAGCGGGCGGAGGAGGCGAACCAGCGGGCGAAGGCGGCGAGGGCGGAGCTGTTCCAGGTGGAGGCACCGCCGCCGGCGGAGCTGCGGGTGGGGGCGCGGGTGCGGCACTCGGGATTGAACAAGGACGTGGAGATCCTGGAGCTGCACGGGGACCAGGTGCTGGTGGCGGCGGGCATCATGAAGATGCGCGTGCCGGTGTCGGAGCTCTCGGGCTCGAGGGCGCCGAAGCCGAAGGAGTCGAAGTTCCCGGAGCGCAACAAGCAGGTGCAGCAGCTCCAAAGGGCGAAGGCGGCGGCGCCAGAGGCGGTGGAGGCGACGAACTACCGCTGCGACGTGCGAGGCATGAGGGCCGAGGACGCGCTGTCGGAGTTGGAGTCCTTCCTGGACCGGGGGATGAGGAGCGGCGAGGAGTCGGCGCTGATCATCCACGGACACGGGACGGGGGCGCTGCGGCAGGCGATCCGGGACTACCTGGCGGAGTCGCCCTACATCCGCATGTTCCGTCCGGGAGAGAACCACGAGGGCGGAGACGGCGTGACGGTGGTGGCCCTGAGGGCCTGAACCAAAGGCCCCCGTCCTGGTCCCTCTATTTGGGTGGGCCGGGACGGCGGATGCGCGAGACGAAGCTGATGATGGCCAGCACCACCGCCGCGATGACGAGCAGGTGGATGGCCGCTCCCACGAGCTTGAAGATCAGGCCCGCGACCACCCAGACGATGAACAGCGCGACCGCGATCCAGGCAAGGTTCTTCAGATCCATGGAGACCTCCGCACTCGAAGGCGGGGCCCCGGGGGACCCCGCCGTGCCATTGCGGCCCGCTTAGCGCTTCTTCGCTCCGCGGGAGGATGTACCCTTCTTCGCGGCGCTCTTCTTCGCCTTGGCCCCACCCGTGGAGCGGGCCTTGGACGCGGAACGCGCCTTCGTGGCCGGGGCCTGCTTCTTCGTGGCGGGCGCCTTCTTCGTGGGCGCCTTCTTGGCGGCCGGAGCCCGAGCCGTCTTCTTCGCGGCGGCCTTCTTCGCCGGAGCCTTCTTGGCGGCAGGAGCCTTCTTGGCGGCGGGAGCCTTCTTCGCGGCCACGGCCTTCTTGGCGGCGGGAGCCTTCTTCTTCGCCCCTGCCCCACCCGCCGCAGCCTTCTTCACGGCGGCGCGAGCAGCGGTCTTCTTCGGAGTCCCGGCGGCGGCCCGCTTCGCACGCGCGGGCTTCTCCTCGGCGGCCGCGGCGGCCTTCCTGCGCCGCGTGGGAGGCACGGCCCGGACGGGCTCAGCCCGCTCCGGTGCACCCTGTGCGGCGAGGGCACGGATGCGATCCGCGACCGTCGGCACGTGGGCGGCGGCCGGCTCCTGCGCCTCGGTCCGCGGCTGCACGGGGGGAGGAGCCACTTCCGGGGTCTCCACCACTCCGGGCACGGCCCGCTCGGCGGCCTCGGCCTCGCGCCTGCGCAGGGCCTCCGCCTCGGCCAACGACAGCTCGGTCCGCTCGGGACGGCGGCCCCACTGCTCCGCCCGGGCCCGCTCGCGCGCGGCACGGGAAGCCTTCTTGCGCTCCTGCCAGGCCTGCTCCTTCTGCGTCTCCCGCTCCTCCCGGGCGACCTCCTGGATGGCCCCGATGGCCTTGCCGGCGACCTCCAGAGCGTCGAACTCGATGCGCCGCAGGGCCAGGTTCACGTTGACGAGCCGCACCCGGGCCTTCTGTCCGACACGGACGCGGAAGCCACCCGGCAGCGTGAAGGAGTGCAGATTCTTGTCGAAGCGCGTCCCGACGCCGAGCGAATCGGCGCGGACGAGCCCCTCCACGTGCACCTCATCGAGCTCCACGAAGAAGCCGAACTCGACGAGGCCAGCAACGGTGGCGACGAACTCCTCGCCAATGCGGTCCTTCATCATCAGGGCCGCGTAGTAGGAGACGACCTCGCGCTCCACCTGCATGGCGGCGCGCTCGCGCTCGGAACTCTGCGAGGCCATGTCCTCCAGCTGCTGCTCCTCGCGCTCGAGCTGGCCGGGGGAGCGCTCCTGTCCACTGCGCTCCCAGTGCGCCTTGAGGAGCCGATGGACGAGCAGATCCGGGTAGCGGCGGATGGGCGAGGTGAAGTGGAGGTAGTACTCGGCGGCCAGGCCGTAGTGGCCCACGTCGGAGGCCGTGTAGACGGCCTGCATCATCGAGCGCAGCAGGAGCTGGTTGAGGGCGCGCTCCTCGGGGTGGCCCTGGAGCTGGGCCATGAAGGCGTTGAGCGCCTTCGGGGAGATCTCCTCGGCCTGGAGGCGGAAGCCGTAGGCCTGGGCGAGCTGGGCGAAGACGGCCAGCTTCTCCTCGTCGGGCTCACCGTGGTAGCGGTAGACGCTGGGCAGGCCCAGGTCGGAGAAGAACTTCGCTACCGCCTCGTTGGCGGCCAGCATGCACTCCTCGATGAGCCGGTGGCTGTCCTTGCGCTCGCGGCTCTCCATGCGGGCGGGCATGCCGTCCTCGCCCATCACCACCTTGTGCTCGGGCAGGTTGAAGTCGATGGCGCCGCGCTCCTTGCGCATGCGCATGAGCACCCGGGCCAGCTCCATGAGCCGCTCGAACTGGGGCTTGAAGGCGTTGCGGTGGGGGACGTCCTTGCCGTCCAGCACGTCCTGCACCTCGTTGTAGGTGCAGCGGGCGTGGCTGCGCATGACGCCCGGGTAGATTTCATTGGAGACGAGCCGCCCGCTCCTGTCGAGCACCATGTCGGCCACCATGCACAGCCGGTCCTCGTCGGGACGCAGCGAGCAGATGCCGTTGCTGAGCCGCTCGGGGAGCATGGGCAGCACGCGGTCCGGCAGGTAGACGGAGGTGGCGCGGCGCAGGGCCTCGGCGTCGATCGCCGTGCCCTCGCGCACGTAGTGCGTCACGTCGGCGATGGCCACCACGAGCCGGAAGCCCTGGGGATGGGGCTCGGTGTAGACGGCGTCGTCGAAGTCGCGGGCGTCCTCGCCGTCGATGGTGACGAGCGCCATCTGCCGCAGGTCACGGCGGTTCTCCCCACGGGCCTCCTCCTCGCTCACCGTCGGGAGGATGCGGTCCGCCTCGTCCATGACCTCGGGAGGGAACTCGTCGGAGAAGCCCTGCGAGTAGGCGATGGAGAGCACCTCGTTGCTGGGGTCTCCCGGCTTGCCGATGGAGCCGGCGACCTCGCCATAGAGGCCCTCGCCCGGCTCCAGCAGTTCCGCGCCGCTGCCGAGCCGCACCTTCACCACGTCCCCGTCCCGGGCCATCTGGGTGGGCGGGACACGGATGTTGCCCTGCGTCTGGAGGTTCTTGTCGTAGGGGATGACGAAGGCCTGACGCTTGCCCTGCTCCACGTAGGTGCCGACGGCGAGCTGCCGGGTGCGGCCGACCACCTGCACCAGGCGGCCCTCCATGCGTCCGGGGCGGCCCCAGGCCTCCACGATCACCCGATCATTGTCGAGCGCCCGCGAGGCCTCCTGCGGCGGAAGGAAGATGTTGTCCCCCTCGCCCGAGCTGGGGTGCACGAAGCCGTAGCCGTCGCGGTGCACGTGGAGGATGCCCTCGAGGGTGGAGATCTCTTGCCCCTCGCTCCGGTCACGCCCTCCCCGGCCGCCGCGGCCCCGGGGCTCGAAACGCGCCTCGCGCTCGCGCCCTCCGCCGCGTCCCGGGCGGCGATCCTGCTCGAAACGGCCGCCGCGCTGGCCGGGCCCGCCGCGCTCGTCCCGGCCGCCACGGCCCCGGGGCTCGAAACGGCCCGCCTGCTCTGGACGGCCGCCTCCGGGCTTCGCCTGCTGGCCGGAGCCTCCCCGCTGGGGACCTCCCCGCTGGGGACCGGAGCCCCGTGGCTCGAAACGGCCGCGCTGGCCAGGCCCGCCACGCTCGTCCCGGGCGAAACGGCTCCGGGACTCGGGCCCCTGCGGCTCCGATGGGCCGCTCGCTGGAGGTCCACCGCGCTCGTCCCGGGCGAAACGGCTCCGGGGCTCCATGCGGCCCTCGCGCACGAAACGGCCCCGAGGCTCGGGCATGCCTTCCTTCGCGAAGCGTCCCCGGGGGGCGAAACGCGCATCGGGCTCGGCGCGGACGCCCTCACGCGGGCCACCGGGCCCCTGCTCCTCGCGTCCCCGCCGGAGGTGGGGAGGGTGCGCCCCGCCGTCTGCATTGCCCTCGAGGGGGATTGGCCGCCCGCTCTGCAGGCGGAAGCGCTTGCCCTCCTTGAGCAGCTCGCCGCTGCGGACCAGGTCGCGCAGGGTGCGCTTGAGCTGGGTCTGCTGACCCGGGTGCAGGTGGGTGAGCTTCAACAGCTCTTTGATGCCGAGTGGATGCTTGGACTCGGCCAGGTGTCGCTTCACGTCACGAGGAAGATCGGTCACGAGAGGTCCCGAATCAGGAAGCCCAGCGGGCGGCCCTGAAAAAAGTAAGCCCGGCGGGTCCCATCTGGGACCCCCGGGCAGAAGGACGATGACGCGTGGAGTGGGAGCGCCAGACAGGCCCTCAGGGCTTGACGGTCACGTTGAGCTTGAACGAACGCTCCACCTGACCGGGGTTGAAGGCCTTGGCGAGGAAGAACTCGACCTCGGAAGTGCCGGGGTTGCGAGGGGTGAAGAAGAACTCGCGGGTGGCGGGGCCGTCGGAGCTGGGCTCGAAGTTGGCCTCCCGCAGGCCCACGCGCTTGGCCGCCGTGGGCTCGATGGCCCAGGTGAAGCCCGGCTGCTCCTGGAGCCTCACCGTGAAGGCATGGTTGAGCTTCACCTCGACGTGGGTCGGCTGCTCGCCCTCCACATGGACGGAGTCCAACCCCTCGCGGGAGATGGGCCGGATGTCCGAGGGACGCGGCTCCACGTTCTCCACGTCGATGCGGCCACCCCAGCCGGAGGACTTGTCCACCACGCCGGTGACGGAGAGGGTGTGGCCCAGGAACTTGCGCAGCCCCTTGGCCCCCTTTCCCTCGAGGATGTAGGACACCTGCTGCCGGGTGCCGCCGTTGGAGACCACCAGCACGAACTCATCGCCGGTCATCTCCAGGTTGCCGCGCAGCGCGGCGAAACCCTTCATGCCCGCGCCCATGCCGGCCGAGATCACCTGGGACACCTCGCCAGGGGAGAGGTAGCGCAGCCGCACCTCCGTCTCCACGGGCTCCGGCGTGGGCTCCTCGACCTCGGGCTTCTTGGCGGAGAACTTCCGCACGTCCACCGTGCCGCCGTAGTTGGTGGTCTTCTTGATGAGCCCGCTGACGGACACCTTGTGATCCAGGTAGGCCGGCAGCACCTCCTGATCCGGCCCCTGGAGGATGAAGGTCAGCTCGCGCTTGTCGCGGCCCACCACCACCAGGTTGGGCAGCCCGTCGATGACGGTCAGGCGGCCCTTGAGGCTGCCCTCGCCCACCACGCCACGGCCGGCGCCGGCGGTGAGCAACTGCTCCAGGTCGCGCTTGTTGAGCGGCTCGGCCATGGGAGGCAGCTTGGTGGCGCGCGGACGCGGCTTCTCGACCGCTGGCGGCGCCACCACGGCCTCGCGGCCCTTGCCCTTGGGCGCGGGGGCTTCCTTCACCTTGGGGGCGGGGGCCTCCTTTGCCTTGGGCGCGGCGACTTCCTTCACCTTGGCGGCCGCCTTCGCGGCGATCTTCGTGGCCGCTGCGGCGACCTCCTTCACCTTGGTGGCCGCCTTCTCGGCGGTCTTCTTCGCGGCGGCGGGTGCGGCCTTCTTTTCCGCGGGAGCCTTCTTCTCCTGCTGCTTGGCGCTACCGGCGGTCTTCGTCACCAACTTCGCGGCGGCCTTGGCCACGCTCTTGGAGGCGGTCTTGAGCACACCCGGTTTCGTCGACTTGACCTTCTTCGCAGCGGGAGTCGCCTTCTTGGCCCCGGACCTGGGCTTGGCCATCGACGCTGTCTCCTTGAATTCCCGTGTCTTTTCAACGGGTTGGCACATCGGCCACCGCCCGGACGCGGGCCATGCGATCACCAGCGCTTGTAACGATGATCAGTGGGACTGTCAAACAAAGTCTTGAATTTCCTAGGGACTTTGATCCCAAAAACAGCCAATCGCTACATGCCTGTTTCGCCGCCCCGGGGCAAAGCCGATCAGCCCTGGGAGATCACCCCGAGGACGCCCGACCCATGAAGGAAGATGCCGCGCTGCTGCCCGTGGAGGATGCCCGAGCCCGCACGCTCGCCCTGGTCTCCCCGCTGCCCCCCGAGTGGGTCCGGCTGGAGGAGGCGCTGGGGCGCGCCCTGGCCGAGGACGTGCGCGCCCAGCGGACCCTGCCGCCCTGGGACAACTCGGCCATGGATGGTTTCGCGGTGCGCAGCGCCGAGTTTTCGGCCCCCCTGCCCGTCCGCCTCCAGGTGAAGGAGACGATCTACGCCGGGCAGATGCCCCGTCAGGAGGTCCAACCGGGCACGTGCGCGCGGATCATGACAGGGGCCCCGCTGCCGGCGGGAGCGGACGCGGTAGTGATGCGCGAGCGGACACAGCTGGCGCCCGGGGGGGAGGCGGTGGACATCCTCGAGGCGGTGGGTCCGGGTCACTTCGTCCGCCCGAGGGGCGAGGATGCGCGGGAGGGCGAGGTGCTGCTGCCCCGGGGCACGCCACTGGGGATTCCAGAGCTGGGGCTGCTGGTGGGCCAGGGGATGTTGACGGCGCCGGTGCCACGCCGCCCGCGCGTGGCCATCCTCTCCACCGGTGACGAGCTGTGCCGGGCGGACGCGCCCGTCGAGGGCCGCATCGTGGACGCCAATGCCCCGGCACTCTCGCTGGCCGTGCTGCGCGCGGGCGGAGTCCCCTCCGTGCTGGGCATCGCCCGGGACACACTGGAAGACGTGTACCGGCACCTCGCGGCGGCCGGGGGCTACGACCTGGTGCTGACGAGCGCGGGCATGTCCGTGGGCGAGCACGACTTCGTGCGCGAGGCCCTGGAGAAGCTGGGGGTGGAGCGGGACTTCTGGCGCGTGGCCATCAAGCCGGGCAAGCCGCTGGCGGTGGGCCGCAAGGGGGGCACCGTCTATATCGGACTGCCGGGCAACCCCACCTCCTCGCTCGTCACCTTCGAGCTCTTCGTCCGCCCGGCGCTGCGCCGCATGCTGGGGCACCTGGATGTGGAGCCACCCCGAGTGTCCGGTAGGCTGACGGGCGAGCTTCGCAAACCCGAGGGGCTGGCCCACTTTGTCCGGGTGACGGCCACCTGGCAGGACGGCGAGCTGTGGGCCCGGCCCCTGGCCACCCAGACGTCGGGGGCACTGCGCTCCGCGGCCTCGGCCACCCACCTGCTCCACTTCCCACGTGCCTCCAGTAGGCTGGCTGTTGGTGACAAGGTGGAATTGCTTCCTCTGTCCTGGGGGGCATGAAGAACGAACTTCAAGGGTTCGCATCCCACTTGTGCCCTCAAGTGTTGTGCGGGAGAAAGGATCATCATGTCCGAGTCGCGTCCACCGCAGGTTCTTCCGACCCGCAAGAGCACTTCTCTACTGGAGAAGTTCTCCGAAGCGGATGTGCCCACTGGCCGGGGCGTGCTGCGCACGGTCGTCTTCCGCGAGAAGCGCAACGGGCGGGAGCACGTGGCGTTGGTGGTGGGAAAGGTGCAGGACCTGGAGGGCGTACCGGTCCGGGTTCACTCGGAGTGCTTGACCAGCGAGGTCTTCGGCAGCCTGAAGTGTGACTGCCGGGAGCAGTTGGACCGGGCGCTGGACTTCGTCACCCAGAACGGGGGCGGGGTGGTGCTCTACCTGCGCCAGGAGGGCCGGGGCATCGGCCTGGGCAACAAGATCAAGGCCTACGCCCTGCAGGCCGAGGGGTTGGACACCTACGAGGCCAACCGGCAGCTGGGCTTCCCAGACGATCTGCGCAGCTACGACGTCGCCGCGGAGATGTTGCGGCTGCTGGGAGTGCGGTCCGTGGACCTCATCACCAACAACCCGCTGAAAATTGCAGGCTTGGTGGAAGAGGGAATTCCTGTACGTCGACGCATTCCCTCGCGTACGGAGCACAATCCGCATAACGTCGGGTACCTGAGGACGAAGCGCGAGCGGACGGGGCACCTGATTGAGCTCTTCGCCGAGGACGACGACGACACGGAAGCGAAGGTTGGCTGAGGACGAACGAGACAGAACGGCCGCCGAAACGCGTGTTCCGTTCCATGTGCGATTCTGGGGAGTGCGCGGCTCGATCCCTGCACCGGGGCCGAAGACGCAGCGCTACGGGGGCAATACGCCCTGCGTCGAGATGCGATGCGGGGACGAGCTGCTCATCTTCGACCTGGGAACGGGCGTGCGCGTGCTGGGGCAGGAGCTGTTGACGGCGGGTGGCCCCACGCGTGCTTCGATCTTCCTCTCGCACTACCACTACGATCACCTGCAGGGGCTGCCGTTCTTCACGCCCATCTTCATCCCGAAGTATGCCTTCACAGTGTACGGGGCGCCGCGAGGCAGCCAATCGGTGAAGGAGGTGGTGGCGGGACAGATGGTGCAGCCCTACTTCCCGGTGACGGCCGAGGACACCTTCAAGGCGCAGCTGACGTACAAGAACCTGGAAGCGGGCCAGCAGCTGGAGATAGGCCCGGCGAGGGTGCGCACGCTGGACCTGAACCATCCGGGAGGCAATCTGGGCTACCGGGTGGAGTGCGACGGCAGGTCGGTGGTGTACGCGACGGACGTGGAGCACGGCTGCGAGAAGGACAAGGATCTCGTGGAGTTCGCGAGGGACGCGGACATGCTCATCATCGACGCGATGTACACCGAGGATGAGTACCGGGGCCGCAAGGGCGCCGCGAAGATCGGCTGGGGCCACTCGACGTGGGAGTCGGCGGTGGAGACGGCCAACGCGTCGAACGTGAAGCAGCTGGTGCTCTTCCACCACGAGACCACGCGCGATGACGCGGCGATGGACCGGTTCGTCGAGGAGGTGCGCAAGCACCGTCCGGAGACGATCGCCGCCGTGGAGCTGGAAATCCTCAAGCTCTGAGCCCCACCATCCCCTCTCCCTCCGGGAGAGGGACGGGGTGAGGGTGTCGGGCATCCCGGGTTGAGAACCCTCCGTTCACCCCGCGAGAGCCCGGATGGCGCGCTGGGCGCCCTCGCGGAGCCCGCGGAACGGAAGGCGCTCGAGCGCCGTGGGGACATCCACCCACTCGTAGGCATCGTGCTCGTCACCGAGCCGCACCTCGAAATCCTCGTTGCACCGGGCCGCGAAACCGTTCTCCTCGACGAGCCGCGGAGGCACCACCGTGCCGACGGCGAAGGCGTGGCGGTACTCCAGATCCACCACGTCGGTGCGCAGCCCGGTCTCCTCGAACAGCTCGCGGGCGGCGGCCTCGCGGGGCTGCTCGCCCGGCTCCAGGCGGCCGGTGACGATCTGCCAGAAGCCTCCGCGCTCGGGGCGCCGGCGCAGCAGCAGCACGCGAACGTCCGCGCCCTTCCCCCGTACCAACGTGACGCTCACCGTGCGCGTGAGGGGCGCGGGCTCGGCGCGCTGGAGCCCGAAGACATCGGCGAAGTGCCGGGAAATCTTCTCCTCGACCTCGGCCATGGGCACGGGGCGGCCGAGCTCCTTCTGCAGCGAGGTGACACCGGCCTCGCTGATGCCGCAGGGGACGATGAGGTTGAAGTGCGGCAGGTGCGTGTTGACGTTGAGCGCGAAGCCGTGACTGGTGAGCCAGCGGGCGAGGTGGACACCGATGGCGGCGATCTTCCGGGCATCGGGCGAGTCCTCCTGGCCGATCCACACCCCGGGCCACTTGGGGATGGTGCCGGAAGTGATGCCGTACTCGGCGAGGGTGCGGATGACGCACTGCTCGACGTCGCGCACGTAGCGGCGCACGTCCTGACGGCCCTCGGGGAGGAGGAAGATGGGGTAGCCCACGAGCTGCCCGGGCCCGTGGTAGGTGACATCGCCCCCGCGATCCGTCTCGAAGGTCTCCACGCCCTCGGCGGCGAGGCGCTCGTCACTGGCGACGATGTTGAAGCGCTTGGCGGCACGGCCGAGGGTGAGCACGGGCGGGTGTTCGAGCAGCAGCAGGACGTCTCCACAGAGGCCCTGGCGGCGGGACTCGCCGAAGAGCTTCATGAGCTGGAGCCCATCCTCGTATTCGACCCGGCCGAGCCGGTACACCGTCAGCGTGTTCACGACGATCCCTTTCGCCGGCCACGGCGGGCCGGCTTCGCCTTCCCCTTCTTCTTCACCTCCAGGCGCCAGGAGCCGGGGGGCACGCGGGCGAGGAGGGCTTGCAGCTCATGCCCGGAGCGCGGCGAGCGGGCGGCCTCGGTGGCGAGGGCGGTGAGCACCTCGGCGGAGAGCCGGGAGTCCTCACGTGAGGCGAGCTGACGCCGGGCGATCTCGACCAGGTCCTCGACGCCCGGTGCCTCGAGCGCGACGAGCAGCTGCACCTGCTCCAACAGAACGACGGGCAACGCGCCCCGCGCGGCCTCGGAGAGCGCGGCGGTGGAGGGGATGGGTAGCCGGCCAGAGTCCGAGAGGAGCACGAGCCCCGAGGCCACCGGGCCGCCCCGGGCCGTCATCAGCACGGTGCACGCGGGGTGACGGGTGAGGAAGGCGCTCAGGGAAACCTGTTCGGCGGGAGCGAGCCGGTCCACGTCCTCCACGATGAGCATGGCGTCCACGGGAGCGCGGTCGAGCGACTCGGGAGTCACGAGCACTCCCCTCCCCTGCTCCACGAGGGCCCGCATCCAGGTGCTCTTTCCGGAACCCTCGGGACCGAGCAGCAGCACGCGGCGCACGCCTGCATCCAAGCCGCGCTCGAGCGCTTCACGGGCCTGTTCCCGCCCCACCAGCTCGACGGAAACGGACCGCTGGGGAGCCGGAGCCCGGACACGCGTGGCCGGAGCCCCTGCGGCCACGCTGCCGAGCAGCACACCCGACTCGCCAATACAGGTCGAGCAGATGAACGCACCCGCGGGACCGGCGACAAGCGCCCCCACCTCGGAGCGAGGCCGGCAGCAGAAGGAGCACCAGGCATCGAGGGACGGATCCGCGCGGGTGGGCCCGCGCTCGATGAAAGCCCCCTCCCCCTCTGCCGCCACGGCCCCCTCTCCCTTTGGGAGAGGGTCTTCCTTGCGAGCCTCTGGGGCCTTCACGGGAGCAACAGGAGCCACGGGCTCCTCCGCCCGCGCCTCCTGACCGGGCACCGCCACGCTCCTCACGGCGGAGCGCATGACCTCGACGGCGAGAGCCACGGGACGGATCCGGCGATCCATGGCCAGCTCGGCCTCGCGCAGGGCCTCCTGGAGGGAGGACGAGGTGTCCTCCTCGAGGACGAACACCCCGCGCTCACCTTCGCCGGAGTCGGGAGCCGGCGGAGGCGGAGCCGGCTCCTCGCGCTCCAACTGGCGGAGCTCCTCCTCCAACTCCTTGCGGGAGGGATCCAACCGGAGGGCGTAGCGCAGGAGCTGCTCGGCACGGGGCTTGTTGCCCGAGCGCCGGCAGAGGTCGGCGGCGAGCCGGAGCAATTCAATGGCACGGGGCTTGTCACCACCGAGCTCCGCGGCCTGGGCAGCGCGGATGACGTCACGAACGTTGTCGGCCATGGGGCAGCTTGACCTCCTCGGAAGCCGGGAGCGCGGTGCGCGAGCGCTCCCAGCGAGGCACGCGCCCCCGGCGGACGGCCCGGCCGTCAGGCCATGGCCAGGAACAGCATGTCCGGATGCTCCAGGTACTTGATGACCTCGTACACGAAGTCAGCGGCGACCTGGCCATCGATGACGCGGTGATCGGCGGAGATGGAGACGTTCATCATCTCGCGCACGACGACCTGGCCGTTGTTGTCCACCGCGGGGCGCTTGCGCATGCGGTGGATGCCCATGATGGCCACCTCGGGGTGGTTGATGATGGGCGTGGCGAAGATGCCGCCGGTCTGGCCCAGCGAGGTGATGGTGAAGGAGCCCCCGGTGAGCTCCTCCATCTTCAGCTTGCGATCCCTCGCGGCGGTGCTGAGGCGGACGACCTCCTCGGCCAGCTCGCGCAGGTTGAGGCGGTCCGCGTTCTTGATGACGGGGACGGTGAGGCCCTCGTTGGTGGCCACGGCGATGCCGATGTTGAACTCACCGCGCACGACGAGCTCCTGGGCGGCCTCGTCCATGTTGGCGTTGAGGTGCGGGTACTTCTTCATCGCCGCGAGCGTGGCCTTGATGATGAAGGGCAGGAAGGACAGCTTCGTCTTCTCGCCGGCGTTGGCCAGGGTCTCGTTGAGGCGCTTGCGCAGGGCGACGAGCTCGGTGCAGTCCACCTCCTCGACGAAGCCGAAGTGGGGCGCGGTGAACTTCGAGCGCACCATCTTCTCGGCGATCTTCTTGCGCAGGCCGCGCAGGGGGATGCGCTCGTCACCACGGCCCGGAGCCACCGAGGGCGCGGCCGGACGGGCCTGCTGAGCGGGGGCGGCGGCGGGAGCCACCTCATTGCGCGTGGAGTGGCCACCCTCGAGCGCGGCCACGACGTCGGCCTTCATCACGCGGCCCTGCGGACCGGAGCCGGAGATCTCCGCGAGGTTGAGCCCGTGCTCGGCCGCCATGCGGCGGGTGAGCGGCGTGGCCAGCACCTTGGAGGCGGCCTGCGGACCCGTGGCCTGCGCCGCCGCGGGAGCGGCAGCAGCGGCGGCGGCGGGAGCACCGTGAGCGGCGGGAGCACCATGACCCGAGGACTGGGCCGGAGCGGCGCCCTCGATCTCCAGCGTGACGAGGAGCTGATGGACCTTGGCCATGTCGCCTTCGTTGCCGTGCGTCTGCACGACACGGCCGGCCTTGGGGCTGGGGACGGTCACGGTGGCCTTGTCCGTCATCACCTCGGCGAGCGTCTGGTCCTCCTTGACGCTGTCGCCGGCCTTGACGTGCCACTTGACCAGCTCGCCCTCCTGCACGCCTTCGCCAAGATCGGGCAGCTTGAACTCGAAGATCGCCATTCGCGGGGGTCCGTTTCGGAAGTGAGGGTGTTGAGAAAGGTCAGGTGTTGCCGGCGAGCCCCAGGCGCTCACGCTCCATGAGGCCCTTCATGAAGAACTCGGCGGCGCGGTAGCTGGAACGCACGAGCGGCCCGGAGGCGACGTAGAGGAAGCCGTAGGACTCGGCGAGCTGCTTGTAGTCCGCGAACTGCTGCGGCGTGACGAAGCGCTCCACGCGCAGGTGGTACTGGGACGGCTGCAGGTACTGGCCGAGCGTGAGCACGTCCACACCCACGGCGCGCAGATCCTTGAAGGTCTGATCCAGCTCGGCGTCGGTCTCGCCCAGGCCCACCATGACGGAGGTCTTGGTGTAGAGCTTCTCCGGGCGCTGCTTGAGGTACTCGAGCACCTTGAGCGACTGGCGGTAGGTGGCGCGGCGATCACGCACGGTGGGGGTGAGGCGCTCCACCGTCTCGACGTTGTGGGCCACCACGTGCGGGCGGGCCTCGGCCACGGTGGTGAGGTCGCGCTCCACGCCCTTGAAGTCGGGGATGAGCACCTCGACGACCGTCTTGGGCGAGTGCTGGCGCAGCTCGCGGATGGCCGAGGCGAAGTGGCTGGCGCCGCCATCCGGCCGGTCGTCACGGTTCACGGAGGTGACCACGATGTACTCGAGGTCCATCTCCTTGACGGCCTGGGCCAGGTGGATGGGCTCCATGGGATCCAACGGAGGGGGCGCGCCCACCTTCACGTGGCAGAAGCGGCAGGCGCGGGTGCACACCTCGCCCATGAGCATCACCGTGGCGGTGCCACCGCCCCAGCACTCGGCGATGTTGGGGCAGCGGGCCTCCTCGCACACCGTGGCCAGCTTGGTGCGGCGCACGATGGATTTCACCCGCTCGTAGCCATCCCCACTCGGGAGACGCACCTTCAACCACTCGGGCTTCCGGGTGGACTCGGATACCTGCGGCAGGGGGAAACGATCGGGAGTTGCCATGGGTCGCGGGCCTTCTACGGTTGGGGCGAAAGCAGGGTCAAGCGGGAAGCCTTGACGCGAGGCGTTAGCTTCCCTGGGTTCCGGCCTGTTGTAACGGCGCCATGGGCAGCGGGCAGTGATGGGGCTGTCGAGGAGGCTCGCTCCCCTCCCGAGAGCCGTAAGCAAAGCTTGCTCGATGGATGAGCGGACCACACTCCGGGTGCCAGGAGCCCGGGAGGGCGGGAGTGCCCATGCTAGGGGCATGAAGGCCATCCACCTGGGGACGAGCGGCTACGTCTACAAGCATTGGAAGGGACTCTTCTACCCGGCCGGGCTGCCAGCCAACCGCTGGCTCCCCTACTTCGCCCGGGTATTCGCCACGGTGGAGCTCAACGCGCCCTTCTACCGGCTGCCCACGGCGGACGCGGTAGACGGCTGGCGGGAGCAGACGCCGGCGGGGTTCAAGTTCGCGTGCAAGGGCAGCCGCTACCTCACGCACATGAAGCGGCTGACGGACGTGGGAGAAGGCCTGGAGCGCTACTTCAACGTCATCCTGCGCCTGGGAAACAAGCTGGGCCCGGTGCTGTGGCAGTTGCCGCCGCACATGAAGAAACCCGACCCCGAGCGGCTGAATCGCTTCCTGGCCGCACTGCCGAAAGGCGTCCAGTACGTCGTCGAGTTCCGCGATGCGGCCTGGTACCACGAGGAGGTGCTGGAGGTGCTGGATCGCCGGGGAGCGGCGGTGTGCGAGCACGATCTGGTGCCGGTGCCACCCCCGCGGCTGACGGGAGGCTTCCGCTACGTGCGCTTCCACGGGGCGGGCTTACGCTACGAGGGACGTTACGGCCGCGAGGCCCTGTGGCGGGTGGCGTGCGACCTGGACGCGTGGAGACGCAAGGGCCGGACGGCCTGGGTCTACTTCAACAATGACTTGAAGGGGCATGCGCTGCTGGACGCATTCGATCTGGCGGAGCTGCTGGGCCACGTGAAGGTGCGCCCACCGCCAGACATGCGAAGGCCGTCCGAGACAGAAGAGTCCCGAACGGCCTGATCAAACCCTACGCACCCCAGTGACTCAGATGTGGATCGGGTGACCCAGGGTGGCCTCGGCGCCTTCCTTGATGATCTCGGAGAGCGTCGGGTGGGCGTGCATGGTGTGGGCGAGCTCCTCGGTGGTGATCTCCAGGCGCATGGCGACGCAGGCCTCGGCGAGGAGCTCGGTGGCGTGGGGGCCCACGAGGTGGACGCCGAGCACCTCGTCATACTTCTTGTCGGAGACGACCTTGATCATGCCGAAGGCCTCGTTGGAGATGGAGGCCTTGGTGACGGCGGAGAACGGGAAGATGGCGGCCTTGACGTCGTAGCCGCGCTCCTTGGCCTTCTTCTCGGTGAGACCGACCGAGGCCACCTCGGGGTAGCAGTAGGTGGCGGACGGGGTGAGGTCGTAGTTGATGGGCGCGGGGTTCTTGCCGGCGATGTGCTCGACGGCGAGGACGCACTCGGCGCTGGCCACGTGGGCGAGCATCGGCGTGGGGATGACATCACCGATGGCGTACACGTTGGGCTCGGTGGTGCGCATCATCGCGTCGGTCTTGATGAAGCCGCGCTCGGCCTTGATGCCGGTCTTGTCCAGACCGATGTCCTCGCTGACGGGGGCACGGCCCACGGCGGACAGGACGTACTCGGCCTCGATGGTGCGGCTCTCGGTGCCCACGGTCATGGTGAGCTTCACGCCGTTGGCGGTGGTCTCGACCTTCTCCACCTTGGCGCCGGTGTGCAGATCGATCTTCCGGCGCTTGAAGTGCTTCTCCAGCTCCTTCGAGCAGTCGATGTCCTCGATGGGGAGCAGGTTGGGCATGTACTCCACGATGGAGACCTGGCTGCCCATGTGGTTGAAGACGGAGGCGAACTCGCAGCCCACCGCGCCCGCGCCGATGACGATCAGGCTCTTGGGGATGCGGTCGAGCTCCAGGATGGAGTCGCTGTTGAGGACGCGCTTGTGGTCCACCGGGACGTTGGGCAGGGACTTGGGCACCGAGCCGGTGGCGATGATGATGTTCTTGGTGTCCAGCGTCTGCTTGGAACCACCCTCACCAGTAACCTCGACCTTGCCCTTGCCGGCGATGCGGCCGTGGCCCTTGAGGACGGTGATCTTGTTCTTCTTCATCAAGTAGTCGATGCCATTGGCACCCTTGGTGACCACCTTGCCCTTGTGCTCCTGGACCTTGGCCCAGTTGACCACCGGAGCCGGCACCTCGATACCGAAGTCAGCCGCCTCACGGATGTGGTGCAGGAGGGCGGCGGACCAGAGGAGCGACTTGGTGGGGATGCAGCCACGGTGGAGGCAGGTGCCACCCAGCCGCTTGTCCTTCTCGATAATGGCCGTCTTCAGCCCCAGCTGCGCGGCCCGGATCGCACCGACATACCCGCCGGGGCCCGAACCGATGATCACCACGTCGAAAGTCTCAGCCACGAACGCCTCCGGAGTGGATGTACCCGAGCGGCGCTGATAACCACCCATCCCGGCCGGAATCAAGGAGTTTGCACCGTGCGACGCTTCCCACTCCGAACCCTGCTGCTGATGACCCTGGCGCTGGCGGCCTTCATCCGCCTCTTTTTCGTGACCCACCGCGGCGAGCGCCGGGCCGAGCGCCCCACCCCCGCGCCCGCGAGCGCCCCCGCGAGCGACCAGGCCTGCCGCACCCTGGAGCGAGCCCTGGAAGGCGCGGTCCGAGCCCCGGGCAACCCCGCCGCCTTCGCAAGGGCCCGGCAACAGCTCGACGCCTGCCCCGAGCCCCCGGTGCGCGCCTGTGAGATGGGCCCGGCCCTGGATGCCCGCTCCCAGCTCGAGGCGGGGGCGCCGCCCTTGAGGGAGCTGCTGGAGACCCTGTGCCAACGCTGCCAGGCCGGAGCCAAC
>DASQMW010000191.1:0-32234 GCA_035645295.1 Archangium sp.
CGTCATTGGGGTGGCCGGTGACGAAGTACAGCAGTCCACCGAGGGCGAGGGCGAAGGGAAGCCCTCCGAGGACCACGAACGCATAGAGGTTCTTTGGGGGGGGCATGGGGTCGCGAAAAGGCTGGCCCACACGCTATCCCGCTCACGCCAGCGTCCTCAAATGGTGTGGGGAGGGGAGGAGCCAGCCCCTCGTTCAGTCGTTGTGGGCGGCGGTGGCCGAGGTGCCTGCCTGGAGTGCGTCCCGCAGGGGGATGACCAGGGTCTGGGAGAGGTCCACGGAAGTGACGAAGTCGTTGTCCGGGGCGCGCTTGCGCAGCTCCGCCAGCTGTGCGCGCAGCTGGCTCTGGCGCTTGTCCCCGCGGGGATGCTCGGTGGACAGCCCCTTGTCCGGCAGCTTCGACAGGAAGGCCACGTACTCCTCGGGCGCGTAGCCGGCGGCCGCCATCAGCTCCACGGCCTCGGCGTCGGCGGCGTACTCGTCCTGCTCGCCGAAACCCTTCTCGGTGAGGCGGGCGATGAAGCCGTTGGTGAAGGCCTGGAGGGCCTCCCTGCCCCACTTGTCGATGCTCACCTGGCCGGCGGCCTGCTTGAACAGGGTGCGCAGCTCGCCGGAGGGCAGCAGTTGCCCGAGCCCACCGCCAGCGCGCTCGAACTCCTTCGCCGTGTTGGACGCGGCCTTCGCCAGCGGCTTGGACTTCTCGGCCTGCACCGCGTCCTCGCACTGGTCCACGAGTGCGGAGCTTCGCCTCCTCGGAGTCCTTCGCGAACTGCCCCAGCGTGCCACCGGACTGACCCAGGACCTGCCGCACGGCGGCGCGGCCCGGCAGGCCGAGCATCAGGCCCGCATGGAGGGCGGCGACCTGCAGGACGAGCCCGAAGCCCGGCGTGGAGCGCACCAGGGTGATGCTGAAGCCCAGCGTGAGGGGGAGGCCGCGCTCTCCTCCACCGCAGGGCGTAGACGTGGCGGAAGGGCTTCACGGGGGGCTCGAAGAGGCCGGTGCGTCATGGGGCCGACATGTTACGGAAGGTAACGGTCCGTTTCCGCGCGTGACGTCTCGACGCGGTGCGTCCAGTACACCACCCACCGGAAGCACGAGATTTCCGGGTAGGCCTGGCGCTGGCGTTGTAGGACTCCAACCTGAACCCGTTCCATCCCCTGGGGGAGACACCATGTTCGTTGCGCCCAAGGAGCCCATCACCGCGCGCGCGCGCGTGAAGAGCCTGGAGGAGTACCGCCGCCTCTACAAGCAGAGCCTGGAGGACCCCGCTGGTTTCTGGGGCGAGCAGGCGAAGCGGCTCGAGTGGTTCCACCCGCCGTCCAACGTGCTCGACACGGACATGGAGGAGGTGGACTTCTCCTGGTACGGCGGGGGCAAGCTCAACGCCTGTCACAACGCGGTGGACCGGCACCTGCACACCCAGCCGGACAAGACGGCGCTGCTCTGGGCGGCCAACGAGCCCGGGCAGTACCAGCGGATCAGTTTTCGTGAGCTCAAGCACCAGGTGGCCCGCGTGGCCAACGTGCTCAAGGCGCACGGGGTGAAGAAGGGTGACCGCGTCTGCATCTACATGCCCATGACGCCCGCGGTGGCCTACACCATGCTGGCGTGCGCGCGCATCGGCGCGGTGCACTCGGTGGTGTTCGCCGGCTTCTCCGCCGAGTCCTTGAGAGACCGTATCCTCGACTCGGGGGCGCGCATCGTCGTCACCGCCAACGAGGCGCCGCGCGGCCCCAAGGCCGTGGCCCTCAAGTCGATCGTCGATCAGGCGCTCGAGGGCCTCACCCAGGTGGAGACGGTGCTCGTCAGCCGCCGCACCCCGAAGGCCGTGCCCATGAAGGCCGGCCGCGACAAGGTGCTCGAGGAGGAGATGGAGAAGCACCGCTCCACCTGCCCCGTGGAGTGGATGTCCAGTGAGGATCCGCTCTTCATCCTCTACACCTCGGGCAGCACCGGGAAGCCCAAGGGCGTGCTGCACACCACGGCGGGCTACCTCGTCTACGCGGCGATGACGCACGAGTACGTCTTCGACATCCGCCCGGATGATGTCTTCTTCTGCAGCGCGGACGTGGGGTGGATCACCGGCCACAGCTATCTGATTTATGGCCCGCTGGTGAACGGCGTGACGACGGTCATGTTCGAGTCCACGCCGATGTACCCGGACGCGAGCCGGATGTGGCAGGTGGTGGATGACGTGAAGGCGACCATCCTCTACACGTCGCCCACGGCGCTGCGCGCGCTCATCCGCGAGGGAGACGAGTGGGTGAAGAAGTCCTCGCGCAAGAGCCTGCGGATTCTCGGCAGCGTGGGCGAGCCCATCAACCCCGAGGTGTGGCGCTGGTACCACGACGTGGTGGGCGAGGGCCGCTGCGACGTGGTGGACACGTGGTGGCAGACGGAGACGGGCGGCATCCTCATCACGCCGCTCCCGGGGGCCACGCCGGCGAAGCCGGGCAGCGCGACCCTGCCGTTCTTCGGCATCGAGCCGGTACTGGTGGACGAGAAGGGCGCGGTCATCGAGGGCAATGGCGTCTCGGGCAACCTGTGCCTGAAGCGCCCGTGGCCCGGCCAGGCGCGCACCATCTGGGGCGACCACCGGCGCTTCCGCGAGACATACTTCTCCACCTACCCGGGCTTGTACTTCACAGGTGACGGCTGCCGCCGCGACGAGGACGGCTACTACTGGATCACCGGCCGCGTGGATGACGTGCTCAACGTGTCGGGCCACCGGCTGGGCACGGCGGAGATCGAGAGCGCGCTGGTGGCGCACGAGGCGGTGGCCGAGGCCGCCGTGGTGGGCTTCCCGCACGACATCAAGGGCACGGGCATCTGCGCCTACGTGACGGTGAAGCCGGGCGACATGGGCTCCGAGCAGTTGGTGGGCGCGCTGAAGGAGCAGGTGCGCCGCATCATCGGGCCGCTGGCCACGCCGGACCGCATCCGCGTGGTGAGTGGCCTGCCGAAGACGCGCTCGGGGAAGATCATGCGCCGCATCCTCCGCAAGGTGGCCGAGGGCCAGACGGACAGCCTCGGCGACACCTCCACGCTGGCCGAGCCGCAGGTGGTGGACGAGATCCTTCAGCTCGAGAAGAGCGAGACCTCGAAGGGGCGCTGAGGCCCCGCGGCTCCGCTCCGGGTGAGGTCACACCCGTTGGGTACCCTTCCGGACTGACGACCCATGGGGGTGGTCAGCTCCGGAGGGATGTCCATGAAGCGGTGCTGCACGGTCGTGTTGCTGATGCTCCTCGCCGGGTGTGGGGCTGCCTCCCGGGTGGTTCGCCTGGACACGGGCCAGGGAGACCCGCTCGTCTTCACGCCTCGCTCCCGGGCCGAGCCAGTGGAGCTGGAGGACAACGAGTTCGAGGCAGCCGTGACGGAGCTTGCCCGGGGCCAGCGGGTCTCCGCCCGGCCCCAGGAAGCCGCCCGGCGGCTGTTCGAGGTGGAGGCCCGGAGCGGCTCGTACTCCTATGACACACGCAGCCGCCACCTCACTCCGCTCGGAACGGGCGACCACCTGGAGGGGGAGTCAACGGCGGCGGAGGTGGAGTTGACGCGAGGCTACCTGCGCTGGTGCGAGCGCACCGGCAGGCCCGGAGACTGTCTCCGCCTGCTGACGGAAAGCCCCACCATCGCCGGAGACAGCAGGTTCGCGCTGGCCCTTGCGCTGGCCAGGGGCGCCGTGCTGGACGAGATGCTGGAGGCGTTCAATGACATGGCCGACCCACACGCCATGGTGGCGGCCGTTCTCTGGACCTGGACGACGTACATGATCCTCGTCTCCATTCCCGACGTGACAATCTCGAAGGGCCTCGCCGCCGTGATGACCGTCACGCTCATTTCCTACGTGGGCGTGGATACCTTCTGGGGCTTCGTGGTGGGCTTCAAGCGGCTGATGGGCGAGGCAGACCGAGCCACCACGTTCAACGAACTGCGCGAGGCGGGCGAGCGCTACGGCAAGGTGATGGGCCGCAACGCGGCGCGAGCGTTCGCCATGCTAGCGATGGTGGCCATTGGCAACACGGTGCCGGGGCTGGCCGCACAGGTGCCGAAACTCCCGGGGGCGATGCATGCGGTGGCCCAGGCGGAGTCGCAGGTGGGCATCCGTCTCGTGGCGGTGGGGGAAGTGGAGACGGTTGCCGTGAGCGCCGGGACCGTCACCATTGCCCTGGCGCCCAATGCCGTGGCGATGGCGACACGAAGCAGGGGCGATGAAAGCCCGCAAGGAGCTGAAAGAATCATCCCCCATGATGAAAATGGCGGTGCAGAACCCAAGAACGTTTACAACGGATTGAAAAATACTCCTGGCTATCCAGCCAGCTTCAGAAGCATTCAGAACGGAACGACCAGAAACACCGTATCTAGGAGGGAGCTGCTGGAGAAGCTACGAGACATTGAACCGGGCAATTGGCATAAGGTTTATAAGGACGGCTGGATCGGAAACAAAAAGGTATCCCTCCATTACTTCGAAAGTCCGTCGGGGAAAGTCTTCGACTTCAAAATCAAGCTTGAGTGGAGCAATCAATGAATGAGCACTTGCCTGACGATTCCGATCCACAGATGGAACTGTCTCTCCGGGCAAAGGGACCCGATGATGCGCAGTTGCTCATCACCGTTGCCTCTCTTGGTATGTGTCGAGCGTTGGCTGCCGGCACACTAAGCCCGGACTATGCCTGTCAACGGCTTTTCGGACCGGCCTTGCTGACGCGGCTCAATCAAATGAATGCGTGTCATGAGCTTCGCCATGCCATCCACATGGCCACGGAGCTCGAAGACGTGGCAAATCTCATCCCGGACAGATTGGCCAGCGCGATCGCGGATGTCGAAAATGAACTGCTGAAGGCATTGGCAACGCTGTCCATGAAGAAGTCCGCTGGAGAGAAATGGCTGGTGCGTATCAACAGCGTATCGCAGGATGACCATTCATGACTTTACCACTGATTACAGGAGACGTACTTGTAAGCACCGTCGAATTGCTCTTGAAAGACCACAAAATCGCACGAGCGAAACAGGTCATAGCCTTACACAAGGGCAACGCTCATGGCGTGGACATCCAAGGGCCTGGGCGTAAGTACCAAGCGCTTTGGGATGCTGATCTTGCTGAAGCACGCCATCCGCACCGGCTCCGGAAATTCAAACGAGGTAAGTACCCACAGAGCCCCGTGGGGTGGACGTTACTCGGCTTGGACCCCAAGACTCGTCAGGAACTGGAAAACGATGGGTGGCGCGAGTTGCCTTGGGCCGACAATAATTGGATCTGGAAATGAATGGTAAGATGCTGTACAGATCAATCAGCGTGTTCCGACGCCTCAGCGCCGAAGAGGCCGTGATCTATCGATGCTTCGAGTTGATTCCGGAGCGAGGCTTTGTCGTCCAGAGCGCTGACCGAATCCACCTGCCGGTACCCATGGATGAAATGCGGCACCACGAGCGGCAGTTGCTGGAACTGTTCTGCGAGGTCTCTCCCGAGGAGCGCTCGAGACCATTCGCTTCCATCGAGGAAGCGATTGCCGCGTTCGATGCCGAGTTCGGCAACTGATGTTGAGGTGCCGCATGGAAGACCAGAGGTAGGCTGTGCCACGAGCCCGGCATGCGAATGTGAGGAGCACATGGGATTGGACCACAGTCTCGAGCTGTCAACCCAAGAACTGGACGGACGGGCTCCAGCTGGAAGATGAGATTCGCCTGCCCCACGAGAAGCGACCCTTGCCTTCGCCTCTCTTGTAGCGGGGATTCATCGGCTTGAAGCCCATCTCCTGAGACGAGGCTCGCCTACCGGGCTGGAGTGTCCTGCCCGGGCTCCTCGAACGTCATGCCCTCCACGCGAATCCTGCGCGGGCCGCCGTCCTTCTCGAGCACCTCCAACACGAAACGCTCGGTGCCGGAGCTCGGCGTGTCGATGACGAAGCTCATCAACCCGACCGTGCCGAACTCCACGCCCTCCTCGGGCACTTCCGCCTTCACGGCGCGCAGGCGCACCGCCTCGCCCGTGGCCTCCCGCCTCAGCGCGTACTCGCCCGGCCTCCAGCGCCGCTCGGGGTTCATGTTGAGGACCCAGATGAGCACCACCGTTTGTGAATGCATCTGGTAGGCGACGCTGTTGCCCATCATGCCCACCTTGCCTCCGCCTCCCTCCTGGCCATTGACGGTGAAGCGGCCCAGGGACTCCCGCCGGTGCAGCCAGGAGGGCAACTTCATCCCGCACTCGTGGGGCACCGGCTCGCAGCGGAAGCGCGACTCCTGGACGCCCTCGGGACCCACCCGTGGCCCCTCCTGCGGCTCCTCGGGAAAGCACCTCATCCGTCCCCGGCTCAGCTCGTGCTGCTCGTACCCCACGGCGAATTCCGCCAGGGTCTCCGCGAGTTGCGCCTCGCTCTCCTCCTTCGTCGGCGGAGGACGCCGGTACACCCGCACGCTGAAGTCCGTGCGCAGCTCGCCCCGCACCAGCGTCAGCTCCAGGCGCGTTCCGTCCTCATAGGCCACCGACAGGGGAAGGCGCTCGCCCGGTTTCAGGTCCCCCACCACATCGAGCAGCAGCAGGTTGCCGTCCTGCTGCTTCATCCGGATGCGCTCGCCGGCCCCCTCCAGCGTGCTCCGCTCCAGATCGACCCGCCCATCCATCAACTCCACCACCGAGAGGAATCTCCGCGTCACGCGCACTTCCCGCTCGGAGGCGGAAGGCCGCTCGTGCAGCTTCAGCTCACGCGTCTCGGGCTCCCAGCCCTCGGGCAGCGAGCTGCTCCCGGCCGAGGCCACTCCCGCGGCCAGGGGAAGGACCAGCAACAACAGGGGGAGGAGGGCGCGGAGGGGAGGGCGGGCGGCGACGGCTATCTCGCGAGTAGGATGGTTCATCGTATCTCCTGGGTTGGCTTCCACATACCGCAAGAGATTCCGGAAGTCACGTTCCCGGACATGACCGCTGAAGTGGACTGGGGCTTGCCCGCCCGGCGCCGTCCCGGTTAGCGTGGGCCGCCTCACGGCGAAGGGTCCGCGTGCGCTCCGTCTCCTGGGTGGCTCTCCTCGTGCCGCTCCTCTTCTCGTCCTTGTCAGCCGCCGCCCGGGAGCGGCCCGTCGAGCGCGTGGCCCGCAGGCGCACCGTCCACGTCTCCGAGGCTCCCGGCGGCGCGCTCCCCGAGTTGTCCGTCGCGGGCGGCAGCGCCACCGTCATCACCACCGGCGTCCCGCTCGGTCCCGGTGGCCCGGTGCTCCAGGACGAGCGCGGGCGCGTCCGGCTCGTCCCGGTGGATGGGACCTCCTTCATCGTCCTGCCTTCCGCCGACCTCGGGGAGGGAGAGCGCCCGGTGCTCACCGTGCCGCTGCTGCCGGGCGATTCCCTCCAGCTCGCGCTCGTCACCCGCCGCGGCGAGGTGGATGGAGAGGTGCGGCTCGTCCGCCTCCAGGCGCCCGTTGCTGGCCAGGAGGGAGTGGCTGACGTGGCCCGCATCCTCCAGGCCGCACCGGCGGCACAGGTCGGGCTGGCCCTGCCGAAGAAGCAGGTGCATCTGCGGTCAGGCATTCACGTGAAGGTGGAATCCGTCCTCCGGATTGGCCCGCACGTCTTCATCACGCTGTCCACGCTGCCTGGTTGGAAGAGCAAGCCGTCTGCCCAGGAGTGGGAGCGGCTCCAGCTCCGGGCGTCCTTGGGAGATGGCTCCTCGCTGGTGCTGCCCCTGCTCCATGTTCCGCCGCCCTCCCCGGGGGATGCCGCTTCCCGGCACACCGTGGTGGCCACCCCTCCCGGAGGGACCTCACACCTGTTGCTGTCGGTGGAAGGCTCGGCTCTCCCGGAAGCCGTTCTCGCACTGCCATGAACAAGGCCCTGCATCCCAACCAGCTGCGCCCGGGACACAGCGTGCGGGAGTACCTCGTGGTGCGCCGCCTGGGCGCTGGCGGCTTCTCCCTCCTCTTCCTGGTGGAACACGAAGGCAACCCGTACGTCATGAAGATGGCGTTGCAACCGGCCTCGGACGCGGACGAGGACCGCGTGGACGGCTGGATGCGCCGGGAAGCGGTCTCGCTGGAGCACCTTTCACACCCCAACCTGCTGCCCGTGCACGAGCTGGGGAGATGGCCGGATCCCCGGACGGGTTACTCCTTCTTCATCACGGACCATGTTCCAGGTGCCACCTTCCACGACTGGCGCTGGAACAAGCGGGCCACGCCCCTCCAGTGGGTGGGCGTGCTGATCGAAATCCTGCGCGCCCTGGAGGCGATGCACGAGCGTGGGGGGTGTCACCGCGACCTCAAGGCCGACAACATCCTGGTGCGCGAGGGCGATGACTGGCCCTTCCTCATCGACCTGGGAGCCGTCCACCTGCCGTGCGCGCGCCCGCTGACGGAGGGGCTGGCACCGGGCACGCTCTACTGCCAGCCCCCCGAGGCCGTCCGCTTCCTGTTGGGGAAGGAGATCCTCGAGAAGGGCTCGCGTTTCGAGGCCCGGCCCACGGCGGACCTGTACGCCATCGGTATCCTCGTCTACGAGTCCCTCACGGGTCTGCGCCCCTTCGACCCGGCGCTGCCGCTGGAGCAACTGCTGGTGGCCATTCTCACCGTCTCACCCGCCGAGCCCCGGCAGCATGCTCCCGAGGTTCCCGCCTCCCTCTCCGCGCTCGCCATGCGGCTGCTGGCCAAGGAGCCCGCGCAGCGCCCCGCGAGTGCCCGGGCCGTGCGCGAGGAACTGGAGCGGCTGCGGACGGAGGAGGGGCATCTGGCGGCCTGGCGGGTGCCGTCGGTGCCGCTCTCCGAGGGCGGGAGCACTCTGGCTCCGGCGGGCACGCAACTGGAGCCGGGCCCCCCTGGCGCGTCCGAGGACTCCGCGAGCACGGTCCGTGCGAGACGCTGGCCAGGGGTTCTCGTGGAGTGGGCCTTCGTGCTGGGACTGCTCGGGCTAGGTTGGTGGCTGCTTCACTTGCACCCTCACGTGGAGTCCACCGCGCCAGCCCCGCTGGCGCTCTCCGAGCAAGGAGCACCGCCCGTGCCGTCTTCCCAGAACAGCCAGGACCCTTCCGCCACCGCTCCCTCGCCCGAGGTTTCATCTCGCTGGTGCGCCACGATGCGCGCCGTGTGGGGGGCGGCGCTCGTGCAGCTCGCTGGATGCGCCACCACGCCCGACGTGCGTCCGTACTCGGCGGGTTTCCTCGAGCGGTGCTCTCCCGAGGCCCGCGCCACTCCGCTCGCGCTGGGCTTCAAGCCTGAATACCTCTATCCCACCTATATGACGTCAGGCACTCCGGCCTCCTCGGCCTATCCTCGCGAGGAGGGTGGACCCCTCAACGTCAGGGCAGGGCCTGTCACGGCCTTCATGATGCCGTTCAATGATGACCGGGAGTTCAACCTGGAGGGCGAGGCGAAGGTCACGCCGATGCGTGTCTACATCCGATTCAACCGCATCCAACGCCCTGACGGCTCCTGGTTGCCCATCTGCGGCTCCGCCGTCAGCTCGTGGGAGGGGGTGTACGGTATTCCGACGTATGAGGGATTCGTAGGGACCGATGCGCCGTTGGATCAAGTGGACCGCGGCGAGGGCAGCGTCATCATCAACATGCCCCGGTTCGAGACCGCCATCGAGCCCCCAGAGGGGGAGCCTCGGCCCGACGTGCGTCAGGCGGACCCCAACGAGCCCCCAGATATCGAACTCGGGAACCAGCCGAAGCGACAGCGCTACTGAGCCCGGCTCACACGACTCCTCGGCTTCACTCGTTGACGTCAATGAGCATCACACATCTGGTTACATCACTCGTTGACGTCAACGAGTGCGGGGGTCCTCGGGCGGACCCCGTTGTCGAGATGGACATGGAAGAGAAGATCACGACCAAGGAAGCCTACGCGGCGATGTACGCCTACCTGAAGATGCTCTACGACATGACAGGCTCGGACGACCTGGGCGTTTTCCTGGGCAGCATGTCGCTGCTCGAAGACGGTACTCCAGCGGATCCCGGTGTCTGGGAGGACTGGATGGAGGCCGTACAACAGGCAAGACTCGGTCAGGTCGATCTGACGCTGGCAATCCCCGAAGAGTGAGGACCTGTCGATTCACTCGGAGGGCGGCCACCGGAGAGCGCGATGGCGCTCGGCCTCGCGGAAGAGCTGGGTGAGAGAGAAGTCCAGCAGGGACTGGCGGGAGCGCAGGTAGTGCCAGGCGCGGATGAAGGGCAACCAGACGCGGTCACCGACGAGCACCTGGTTCTCCATGAGCTTGTCGCGCGGTATCCACTGGCCGCCCAGGTGGTGCACCAGCACCTGGCCCAGGTAGGCGCCCACGGCGGGCACGGCGTGCTTGTCGAGGCCTTCGCGCAGGCGGGTGCCGGGGACGTCCTCGCGCCAGAAGAAGAAGTCGATGTCGGTGAGCGACTCGGGGGTGGCCTGGAAGACGGAGGGCACCTCGGTGTGCAGCATGGCCACGAGGTGCTCGGCGAGGAGGCTGTAGCGCTCGAGGACTGGCTGGGGGTCGGCCACGTCCGAGGGGAGGGCGGCGCTGGCGGGTAGCCACTGCCTGCGCTCGGGCGGCAGCCAGGCGTTGAGCTCGGCGGTTTTGCGTGGGCGCTCGTGGCTGGAGACGTGGTCCACGACTCGCGAGAAGAGCGGGGCGGCCTCCGGGTGGAAGTGGGGCGGCACCGGGGCGAGGGCGGCGCTGCGCTCGCGCAGGCCGTGGAGCACGGTGTCGACATCGAGGTCCGGCCGGAGGTGGACGTGCGCACGGGCCTGGGCGAGGCGGGCCGCGTCACTGGCGAAGTCCGCGGCGGTGGGCCACGTCACCAGGAGGATGGAGCCGTTGGGCAGCTCCTCCACCCGGTGCGCGGGCGTGGAGAGCATGCGCTCGCGGCCGACGCTCTCCACCAGCTCGGGGCCGAAGACGTTGAGCCACCACACCGCGTAGATTCTGTCGAAGCCGTCCCTTCGTGAGGTCTTCTCGTCGCGGCCGAAGCGGGGGGCGCCCGACAATATCCAATCATCAGAGCTGTGGGCCGAGGCATGGGAGACGGGGTAGCGGGAGGCCCAGGCGCACACCATCTCCACGAACTGCTGGCAGCGCTCCGCTTCCGTGAAGAAGTGGAGCGGCTTCACGTTGCTCGTGAGCTCCAGTTCAGGAGGGAGCGGTGGAAACCAGAGCCGCAGTGTCATGTCCAACGCGGGCCACTTCGTCCGGTAAAGCCCGATGAGCGTTCCTCTTTCATGGCGCTCCTCTGCCAGGGCTTTCCAGATGGCGGCATGCGAGTATTTGCGCTGGCGCCTACCTTCAACGACGTCCGGCATCCACCCGCCCGCGTACTCCTCGAGGGCCTGGAGAAACGGAGTCAGCTCACTTTCGATGGCCGCCTGCGGGTTGATGGTGCCCTTGAAGGTGAGCCGGAGGGTGTCTTCCGGCTTCAAGTCGCGCAGCGTCAGCGCTTTCATTGGAACAGTACCTCCACTCCCGGAACACTACTCTGGATACGGTCCCTGAGCGCATCCAGGTCGATGATCGGCATGGGCTTGAGGTCTCCGCCCTCGTAGATGAGGCGGACCCGCTGGACCTGCGCGCGCAGCTTGAGTCCGGGACGGACGATGTCCAGCGTCTCGCCGTAGTAGGCCAGGGCTTCCCTCGCGTCCGCGAGCATCTGCGCTTCCACTGCCTTTGCGTTGAGCTGCGAGAAGTCGCGGCTCTTGAAGCTGACGGTCTCCACGCGAGGAGCCTGTGCGGCGGGCGGCTTCTGCTCGATGACGAGCACGTCCGCGAAACGCAGGCCGCTCTCGGGTTTGCGCACGCCCACGTAGGTCTCGACACGCGGGGAGTCGAAGTCCTGGAGGAGGTGGCGTTGCGCCCGGGGAAGGGCCGCCTCGTCACGCAGCAGTTGCGCCCTGCCTCGCTCGAACCTCAGCCCCCTCAGGAACAACTCACGCATCCGCTGGTAGCCGTCCCACTTGAGGGGCGGCTCGAACTGCTCGCCTTTCTTCGACTTGCCGGCTTGCCGCAGGTCGGCCAGGCGGCCCTTGCCGTACTGGAGGTACTCGCTCCAGAGCGCGTGCTCCGTGGCGCCGGCCGGCGGCGTCTCCTCCAGGGCCGCCAGCTGCTTCTCCAGCGCCGCCACGTCCCGGGACAGGCGCGGGCCCGGGATGTCGAGCTCCAGCTCCAGGACCTTGGAGTCCAGGACCTCGCGGGAAAGCCCCAACGCCTCGTCCGCGAGTGAGGCCACGCCGCCCGGGCTCTTGCTGGCTCCGCCTCGCGTCCGGGTGGCGCCGGGCCGCTCGGACTTCGCCTGGGACAACCAGGCCTGGGCCTTGGGGACATTGCCCCGGGCCTCATGCAGGGCCAGCGCCCCGGCCTCTCCGCCGTCAATGACGAGCAGGGCCGCCTCGGGGTCCGCCCGCAGGTAGCGGGCCACCTCTTGCAGTCCTTCTCCTCCCAGTTGCTCCCGCAGCCGCTGCGCCGTGGCCTTCAGTTCCTCCAGGCGCAGCTCCAGGGGCTGGACTCGTCCCTGGGAGAGGGCGCGCACGCCCTTGCCACCCGCGTACAGGGCCACCATGAGCACGGCGGGGGTCAGCTCGCGCGTGGCCTGCTCGTACTGGCCCTGCGTCAGGGAGTAGGCGCCGTGGCCCACCCCGGCCGCCAGGGCGTAGAAGCCCAGCGGCACGCCGAACGTCAGCTCGTCCAGCACGCCCCACAGCACGTTGCCCGGCTCCAGGGCCCGCCTGGCCAGCGCGTCTTCCACTTCATCCAGCGCGCGCCGGTAGGGCGGAGGCAACTGCGCCTTGCGCGCGCCGTACTCCAGCCCCCCTCCCAGTTGGAAGAGCGGGGCCGAGGAGAGCGCCTCCCCCATTCCCTCCCCCGCGCCCCGCAGAGCATCGCCCGGGCGCTCGGGCCGGTCCGCGTAGTCCGAGAGGGGGAGGCCCCGCTGCCGCAGGTGCTCGCGGACGGCGGTCATCTGCCCCAGCGTCTGCCCCAGCCGCTTGTCGAGGGCGAGCTGGCGCAGCACCTGCCTCACATCGTCGTCGAAAGCGGAGTGGACGACGAAGAGGGCGAACACCTCGGCGAGCGCGGGGCCGTACTCCCGGGTGGTGGCGACGAGGAAGGAGGCGCGCTTGCGGTTGAGGATTCCGGTGGCCTCGGGAAGCAAGGGCCCCAGGGCGCCGAGCCGCACGGCGCTCCAGTCATCCAACCGCTCCACCAGCCGGACCATGTCCACCCCGCGCTGCAACTGGACGAAGGCCGCGGGCGAGGTGCACGAGAGGAACGGGGCGAGCAGTTCCTCGGTGTCGCTGGAGGACTGGCCGGGCCAGCCCGGGGGAGGCGTTCCGCATCCATCCAGCGGAGGCGTATCCTGGCGGTACCCGGCTTGCGCGCTGGCACGGCCAGCCGGCTGGAGCGGCCCGGACGTGTAGGGGAACGAGGCCTGGGCTCGTCCAGCGGTGCACCCTCCCAGAAGCACCAGTACCGCCAAGGCCAGAAGGAGCGCGCCGCCCCTGTGCTTCGTGATGAGGGCCCTCCCCTCGAGGTGCGTGCGATTCTTCTCCGTCATGCGGGGCGCTCCGTTGGAATCACAACCGCCCCAGAGGATAGGCCGCGCGTTCGCCTACCACTCAGGGGAGCTGCTGCCTTCACCGCGCGTGACGACCCTCGGAGTCATCCTGTCAGCTTGACGGGGAAGGTAGAGGAAGCGGGCGGCGGCTCCAACCCCGCATGCCTTTTGCCAGACGGGCCGAGCGTGCCGACCCTTGGGGGGATGGCGACCTCGCGACGATCCAAGACTTCCGCTCGTACGCGCTTGGGTACCTACCGCGCCAAGCGTGACTTCTCCCTCACCTCGGAGCCCGCTCCGGAAGTCCCGGCTCCGCGCGGTGAAGGCGGCCCCATCTTCGTGGTGCACAAGCACGACGCCACCCGGTTGCACTATGACCTGCGGCTGGAGATCGACGGCGTGCTGGTGAGCTGGGCCATTCCCAAGGGCCCCAGCTATGACCCGGCCGACAAACGGCTCGCCGTCCAGACCGAGGACCACCCGTTGGCCTACGCCACCTTCGAGGGCCGCATCCCCGATGGCGCCTACGGGGCGGGCGATTCGCTCCTGTGGGAGGAGGGCACCTTCGACACCGTGCCGCCGGGCCAGGCCTCCGAGCAGCTCGCGCGCGGACGGCTGCACGTGGTGCTGCACGGGCAGAAGCTCGAGGGCGGGTGGCACCTCATCCGCACGCGCTCGATGGGCACGAAGGCGCAGTGGTTGTGCTTCAAGGCCAAGGATGGCACCGAGCGGTCCGGCTACGACGTCACGGTGGAGCACCCCGAGTCCGTGAAGTCCGGCCAGAGCACCACCCACGGGCCCGCCCGCCGCACCCGGCGCACCGCCGCCCAGCGGGCCCCGGCCAAACCCGTGCGCGCCTCCCGCCCCTCTCGTGCCACGGGGAGCGCCCGCACGCCCGAGGCGCTGCTCGGGAAGGTGTGGCCGCCCATGCTGGCCACGCTCGCCCAGGTGGATGCCACCGCCGATGCCGACTGGCGCTTCGAGGTGAAGTACGACGGCTTCCGCGCCATCGCCGCGCTCCAGGGTGGCCGCATCGCCCTGCAATCGCGCAATGGGAATGATCTGTCCCTGCGCTTCCCCACCATCTTCAAGGCCCTGGAGTCGCTCGGCGAGCACGAGGCCGTGGTGGATGGGGAGGTCGTCGCCCTGGACCCCAAGGGCCGCTCGCGCTTCCAGTTGCTCGGCAAGGGCGTCGAGGAGCGTTACGTCATCTTCGATCTGCTGTGGCTCGATGGGGAGGACGTCCGCTCCCTGCCGCTGGAGGAGCGCCGGGCGCGGCTGGAGCGGCTGCTCGCGCGGGTGAAGCCTCCGCTCGCCATCGCCGAGCAGGTGGAGGGCAGCGCGAAGCAGGCGCTGGCGCAGGCGAAGCGGCGCGGGCTGGAGGGCGTCATGGCCAAGCGCGTGGGCAGCCCGTACTCCGCGGGCCGCGGCGCCGACTGGCTCAAGCTCAAGGTGCAGGCCAACCAGGAGGTCGCCATCGTGGGCTTCACGCCCATGGCCAACGAGCGTCCGGAGCTCGGCTCGCTCCTGGTGGCGGTGCGCGAGGGCGACACCTGGCAGTACGCGGGCAAGGTGGGCACGGGCTACTCCACGAAGGTGCGGCGCGAGCTGCGCACGCAGCTTGCCCGCGACGTGGTGAAGAAGCCTCCCGTGCAGGACGCCCCGTACGTGCGCGACGCCCTGCACAACGAGGAGGCCTTCTGGGTGAAGCCCCGCCTCGTGGCCCAGGTGGCCTTCACCGAGTGGACGGAGGATGGCCGGTTGCGCCACCCGTCCTTCCAGGGGCTGCGCACGGACAAGCGTCCCGAGGAGTGCGTGCGGGAGAAGCCGCGCAGCACCCCCGTGCGCGCCACGCGAGGCCCGCACCGGCGGACCGGCACGAAGGCGCGCAAGCAGACGCGGGCCGCGGGCAGGACGGCCGTGGCCCGGAAGCAGGCCCCCCGGGCGCCTAGCCCCGTGGCGCCCGTGGTGCTCACCCATGGCGAGCGGGTGCTCTTCCCCAAGAAGGGTTTCACCAAGGCGGACGTGTTCGCCTACTTCCGGGATGTGGCACCCCTGATGGTGCCGGCGCTCACGGGCCGCCCGCTCGCGCTGCAGCAGTGGCCTCGCGGCGTGGACGAGCCCGGCTTCTTCCGCCAGGGAGTGCAGGGCACGCCGGAGTGGCTCACCACCGCGTGCATCCACCACGAGGCCCGCTCCCTCCCCCACGTGGTGGTGGACCGGCCCGAGTCGCTGCTGTGGCTCGCCAACCAGTCCGCCCTCACCCTGCACATCTGGTCGAGCCGCGTGGAGCACCTGAAGGAGCCGGACTGGGTGGTGTTCGACCTGGACCCCGGTCCGGCGGGAACCTTCGACGATCTCATCGAGCTGACCCTCTCGCTGCGGCGCTACCTGGAGGGGCTGGAGCTGGCCAGCGTGCCGAAGACGTCCGGCAAGCGGGGCCTGCACGTGCTGGTGCCGCTCGCTCCCGGGCACACCTACGAGCAGGCCCAGGTGTTCGCGAACAGGGCCTTCGAGGCCCTCGCCGCCCAGCACCCGCGGCTGGCCACCGTCGAGCGCTCCAAGGAGCGGCGCCAGGGCCGGCTGTACCTGGACGCGGGGCAGAACGCCTGGGGCAAGACGGTGGTGGCGCCGTACTCCCTGCGTGCCCTGCCTCATGCGCCCGTGTCCACGCCCCTCGCCTGGTCCGAGGTGACGCCGCGGTTGAATCCCACGCGTTTCACCCTCGATACCGTGCGCCGGCGCCTGGACAAGGTCGGCGACCTGTTCGCCCCAGCGTTGGCTGGCGGACAGTCGCTTCCACCCGCTTGAGGCCGGTGGAGTGGTAGCGTGCGGCGCCTGAGAGCGTGAGCACGGATGACTGACGGAGCCGACAACCTTCTCCGGCCGCGGGAGCTGGCCGGGCAATTGGCCGCCGGTGGGCGGGTGGATATAGCCCTGGCCGAGCTGCGGCAGTTGGAGCAGCAGGGCCACCCCGAGGAGGCCGCCGCGGGCTTCGAGGTGCTCGCGAGGACCTGGGCCCAGGGCAGTCAGCTGCTGCGCGCCATCGTGGCGTGCAAGGAGCTGCTGCGGCTGGAGCCCGGGCACACGCGCACGCAGGCCTTCATCGCCAACCTCTACGCGCGCTACCCGGTGCAGCCCCAGGAGGGCGCGGCGGACCAGGTCTCCGCCGAGCTCGAGCTCCTCCCGGAGCGGGAGGGCCCGGTGGCGGTGCCCATCTTCTCCATGCTGTGCCGGGAGGCCTTCGTCTCGCTGCTGGAGGCGGTGGAGGTGCGCACGTACGTGTCCGGCCAGCCGGTCATCCGCGAGGGAGACCCGGGCGCGTCCATGTTCTTCATGGTGGAGGGGAGGGGGGACGTCTGGCGCCTGCTGGAGGCCCGGGGGCCGCTGGAGGGGCCGGTGGTGGAGGGCGGCGTCTTCGGAGAGATGTCGCTCATCACCGAGGGGCCCCGGCTGAGCACCGTGATGCCATCGGTGCCCTCGGTGCTGCTGGAGCTGACGCGGGCGCGGATGGTGGAGCTCTCCCAGAAGCATCCCCTGGTGGATCGGGTGGTGCAGGCCTTCTGCCGCAAGCGCGCGGCGGACAACCTCTTGCGCACCCACCCCATCTTCTCTCCGCTGCGCCTGGAGCAGCGGCGGGCACTGGCCCGGGAATTCCAGCTTCAGCGGGTGGCGGCGGGCACGACGCTGCTCACCGTCGGCGCCATGGGGGATGCCCTGTACCTGCTCTTGCGCGGCCGGTGCACGCCCTACCACATGCACCCGGACGGCAAGGAGACGCCCTATCCGGTGCTGCGCGAGGGGGACGTGTTCGGGGAGATCTCCCTGCTGATGGACAAGCCGGTGACGGCCATGGTGCGGGCGGATGTCCCCAGCGTGCTGCTGCGGCTGGACCGCTCCGCCTTCGAGAAGCACATCTTCAGCCAGCCCGGCATGCGTGACGCCCTGCTGAAGATTGGGACCGAGCGCCTCCAGCGCACCGCCCGGCTGCTCGGGGACCGCTAGCCGGACGGCCGTGAGGGCCACCCGGACGGCCGGTGAAATCCTCCCCGACCGTCCGCTCCTGGCAGTGCCCGCAAGATCCTTTTGCAAGCCGAGTCCGGCGGGCCTAGAAGACCCGCAGGTTTCAGACGCCAGTTTGCACCGTTCTGGCGTCTGACGTCGGGTTTCAGGAATCTGATGGACGGAAGGACGGCACTCACATGACGGACAGTTTCAAGAGCAAGAGCCAGCTCAAGGTCGGCTCGGCCACGTACGACTTCTACAGCCTCGCCAAGCTGGGCAAGGACCACGCCGCCGTGGCCCGCCTGCCCTTCTCGCTGAAGATCCTGCTCGAGAACCTGCTGCGCCACGAGGATGGCCGCGTGGTGAAGCGCGAGCACGTGGAGAAGATGCTCGCCTGGAACCCCAAGGCCGAGCCGGACACCGAAATCTCCTTCCACCCGGCGCGCGTGCTGCTGCAGGACTTCACCGGCGTGCCCGCGGTGGTGGACCTGGCCGCCATGCGCGAGGCGCTCGCCGCCATGGGGGGTGACCCGGCGAAGATCAACCCGCGCAACCCGGCGGACCTGGTCATCGACCACTCCTTCCAGGTGGACGTGTTCGGCACCACGGATGCCTTCCGTGCCAACGCGGAGCTCGAGTTCGAGCGCAACCAGGAGCGCTACGCCTTCCTGCGCTGGGGCCAGAACGCGTTCAAGAACTTCCGCGTGGTGCCCCCCGACGTGGGCATCTGCCACCAGGTGAACCTGGAGTACCTCGCCCAGGTGGCCTTCCGTCAGGGCAACGTGGTGTGTCCGGACTCGCTGGTGGGCACCGACAGCCACACCACCATGGTCAACGGCCTGGGCGTGGTGGGCTGGGGCGTGGGCGGCATCGAGGCCGAGGCCTCCATGCTCGGCCAGCCGATTACGATGCTGATTCCGCAGGTGGTGGGCTTCAAGCTCACGGGCAAGCTGCCGGCGGGCGCCACCGCGACGGACCTGGTGCTCACCGTCACGCAGATGCTCCGCAAGAAGGGCGTGGTGGGCAAGTTCGTCGAGTTCTACGGCAACGGCCTCCAGAGCCTGTCGCTGCCGGACCGCGCCACCATCGCCAACATGGCGCCCGAGTACGGCGCCACCATCGGCTTCTTCCCGGTGGACGAGGAGAGCCTCAACTACCTGCGCTTCACGGGCCGCCCCGAGGAGCTCGTCGCGCTGGCCGAGGCCTACTTCAAGGAGCAGGGCCTCTTCCACACCGCCAACACCCCGGACCCGGTCTTCAGCGACACGCTGGAGCTGGACCTGTCCACCGTGGTGCCCAGCCTCGCCGGCCCCAAGCGCCCGCAGGACCGCGTCACGCTCAAGGACATGAAGTCCGCCTACGAGAAGTCGCTCGTGGAGATGCTGGCGGCCGGCAAGAGCAAGGGCGAGGACGATGAGGGCGGCGGCAAGGCCAAGGCTCCCGCAGCCCCGGTGCCTCCCGAGCGCCTCAAGCAGACCGTTACCGTCAAGGCCGGCAACCAGAGCTACGAGCTGAGCCACGGCGCCGTCGTCATCGCCTCCATCACCTCGTGCACCAACACCTCCAACCCGGCGGTGCTCCTGGGCGCGGGCCTGCTGGCCAAGAAGGCCGTGGAGCGCGGCATCAACGTGAAGCCCTGGGTGAAGACGAGCCTCGCCCCGGGCAGCCGCGTGGTGACGGACTACCTCAAGGAGGCCGGCCTCATGCCCTACCTGGAGGCGCTCGGCTTCCACGTGGTGGGCTACGGCTGCGCCACCTGCATCGGCAACTCCGGCCCCCTGCCGGACCCCGTCGCCGACGCCGTCACCTCGGGCGACCTCGTGGTGGCCGCGGTGCTCAGCGGCAACCGCAACTTCGAGGGCCGCATCAACCCGCACGTGCGCATGAACTACCTGGCCTCCCCGCCGCTGGTGGTGGCCTACGCGCTCGCCGGTGAGGTGGGCAAGGACCTGGACACCGAGCCGATCGGCACCGACCGCAACGGCCAGCCGGTGTACCTCAAGGACATCTGGCCCTCCTCCGAGGAGATCCAGCGCTTCATCAAGTCCGCGGTGAAGCCCGAGCAGTTCCGCAGCCAGTACTCGCGCGCCATGGAGGGCGACCAGCTCTGGCAGCAGCTCCAGTCCGGTGGCGGCAACACGTTCAAGTGGGACCCCAAGTCCACCTACGTGCGCAAGCCCACCTTCCTGGAGAACATCCCGGCCGAGCCCAAGCCGCTCTCGGACATCAAGGCCGCCCGGGTGCTCGCGCTGCTGGGTGACTCCGTCACCACGGACCACATCTCGCCCGCGGGCAACATCGCCAAGACGAGCCCGGCCGCCAAGTACCTCATGGAGCAGGGCGTGCAGCCCAAGGACTTCAACTCCTACGGTGCGCGCCGCGGCAACCACGAGGTGATGGTGCGTGGCACCTTCGCCAACATCCGCCTGAAGAACCTGTTGGTGCCCGGCGTGGAGGGTGGCGTCACCGTCCACATCCCCACCCGCGAGCGGATGAGCATCTACGACGCCTCCATGAAGTACCAGCAGGACGGCACCCCGCTGGTGGTGCTGGCCGGCGCCGAGTACGGCACGGGCTCCAGCCGCGACTGGGCCGCCAAGGGCACGGCGATGCTCGGCATCAAGGCCGTCATCGCCAAGAGCTTCGAGCGCATCCACCGCTCCAACCTCATCGGCATGGGCGTGCTGCCCCTGCAGTTCGAGGCGGGCCAGGACGCGCAGAGCCTCGGCCTCACCGGCCAGGAGACGTTCGAAATCACCGGCATCTCCACGGACCTGGCGCCCCAGAAGAAGCTCACCGTGAAGGCCACGGGCGAGGGCGGCACCAAGGAATTCACCGCGCTGTGCCGCATCGACACGCCCAACGAGCTCGACTACTACCGCCACGGCGGCATCCTGCTCTACGTGATGCGTCAGCTCGCCAAGGCGTAGTCCCATGTAGGTCTCCCTCATCCCTTGGGAGACTCGCTTGCTATCCAGACGGCCCGGCGTGCCCTTCGCGGCGCGCCGGGCCGTCTGCTTTGGGCCCAGGTGCGGTCGTGGAGCAGTGTCCTGGACTGAACCGTTGTAGTATCCGGGTCCTCTTGGCGCCGCTCCCCCCCGGCCCGAGGCCGCTGGAACACGCGAATGGGTACTGAGTCGACTTCAGGCAACGACACCGTGCAGAGCGCGGAGCAGGATCTTCAGCAGAGGTTGAGCCTGGCGGCGCCGCAGCACACCACGCGCGGCTTCCTGTTCACCTCCCTGCTGCGGGTGGTGCGGGATCTCGGCGGAGACGAGACGGTGGTGAAGCGCTGCCTGGCGGCGAGCGGAGAAAAGGCCTTCGTGGAGTTCTTCAACTACCCCACGCGCTCCCTGCTGCTGTTGCTCGGCGCCGCGGCCGGTGCGCTGAGCGGCAAGTTGGGCGGCTACGAGGAGGTGCTCCGGCAGATTGGCTTCAAGGCGGGCTCCAGCTACATGGAGACGCCGGTGGGGCGCACGGCGCTGCAGCAGGCCGGAGGCACGCCTCAGCAGTTCATGATCGCCCTGCAGACGCTCTACTGGGTGCTGACGACCTACGGAAAGCCCGCGCTGACGTGGCCCGGACCGAATCAGGGCGTGCTCACCGTCGAGGTCACCTTCATGCCGCTCGCCTACCATGTGGGTGGAGCGCAGGCGATCGCCAAGAAGCTGGGCGTGAAGAACGTGAACGTCACCGCGCGCAAGACGGGGGACCTGAGCATCGCGCTGGAGGTCACCTGGTAGCGGGGCGCTCCGCCTCCCGCAGCCGGGCCCAGGCGGCCCGGTAGCGGGCCAGGCGCTCCGCGTCCTTCGCCGTGACGGCCGGCAACCGCCGCACGTCCAGGTTGTCCTCCAGGTCCGCGCGCTTCACCCGGCGCGCCAGCGGATTCGGCAGGAGGCGCTCGATGAAGGCCTCGTACGTCTCGCCCTCGCGCTTCGTCAGGCAGTCCAGCGCGCCCAGCACCTCCTCGGGGTAGCCGAGCCCGCGCAGCCGCTCCAGCGTCCAGGGCGAGTCCTCCACCACGTCGTGCAGGACGGCCACCATGCGCTCCGGCTCCGTCTCCAGGCGCATCATCACCCGCAGGGGGTGGAGGATGTACGTCTGGCCGGCCTTGTCGCGCTGGCCTCGGTGGGCCTCCACGGCCAGGGCGATGGCGTCCTCCAAGGTGGGGGCGCTCACCACATCCCCTTCTTGCTGCGCTGGGCCTTCTTCTCGCCCTCGCGCTTCTTGGTGTCCAGCCGGCGCCGCTGGGAGCCCTTGGTGGGCTTCGTCTTGTGGCGCTTCTTGGGCACGTAGGTGAGAGCCTCGAGGCCCTCGCGCAGGCGCTCGAGCGCGGCGCCCTTGTTCTGCGACTGGCTGCGGCGCTCGGTGCCGGTGACGGACAGCCCGGTGGGCGGGTGGGTCAGCCGCACTCCACTGGCCGTGGTGTTGCGGTGCTGGCCGCCCGGGCCGGAGGCGATGAAGAACTCCACCTCGCAGGCGCGGAGCAGGGTGTCGTCATCCAGGGCGAGCGCTTCCAGCGCGGCCTGGCGGCGGGAGGGTTCGACGGTCATGGGGGCCTCAACGTAGTCGCAAGGGGGGGCTTCTGCACCCGGCGCCTGACGGGGCAGGTGGGGTGGGCCTGACTTCGCTGAGGGTGTGAATGACGCGCCGCCCCGATATGCGGGAAACCCCTGGGCCACTGGAGACACCCGGAGAGTCGCGTGTCACCCAGTTGCTTATAAGTCGGGGTTGTCTGCATATGAGTGTGCTCAGTGCCTGACTGGCGGAGTCAGGACATGGGGCGTCGAGCCCTGGGGTGGAGCGCGGGGGGGCTGTGTGGATGACGCAAGCCTTGCCTCGAAGTCCGTCGTTGCCGAGGCACGAACGAGAGGGATGCATGAGGGTAAGCACCTTGTCGAGGAGCCTGTCGGTGACGCTCCTCCTGGCCATGACCTCACTGGTGGTGGGATGTAGGGGAAGGGAAGGGGAGGACGCTGGAGGGCTGAGCCAGCAGCGGGCGCCCGTCATCATCGTGCAGGGCAAGCCCTACCGCCTGGCGGCGGGGTTGGGGCACTCGCTGTATGTGATGCCGACCGGCACGGTGTGGAGCTGGGGCAACAACGCCCAGGGGCAGCTGGGGGATGGCACCACCGCGCAGCGCCTGAATCCGGGGCAGGTGGTGGGGCTGACGGGCATGACGGCCGTGGCGGCGGGCAACAACCACTCGCTGGCCCTGGCCGAGGACGGCACGGTGTGGGCGTGGGGTGGCAACGGGGATGGCCAGGTCGGTGATGGCACCACCAGCCAGCGCTCCATGCCGGTGCAACTGCTGGGGCTGTCGGGGGTGACGGCCATCGCCGCCGGCAACCTCCACTCGCTGGTGCTGAAGTCGGATGGCACCGTGTGGGCGTGGGGGAACAACTCCTTTGGCCAACTGGGGGAGGGCACGACCACCAGCCGCGCCGTCCCGACGCAGGTGCCGGGGCTGACGGAGGTGACGGCCATCTCCGCCGGAGACTCCCTCTCCATGGCCCTGCGCGCGGACGGCACGGTGTGGGCCTGGGGCATCAACTCCTCCGGCCAGCTGGGGGATGGCACCACCAGCCAGCGCTCCCTGCCGGTGCAGGTGCTCGGCCTCACGGGCATCGTGTCCATCGCCGGAGGCAGCGCCCACGCCGTGGCGGCGGACTCCAATGGGCAGGTGTGGGCCTGGGGGGACAACTCCCGGGGCCAGCTCGGAGACGAGGGGACGGCCCCGTCCCTCACGCCCGTGCTGGTGCACGGCCTGTCGAGCATCGTGGCCGTGGCGAGCGGGAGCCACCACTCCGTGGCCCGGCACATCGACGGCTCTGTCTTCGTGTGGGGTGACAACACCCAGGGACAGGCGGGCCAGAGCGCGCCCAGCCCGCTGCGCCTGCCGACGCGGGTGCCCGGCGTCATCCACGTGCAGGCCATGGCCTGTGGCAACTCCTACGTGCTGACGGGGCGCAGTGACGCCAGTGTCCAGGGCTGGGGTGCCAACTCCTTCGGCCAGCTGGGCAATGGCAGCGCCAGCTGGCGCCCCGTTCCGGGCCAGGCGGGGGCGCTCTCCGGCATCTCCGCCCTCGCCGCCGGGGACGTGCATGCGCTCGCCCTGCGGCCGGACGGGACGGTGTGGGCCTGGGGCGACAACACCCAGGGGCAGCTCGGGGATGGCTCCTTCTCCGTGCGTCCGCTCCCGGCGCAGCTGCCGGGGCTGTCGGGCGTGACGGCCCTCGCCGTGTCCAGCTTCCACTCGCTGGCGCTGAAGTCGGATGGCACGGCGTGGGCCTGGGGTGACAACACCTACGGCCAGCTCGGGGATACGCCGGGGGGCAAGCGTCCCACACCGGGGCGGGTGCCGGGGGTGACGGACGTCACGGCCCTCGCCGCGGGCGGCTACCACTCGCTGGCGCTGAGGGCGGATGGCACGGCGTGGGCCTGGGGCGACAACACCCACGGCCAGCTGGGTGATGGCTCCATCTCCTTCACCGCGCGCACTCCGGCCCAGCGGGTGACGTCGCTCACGGGCGTCACCCGCGTGGCCGCCGGCCTCTTCCACTCACTGGCGCTGAAGTCGGACGGCACCGTGTGGGCCTGGGGCGGCAACACCTACGGCCAGCTCGGGGACGGCACCACCACCGCGCGCAGCGTCCCCGTGCGGGTGCAGGGGCTCTCCAACGTCGTCTCTATCGAGGCCGGGCCCTACCACTCGGCGGCGCTGCTCGGGGACGGCACGGTGTGGATGTGGGGGGACAACTCTTACGGCCAGCTCGGGAATGGCACCACCACCCCCCGCTCCCTGCCGGCCCAGGTCACGGGCCTCACGGGGGTCATCTCGGCCCTCTCCTCCCGTGGCAGCCACGTGCTGGCCCTGCGCACCGACGGCCAGCTCTTCACGTGGGGACGCAATGCGACGGGCCAGCTCGGCGTGGGGACCAACACCGAGGTGACCACCCCGGTGCGGGTGCCGGGCTTCTCGCGCGTCACGGCCGCCTCGGCCGGTGGCCGCATGTCCGTCGCGCTGCGCGAGGACGGCTCGGTGTGGGCCTGGGGCGACAACACCTACGGCCAGCTCGGCAATGGGGCCACCAGTGCGTACCCCTTCCCCGTGTGGGTGCGGGGCAATCCGCCCCCCGCGCGGCTCTCCGCGGGCACCGGCCACTCCCTCTACGCGCGCAGCCATGGCGTCGTGTTGAGCTGGGGCAACAACGGCGACGGGCAGCTCGGCGTCGAGGACGTCGTCTTCAGTGATGAGCCCTTCGAGCTGGCGGAGCCCCGCTGCCTCGAAATCGTGTCGGCGGGCGCCTTCTACTCGCTGGCGCTGCGCTGCGATGGGACGGTGTGGGCCTGGGGTGACAACGCCTCCGGCCAGCTCGGGGACGGCACCACCACCGCGCGCACCACCCCGGCGCGGGTGCAGGGCCTCACCAACGTCGTGGCCATCTGGGCGGGGGCCCACCATGTCCTGGCGGTGCGCGTCGATGGCTCGGTGTGGGCCTGGGGTGACAACACCACCGGCCAGCTCGGGGATGGCACCACCACCTCGCGCACCACGCCGGTGCAGGTGCAGGGACTCCTCGGCGTCAGGGCCGTCGCGGGCGGCTCCGGCCACTCCCTGGCCCTGCTGGCCGATGGGACGGTGTGGGCCTGGGGTGACAACGCCTCCGGCCAGCTCGGAGAGGGCACCACCACCTCGAGCCCCCTCCCGGTGCTCGTGCCGGCGCTCACGGGCATCCAGGCCCTCGCCGCCGGTGGCGCGCACTCGCTGGCGTTGAAGTCGGACGGCACGGCGTGGGCCTGGGGGGCCAACACCACCGGCCAGCTCGGGGACGGCTCCACCACCTCGCGCACCACGCCGGTGCGCGTCCAGGGCCTCGAGAACGTCACGGCCCTCGCGGCCGGCCAGGCGCACTCCCTGGCCCTGCTGGCCGATGGGACGGTGTGGGCCTGGGGCGACAACACCTCCGGCCAGCTCGGGGGGGGCGCCACCACGCCCAGCTCCCTGGCGCTCCAGGTGCCGGAGCTCGCGGACGCCACGGTCATCGCCGCCGGTGCCACCCACTCCCTGGCGCTGAAGTTGGACGGCACCATCAGCGCCTGGGGCGGCAACGAGTACGGCCAGCTCGGAGATGGCACCGCGGGCTACCGCGTCATCGGGCAGGAGTGACGCCGGAGTCCCTCGCGCGGCCCACCCGAAGCCTGGGGATGGGCCGCGCCCCCGCTCCTCACCGCGCGAAACGCCTGCGGTGCAGGGGCTTGTCCTCCTGGAAGAGGTGGCGCGCGAGCCGCTGGCCGAACGTCAGAAGGACGGCACCCGCCTGGGGCTCACCACCAGGCGCTCGCCCGAAGGAATTGGAGGCCCCGGATGGAAGGGGGGGCACTCTCCGAATGATAGGCGGACCCTCTCGTTTTGAGAGCATTGTTCTCGATGGGAGGCCGCTGTCCATGTGATTCCAGGGGGTTATGCGTTGGCGCGCGGGTTGCTTCAGGGAGAGGGCAGGGAAGCACTTCCCCGGAGACGACTTCCATGGCCATCGAGACCTGGCGCATCGACACCACCCACTCCTCCATCGGCTTCACCGTGCGGCACATGGTGGTGGCGCGGGTGCACGGCCGCTTCACCCGCTACGAGGGGCGGCTGTTCATGAACGGCGACCTGCTCAAGGCGCAGGCGGAGATGAAGATCGAAGCGGCGAGCATCGACACCCAGGTGGAGGCCCGGGACAACCACCTGCGCTCGCAGGACTTCTTCGACGTGGGGGCCTTCCCGCGCGTCATCTTCCACAGCAAGCGCGTGCAGGCGGCGGGCAAGGAGCGCTACGTGGTGGTGGGGGACCTCACCATCAAGGACACCACGCGCGAGGTGGCGCTGGAGACGGAGTTCCTCGGCCGGGTGACGGATCCGTACGGCACCGAGCGCCTGGCGTTCCTCGCGCACACGAGCATCGACCGCAAGGACTTCGGGCTGACGTGGAACAAGGCGCTGGAGACGGGCGGGGTGTTGGTGGGCGAGCGCATCGACATCGAGCTGGATGTGCAGGCGGTGAAGGCGGTGGCGGTGGAGAAGGCGGCGTGAGGCGGGTGCCTGGCGGGAAGCTCAGCCGGCGTCAGGTGGCTGGCGGGCTGGTGGCCGGCGTGACGGGCCTGATGGGCGGGACGCTGCTCGCCCGAGGCGAATCGCCACGGGCCCTTGGTGCATCAAAACGGATTGGAGACAAGGAGTACCCCATGATGATCGTTCGACCTTCTGAAGCACGCGGCCATGCGAACCACGGGTGGCTGGATTCGCACCACACCTTCTCGTTCTCGGACTACTACGATCCGAGCTTCATGGGCTTCCGCGCGCTGCGCGTCATCAACGAGGACCGGGTGGCGGCGCGCAGTGGCTTCGGCACGCACCCGCACCGGGACATGGAGATCATCACCTACGTGCTCTCGGGGGAGATCGAGCACCGCGACAGCATGGGCACGGTGGGATTGCTGCGGGCGGGAGACCTGCAGCGGATGACGGCGGGCACGGGCGTGCTGCACAGCGAGAAGAACAACACGAACCAGGAGCTGCACTTCCTGCAGATCTGGGTCCTCCCCGAGCGCAAGGGCCTGACGCCGAGCTACGAGCAGAAGGCGTTCACGGAAGAGGAGCGCCAGGGCCGCTTCCGGCTGGTGGTGTCGCCGGAGGGCCAGGACGGGGCGCTGAAGGTGCACCAGGACCTGCGGCTGCACAGCACGCTGCTGGGCAAGGGCGAGCAGGCGGAGTACGCGCTGGCACCGGGCCGGCACGCCTGGCTGCAGGTGGCGCGTGGCACGGGCACGCTCAATGGCGTGGAGCTGAAGGCCGGGGACGGGGTGGCCGTGTCGGACGAGTCGCGGCTGGTGCTCTCGGCGACAGAGCCGCTGGAGGCGCTGCTCTTCGACCTGGCGTGAGCCGGGAAGAGACGTAAGGTTGGGCTGGGTTCATCCGTAGAGGCAGGAGGAAACGCCATGAAGCCAGCCCAGCACGCCGAAGCTCCCGCCACCCGGCTCCTGCCCGTGGACACGATGGCGCCCACCCGTGTGGAGACGGCCACCTTCTCGTTGGGTTGATTCTGGGGCCCTGACGCCCAGTTTGGGCGTCTCCCTGGAGTGGTTCGGACCCGTGTGGGCTACACCGGCGGCGGCCAGCCGGACCCGACCTATGAGCGGCTTGGGGACCACACGGAGTCCTTCCAGCTCGACTACGACCCGGCGCGCATCTCGTACGAGACGCTGCTGGGCTGGTTCTGGAAGGACGCGGACCCCACCGAGCGTCCCCGCAGCCGCCAATACATGGCGGCCGTGTTCTACGCGGACGAGACCCAGAAGCAGCTGGCGCTCGCGACGGCGAGGCAGGCCATGGCGGGGAGGAGCGGGCCCATCGGACTGCCCATCCTGCCGTTGGCCACGTTCTACCGGGCCGAGGACTACCACCAGAAGTACTACCTGCGCCGCTACACGGACCTCATGCGGGAGTTCAGCGGCTACGGCGAGCGCGAATTCGAGGACTCCACCGTGGCGATGTGGCTCAACGCCTGCGTAGGCGGCTTCTTGAAGCGGGAGGAGCTGGAGGCCGAGCTCGAACGCCTCGGGTTGCCGGAGGCCGAGCGCCAGCGGGTGCTGAGGCTGGGCCAGGCGGCCCTGGCGCACCGCCGCCGGTGAGGCCGGACGCGGGTTCGATTCCCGCCGCCTCCAAATGAAGTTGCCCGCCGCTCCGAGCCGAGCCTACTCCCAACGAGGATGCGCGGCTCGAGAAGAGCGGGCTGACGCAGGGGGAGTTCGTGGCGCGGCGGGGAGTGTCGCTCTCGACGTTGCAGTCGTGGTTGAGGAGGAAGATGGCGGCCCGAGAGGTGGGCCCGCTGGCCAACAAGCTGCTGGAAAGGATTGCCGCCCAGCCAGTGACGCAGGCTGATGAAACACCTCTCAAGGTGCAGGCGCCCGGCAAGACGCGTCAGGGCTACCTGTGGACATTCCTGACCGACGACGAGGCGGCACCGGGGGCGCCCTCGTGGTGGATGGGCATACCGGCTACAACGCGGTGACGACGCCCAAGGGCCGCGCCCGGGTGGGCTGCTGGGCGCACGCGCGCAGGAAATTCTTCAAGGCGCTGCCCACTGCGCCCGAGGCCAGGCAGGCCATGGGCTACATCCGAGAGCTGTACCGGGTGGAGCACGAGGCCTTGGCCGCGGGCATTGTCCGCACGGGCGCACACAAAGTCTGGCGCCAGGAGAAGAGCGGGCCCGTGCTGGAAGCATTCAAAGTCTGGCTCGAGGAGCAGGCGCCACAGCACCCGCCCCAGGGACCGCTGGGCATGGCCATCGGCTACGTGCAGGGCAGTGGGCAGCGCTCTGCTACTTCCTGAATGACGAGCGCCTGCCGCTGGACAACAACCGCGGCGAGAGGGCGCTGCGCACCGCGGTGGTGGGCCGCAAGAATCTCCTCTTCGTCGGACATGACGAGGCTGGCCGCAACCTCGCGGGCCTCTCCTCACTGGTGGCCACGTGTGTCGCCAATGAGCTCAACCCTGAGTCGTACCTCGTCCGTCTTCGAGTTGCTACCACCCCCATAGGGGATGGTTCACAGACGACAGGGACCGCGCTGGAGGGGCCTCCCTCACTGATTGAGGATCGGGCACAGGGGCGCGTGATTCCCGTGCTCCCTCTCCTTCACGGACAGCCTCCGCTTGAAACGCACTGTGCGCACCGCTATAGAGCTATCCTTGTAATACCCGTTTTACGAGAAACAAGGAGGAAGTTCATGCGTTCGAAGATCCAGCAGGCCTTGTATGCAGTGGTCGCGCTCTGCCTCGGAGTCTGGACGGAAGGCGCCCTTGCCGCCACGGCTGGTGCCCCCGCGTCCGGAACGATCTACTGCCCGTACGCCTCCCCGTCCGGTTACCTGGACGTCGCCACCACGTGCAGCGAGTGGAACCACCGTGGGATGATCGTCGGCAATGTGTATTACCAGTACTACGGCGGCTGTGCGAACTCGTGCAGCGGAGGCACGAGCTGCAACGGCGGGGCGGGCAACTACTACGTCGTCACCGGCGCCAGCGGTTGGGACTTCCGCCAGCTCTTCGTCAACTCCAACGCCAGCTCCGGCTCGAAGACCTGCGACCGCTGCGCCCTGGGTCTGGTCGGCGCTTCTGGCAGCGCCACCCGTTCCCTCGGACGCTCCGAGAACCGGCAGTACGGCACCAGGCATTCGTCGTGGATCTCGCCTTCCTTGACCTGTGGCCAGAGCGTCGCTGGCGGCCAGACCGTCGGCTACCCCACGCTCTGAACCGGGGGGGAGGAAGGACTCGCGGTAACCAGGCCGGGGCCGCCAGGTTCTGCCGGGCGGCCTCCCGGCGCTTCGCGCACACCTTGCCCGCGATGTTGAGCAGCAGCCGATCCCTCTCCCAGCCCTCGCGCGTGGGCGCGTCCACCTGCTCCCAGAGCGCTCCCAGCCCGTCCACCCGTGCGCGGCACAGGTCGAGCGCCCCCGCCAGCGCCAAGCCCCGAATCGTCACCGCGAGCGCCAGCAACTCCTCGCGCACCGCGTCCGGCCCGCCCGAGCGCCGGGCCACCTGCAGCAGCCACCCGAGCACCGCCGCGAACACGTGGCAGTCCTCCACCGTGCGTATAGGCGGGAGAGAGACCCTGTGGAGGGAGAGGGCTGGAGCGGAGGAGCCGAGGAGTGGCGCTGACGGGGGCCGCCGGAGCAGTGAGCCAGGCGGGTGGAGAAGCCGCGCAGCCCCATGGGGTGCACGCCGGCCCAGGCGGCCCTCGCATGAGGTGGGCGGCAGGGGCCTGGCTCTCCTGGCCCTAGCGGCTTGAGCTTCAACACCCCGCGGCCTGGAGGGGCCCGCGCGCCGGGGCCAGCCTCGCACCTGCCGTGGGCAAACCCAGGTGCTCCACAAGCGCTCTTCCACCCCGCCCTCGTCTACTTGCCCATTCTCCGGTAAGCAGCGCGGCGCCACCGAGTACCCATTCACAACTCGGGGCATTCGGCCGTCCATCCGGAGGAGCGCAGCAATCGGGCGGCGCTCGCAACATCAACCGGAGGAATCAATGTCGGCCTACGAGAACGGACGCTTCACCCAAGATCCGCCGAGATATGCCCGCGACGTCTGCATCAATCTGCAGGCCAGGAGCGGAGCGCAGTCAGGTGGTTTGAAGCTGGCGGCAAGCCATGCTCCCGCCTATTTTGACCTGGTGCCCTGGTCGACCTCCTTCGTCAGCTCGGCGACCCAGGTCGTGCTGGAGGGGAGCGCGAATGACGCACCGGGGCTGATTCCTGGCTACTACGTCCCCTACATTGCATACGGGTCCATCGCATCCACCGCAGCGGCCCACATCGCCCCGGTGCTGCTGGACAACATCCCGGAACAATCACCGCCCTACAGATTTATTTTCACCGGCGGGCAGAGCGGCTGCAGCCTGCTGCTCCTGCGGAGCGCGACGGTGGGCTGCGTCGCGGCGTTCCATTACCCGAACTCCGACGGCAAGGCGAAGGGCTATCCACTGCTCGCGCAGGTGGGGCGCAGCGCCAGCGATATCCTCCTCGCCATTGACTACGCCTGTTACGGCGACGAGCAGAACGTGAATGGAGCCAGCTTCTTCTGGCACAACGGGACCGAGTGGGTGGGCGTAACCCAATCTCAGGTGATGGGCGCGCCGGATCTGCGCTGGGGGCGCCACAGCATGTCCATCAATGCGTCACGCGGCGCCATTCTGATATCGAAAAAGGCGATTGGCCGTATCACGTAAGGCCCTGGTCCCGTCATTCCCTGTTGTCGCTCGTGCGCCGGATGTGGGCATGGAACTCACATCCAAAACTCCTCCGCCCTCCCTGCTTCAGCTCGCGCTGCGGCTTCGCCAGGGATTGAGCGTCGAGGATCCTTCAGATGGATTCGGAGCGGCTTCATCCACCGGCACGGCACGTAGCGAATCCGCGCCTGAAGAGCCGGATGCGGGAAATCCGCACGTCCGGATTTGTGGGGGCCTCCTCAGGTGAGCCTGCCTCCACATCGCGGACAGGCGAAGCCCGTCCAGCGCCAACGTCCTGCGCAGCAGCCCGGCCCCATCCACCCGCGCCCTCCTCTGCTTCCTCGGCTCCTCCACCGTCGCGGCCAAGGAGACGCTCTCCTTATGGCTTCTCTCCCGCCTATACGCCTCGGGGGCTGCGTTGCTTCCGGGTGGAGTGGCCATGCGGCCGTAACCCCGGCGGCCTCGGCGTCAGCTCGTCAGGTCCTCCAGCGGATATTCGAAGCGCGGCACCAATGCTCGCCACGGCGCAGCCGCGCGGACACGTCAGCCCACCGGACTGACACGTCAGCCCACCGGACTGACACACCCCCGCTCCCGGGATGCAGGACCCCGTCCCTCTGAGGCGCCCTCGGCCATGTGGCGGCATGGGCCTTGCTGAGTTCCCGGAGGACGGCGGGCCCTCCTCGAGGGGCATGCCGTCGTACCGACCCCAGCACTCGAGGCAAGGAGAACGGATTCATGTCAACGCATGTGAACGTGTCGAAGTCATCGTCCCTGCTGCGGAAGACGCTCTGGGCGGGTTTGCTCGCGGGGCTCATGGGGCCCCTCACCGCGAGCGCGCTGCCGGCTGGCGGGCAGAATGGCCAGATCGACTGGACGCAGTCCGAGTTCTCGGGGTCGGCTCGTCCCGAGGTGCTGTCTCCCGACGAGCTGAGGACGTACCACGAGGATCGCGGGTACGTCCGGAGCCG